>CAYMRQ010000029.1:0-30944 GCA_964392845.1 uncultured Rhizobium sp.
TGGTAGATTTTGATAGCGCCGGCGGGCGGGTCATGATTCGAGGATGCCTCCTGGAGGGAGGCATGGGTCGAAGAGGCATTTGCGAAATCCCGCCGGCGCAGCCTGCTGGAGCATTTCGGTGCGATCAAGGACGCGCGGCAGCCGTGCAAGGTCATGTATTCGCTACCCGAGGTGCTGCTGCTGGTCGTCTGTGCGACGATCGCGAGGTGCAACGATTACGACAAGATCGTGGCCTGGGGCGAGGCGCAGCGATCGATCAAAACCCGCCGCAAACTCGCCGGATCGGATACCGATTATCTCCACTCCCTCATTAGCCCATCACCAGGTTAACCTGGACTCGTTGCCCTGGCCCGTGACCCAAAGGGTGGCGCTGCGTCACCGTGACGATGCCGCGCGGATCACCGGGGGCGTCGCGGTGCGCCGGCCGGTAAAGGATTCCGTCGATGGCCGATAATTTTGACGGGAGCGAAATCAACTCGCCCGACTATTGGAACAAGCGGTTTTTCGAAGATTGGATCGCCAAAGGCGGCCGCCAGCAGACTGCGTTCTTTGCAGAATTGTGTTGCCGCGAACTACCCGACTGGTTCCTCGAGGAGGGCCGCGCGCGCAAGTCCGCGATTTTCGATTATGGCTGTGCGTTAGGCGATGCGCTGCCGGTCCTGCAACGCGCCTTTCCCGATTCGCCGATTCGCGGTGGCGACGTTGCCCAGGTCGGCCTGGGAATGGCGCGCGCCCTTCACCCGGGCTTCGAGTTCGTCGATGTCAACGCCATCGGCGAGGCGAGCAAAATCGCCGACATCGTCTATTGCTCGAACACGCTCGAGCATTTCGCGAATTGGCGGGAGATCCTGCACCGCCTGTCCCGACATGCCAAAGAATACGTCCTTGTCGTGGTACCTTTTGAAGAAGAGGACCGGATCGACGAGCATGTCTGCACGTTCGAGTTCGACAGCCTGCCGGCGCGGCTTCCTTCCGGCACCCGCCTCATGCATCTGGGCGTATGCAATGCCGGCCTGGAACCGGACACCCATTGGAACGGGCTGCAACTGATTGCGATCTACGGGAAGGAGCGGCGCGGTCGCGATCTGGGTTCGGTCGGAGCGAGATCGCAACCATGCAATGGATCGCTGCTTTTCGACCTGCGGGGTGTCAAGCCGCCGTCCGTCACGTCATTGCTCGCTGGCCTCGCGGAGATGTCGGACGCCAGGCGGCGAGCCCACGCTGCGGAGATCGAGGCCCGTCGATGGCGAACCGCGGAATACGCCGAGCTGATCCGCGGCGTGGACGATGCCCAGCGCTGGCTGCTCGATCGTTTGACCGCTCTCGATCCCGAGCTGATAAGCAACCGGCAGATTTCGCCGGTTGCTGAGGGCTGGCCGGCCGATCTTCCCGATGATGTCGCGACTCACCGGGCGACGCTCGCCCGCCTCAGCGAAGCGGTGGAGCGCGCCAACCGGCTGGGATTGGCATTCCTCGAACAGGCGAGCGGCTGGCGCTCCGAGCGCGGCGAGCTGACCCGGCGGCTTCAAGTGGCGCGGCGCGCGATGGAGAGGGCGGTCGGCGAACGCGACCGCGCGTATAGCCGAGCGCTCGCTCTCCAGGAAGCAGCGACGGCGGACCGAACCCGCTCGATGGCAGAAGCCGTCGCGGCCACCCAGTCAGCGCCGCTCGTCAGCATTGTTCTGCCGGTACGCGACCAAGCCTATTTGGTCGACGAAGCGATTGCCGGCGTGGTTTCCCAGACCTACGAAAATTGGGAGCTGATCGTCCTCGACGACGGCTCGAATGACGATCTCGATCGGCGGGTCCGGCAGTATCTCGACGAGCGCCGGGTGTTGTTTCTGCGGCAGCCGAACCAGAAGCTGCCGGCCGCGCTGAACCACGGCTTCGGCTACGCTCGCGGCGATCTGCTGACCTGGACCTCGGCCGACAACATCATGCTGCCGACCCAGATCGAGCGGTTGGTCGCCGAGCTGGCGGCACATCCCGAGGCGGGCCTCGTCTACTCCGATTACTGGGCAATCGACGACAAGGGAGGGCCGCTCGACGATCCAAGCTGGCGGCGCCACGACCGCGACCCCGAGATTGCTGATCTGATACGTCTGCCGTCAGAGGCGACGATCGAAAATTTCCACCGCAGCGGCGACAATTTCATCGGCGCCAGTTTCATGTACCGGCGAGCGATCGCCGACATCGTCGGGCGTTATGCCGACGATACCTTCGGCGGCGAAGATTATGATTTCTGGCTGAGAATGCATCTGGTGACGCAATTCCGCCACGTTGCCGAGCCGCTCTACAAATATCGTGTGCACAACGATACCCTGACGTCGCGGGCCGAGGAATTGGGGCTCTTTGCCAATATCCGGGAATTGCTCGAAGCTGATCGCTGGCGAATCGAAACATTGCTGACCGACGGATCGCTGCGCAGCGGCGATGCGTTGCTGCGCCCCGTCGACCAGTTCCCTGCCGCGCTGCTGAAGCGCTGCCGCCCGGTCCCCTACTCTGCCCTTGCCGGGCGCGACCCCGCCGCGACACCGGAGGGGCCGGCCATCGTCGACATCGACGTGCCGGCGCGCGCGATCGATGCGGCGATGCTGCGCCATGCCGACATCCTGCTGTGCCGCTCGGAGCTGACCGCTGCCTTGCTGCGGCGCGAGCATTGGGCGCGGGACAAGCGCATCCTCACCTGGAACGGCGAGATGACACAAGCCGTGCAGCACGCGTTCATCCAGGCCTTCGCCGACCAGGTGACCGTGCCGGTGACGCCACCGATGCGTCGCGCGCTTCCCCAAATCGACGACCCGTTTCGTCCCGCTCGGGTCCTCTTGCTGGTCGATCGCTGGTCGTCCGGCGGGCTCGAGAACATCGTCATCGATCTCGCCCTGAGCCTCGCGGGCAGTGGCCGGACCGTATTTGTCGCCAGCGCCCAGGATGCGCGGCCGCCGGCGAGCGCTTTCGCGAGCGCGCCGATCCGGACCTTGTCGTTTCGCGGCGACGAGAGCGCGTTCGCCGATTTTCTGCGCCACGAGGCGATCGAGGTGGTCAATTGCCACCATAGCTGCTTTGCGGCAGGGCGGGCGCAAGAACACGCCGTCGCGACCGTCTATACGATGCACAATTGCTATCTCTGGATGGATGATGCCGCCCGGCAACAGGTCGCGATCGGCCTCGCCGGGATGGATCGGGTGATCGCGGTGTCGCGACAGGTGGCGCAATTCGCGGCCGCGCAATTCGGTGTTCCCAGCGACCGGATCGTCGTTGTCGGCAACGGGCTGCGCGACGACGTCATCGCTGCGCCGCCCCGCGCGGCGGTCGACGGCGGCGCTCCCTTTACCGTCGCGATGGTGGCCTCGTTGGCGCGGCCGAAGCTGCAGCATGTCGCGATCGCCGCTTTTGCCGAGGCGGCGCAGGACATTCCCAGGATGCGGCTGCGGCTGATCGGGGCGCCCATGGATCCGGGGTACCACCAGGCGCTGCAGGCGCAGATTGCCGCCTCGCCGCAAGGCCATCGTATCGAGCTCGTCGGCGGGCTGACCCGGGCTGAAACGATCGCAGCGCTGGCCGGCGCTCACGTGTTTTTGCTTCCCTCGCTCGTTGAGGGGTGCAGCATGGCGTTACTCGAAGCGGCTGCCACGGGTTGCGTGTGCATCGTTTCCGATGTCGGCGGTGCCCGCGACCTCGATGTTACCGGCGGGTCGGTGGTGCTGATCCCCTCGCCTCTGGGAGAGCTGGATGCGGTGACGCAGCGGCAATTCCTGGAAGCGGCCGCATCGGAGTTGCCGGAGCACCGGGCGAATGTTGCCGAGGCGCTGCGGAATGTGTGGCGGGATTACGGGGCGTTCGCCGCCGGGGTTGCGGACACAAGCGCTCGCCTGCGGGAATTGTCAGGCATGCAGCAGATGACCGACGCCTACCTGCTCGCCTACACGATGGCCCGCCGCGGCGGGGCGCGCCGCAGGCTGGAACCGCCGGTTCCGCGATCCGCGCCGCCGGTCGAGGCCGGCCGTCTCGCTCCTACCTAGCGGCGGTTTGGCGCCCGCGCGGTTGACCGCTCGCAGTGCGCGGTGCTTACCTCCGGACAGGGAGAGGAGGCCCGTTGCCATGATCATTGACTGCCACGGCCACTACACCACCGCACCCCGTCAGCACGAGGGATGGCGCAGCCAGCAGATCGAGGCGCACGCGGCCGGCAAGCCGCCGCCGCCGCGCCCGGCCATGACCGACGACGAGATCCGCGTGACGATCGAGGGCGGCCAGCTCAAGGTGCAGCGCGAGCGCGGCACCGACCTGACGATCTTTTCCCCGCGCGCCGCCGGCATGGGCCACCATCTCGGTGATGCAACGACCAGTGAAGCCTGGGCCAGCGCCTGCAACGAGCTGATCTACCGCGTCTGCTCGCTGTTCCCGAAGAATTTCGTCGGTGTGGCGATGCTGCCGCAGAGCGCGCACGTCTCGCCGAAGAATTGCGTCCGCGAGATTGACCGGTGCGTGAACGAATACGGGTTCGTCGGCGTCAACCTGAACCCCGATCCGTCCGGCGGCCATGGGCAGGACCCGCCACTGTCCGACCATTACTGGTATCCGGTATACGAAAAGATGGTGGAGCACGACATCCCGGCGATGATCCACGTCAGCGCCTCTTGCAACCCGACGCATCACACGACCGGCTCGCACTACCTCAACGGCGATACCGCGGGCTTCAACCAGCTGATGAATTCATCCGTATTCAAGGATTTCCCGGCGTTCAGGTTCATCATTCCGCACGGTGGCGGCGCGGTGCCGTATCACTGGGGGCGCTACCGCGGCTTGGCGCAGGACGCCAAGCTTGGATTGCTGTCCGATCTCATGCTGAACAACGTATTCTTCGACACTTGTGTCTATCACCTGCCCGGCCAGGAGCTGCTGGCGAAGGTCATCCCCATCGATAACATCCTGTTCGCCTCGGAAATGATCGGCGCGGTGCGCGGCATCGATCCGGAGACGGGTCACCACTACGACGACACCAAGCGCTACATCGATCAGCTGCCGCTGTCGGCAGAGGAAAAAGCGAGGATTTTCGAAGGCAATGCGCGCCGCGTCTACGCTCGCTTGCCCGCGATAATCGAGCAGCAGTCCGCGGCGGCGGTCTGAGGGGGGGTTGCGAGATCACGATCCGAAGAGATCGCCGCGATGGTGCGCTTGCTGGCCGGCCCCGACGGGCGCTACATCACCGACCAGACGATCCACGTCAACGGCGGGCTGTTCTTCGGGAAATAGCCGTAGGCTGCATGGCGGAAGTTCTTGCCAAGGGGAGGACAGAGTGGAAAGAATTGCGCAGTGTCAATGTGGCTCTCTCCAGGTGATCGTCACCGGCGAACCTGATCTTGTCGGTGCCTGCCACTGTATAGACTGTCAGCGCAGGACCGGAGCGGTATTTGGATCTGGTGCCTTTTATAATAAATCTCAGGTTCGCGTCGAAGGTTCAAGCAAGGTCTACACGCGCGATGGGCAAGAAGGGCGGAAAGTCCGGTCCCATTTTTGTCCGAATTGCGGCACCTCGGTCTATTGGGATCTCGACCGCATGCCAGACCGCTATGGCATAGCGGTAGGCGCATTTGCCGATCCGGCGTTTCCCTCACCTTCGATTTCGGTTTGGGAGCGCTCGATGCATACGTGGGTCTCTGTGCCTCCTGGCGCGGAACACTTTCAACAACTGAGGCCGACCCTGCAGCCGAGCTAATCCAGTCTAATACCCTGTTCTTCGGGAAATAGTGGTCCGTGAAGAACGGGTGAGCAGCGGGTTTTGACCGCTTTGGACGGGCAGGCGCACTGGTAAGAGCGCCCCAATTAGGGCGCACAAGAGCCTCCCAGCCGTGGGCTTGGTCCGTCCATGCTGGCCGCGAACCCCGTGCCTCCGCGTCAAGACTGCGTCAGCGACAGAATCATACGCGAATCCAAAGGTCTATGTTGAAAGATTATGCAGGTCTCCGAGTCGGCAAGTTCCCGATCGATGTTCATCAAGATTACATTTGCATATTGTTTGTTGATTATTTACGTCAGCACTGTCGTCAGCCCTGGCGGTTTCCACTTCGTGCCGATTGATCTTGGTACGGCATGGCGGCGTTTTATACAAACGCCATATCAAATCGGCGGCCCCGATATACGCGCCGATTGGAACAGCAATCTGCTGATGTTCGTCCCGCTCGGGATCATGACAACCGCAGCGTTGTGGCCGCGCCAGCCCGGCCTCCGGCGCGGCTTCGCGGTGCTCGAAGCATTCACCTTTTGCCTGGTTTTTCTGCTGGCGGTCAAATTCGTACAGCTGTTCTTTCCCGGGCGCACGGTCTCGATCAGCTACATTATCGCGCAAAGCTTAGGCGCGCTGATCGGCGTCACCCTGTTTATCGGGTTTCATCATCCGCTGATGAGCGAGCGAGTGCGCTTGCTGAGCCACGGCCGCACCGCGCTCAGTGCCGCTCTCAGAGCGTATGCGCTCGTATTGCTCGCTTTTATGCTGTTTCCTTTCGATTTCGTTCTGAGCCGCAGCGATCTGCATGAAAGGTTGGCGCAGCTGCCAAGCCTGCTGGTCGCCTTGCCCGGCGAGGGAAGGCCGCTGCCGTGGCGGCTCGCCTTTATCGTCGCGAGCACGCTGGAGACACTCCCGCTCGGTATTCTGATAGCGCTGTATTGCCGACGCCGCCGCGTCCTCGCCGCCGGCGCGATCGGGCTCGGTGGCATGGCGGCCGTCGGTCTGCTGCAAATTCTGATCCTGAGCGCCGCCCCGAGCGCCCTGGCGATCCTGTATCACACGCTGGGGATCGTCGCCGGTGCGATCGTGGCGGGCGCCATAGACCAGCTGGCCCTGATCCGGTGGCGGCTCAACCTGGCTAGAGCAATCCCGAGCCTGGCGCTGATTTATCTGCTGGCCCTGCTGTTGACGAATGACCTCGTGGCCGTCGATTGGCGCAGCCCGATGGACGCATGGACGGTGCTCGGTACAAACCAGCTTCTGCCGTTCTACCACGCTTACGTGGTCAGCAAAGCTCATGCGGTGGTGAGCGTTGCTGCGCATGCGGCGATGTATGCGCCGATCGGCATCATGATTTGGTTGCGCCGCGGAAGTCGCCCCGGCGGTCATTACCTGGCACTGGCGCTCGCGCTGATCTTATCCTTCGCGGTCGAGGTCGGCCGTTGGTTCCGGCCTGAACTTCTTCCCGACTTCACCAACCTGATCATAGCCGGTGTTGCCGCACCGCTCGCCATTCCGCTCTCGGCTTGGGTCTGGCGCGTGCTGGAGGAAAGCTTTCCAACCGCCGGGCTTCCACCGGCTTCCGTGTTAACCGCCGCCGCAGAGCGGGTCATGCGATCTCCGCCGGCGGTCTGGCGGCCGCTATCGGCGTGGTGGCGGGTGCTCCTGGCCACCGCCTGCGGCGCCTTGGCGGTCGGAGTGCTTGCGCGCTACCCGCTCGCGCCGTGGCCGCTTGCGCTGGCCCTCAGCATTTACGCTGCTGCCCTGTTTCGCTGGCCCGTCATATGGCTCGCGGTCATCCCGGCGGTTTTGCCGGCCCTCGATCTGGCACCGTGGACCGGCTGGCTCTATGTCGGCGAATCCGACCTCTTCATCGTCGTTACCGTCGGTGTGCTGCTGCTCCGTGCTCCGCCAGGTCGCGCCGATCTCGCGCTCGGCAAGGTCGCGGCTGCCGCCGTTTTGCTGTCGTGCGCGGTATACGTTCTGTCGATCATCATCGGACTATGGTTTGTCCCGGCAGTGCCCACCGATAATCCGTATCTCAGCGCATGGAACGGATTGCGGGTTGCGAAAGGGTTTTTCGCGGCGCTCGCTCTGTTCCCGTTTCTCAGCCAGGCAATCCGATCCCGAGCCAACGCGCTCGTTTGGCTCGGCGCCGGCATGATCGCCGGGCTGATAATCGTCGCCACGGCGACGATGATCGAACGATCGGCCTTCGTCGGCCTCTTCGATTTCACCAGCGACTATCGCGCGGTCGCCACTTTTTCGAGCATGCATGTCGGCGGCGGGCACCTCGGGACCTATCTCGCCATGGCAATCCCCTTCCTGTCGCTATGCCTGTTGAAGCCGCGACCAGGCATCCCAACCGGCCTCGTGCTCGCTGCCGTCGCCGGCTATGCGCTCGCCGTCACCTATTCCCGCACGGGCTATGCAGCCGCCCTGGCGGCGACAGCAGTCGTATGCCTGGGCTGGACGATCGCCGGCGACCGCGCCCATCGCCGTCCGAGCGCTCTCATAGCGCCGCTGATTGGCGCTCTCGCCGTGGCGATCGGCATGGGCGCGGTGGCTGTGGGTTCCACTTTCATGCATGGTCGTCTGGTGCAGAGCGCCGACGATCTCACCACGCGCGAAGACAATTGGGCGCATGGGTTGGCGGTTCGCGATCCGGGTCCGGCAACCTGGCTCCTTGGGATGGGCCTGGGCACCTACCCCCGGGTCTTTCGTGCCCGCGCGGCGAGCCAACCCGTTGGCAGCAACTTTCTGCTTGGGCACGATGCGGACGGGAACTGGCTGGAGATCACGGCGGGCGCGCCCTCCTTCTATTTCGGACAGAAGGTTGCCGCGACGACAGCCGGCGCTTACACGGTAACTTTCGCCTTCCGATCGCCAAACGAAGGCGGCAGCGTGACCGTGGGTCTGTGCGAGAAGCTGCTGCTCTACTCGGACCACTGCAGCGCAGCCTCATTCAAGGCCTCGGCGCCGGGAAAATGGGTGCAGGAGCGCGCGGCTCTTCGAATAGACGAGCTTGCCCCACCCCTGCTGTTTGGCTGGATGCGGCGCCCGGTCGAGCTCTATTTTCACGTCCCGCAGCCGGGAGCCACCGTCGAGATCAGCACGGTGCGGCTGCTGGATCCACGGCAGAACCAGCTCGTCCGCAACGGCGATTTCGCGCAAGGAACCGCGCGCTGGTTTTTCACCGATGACGGCCATGCCAACTGGCGCATTTTTAACGAATATCTGATGCTGTTGTTCGAACAGGGCGTTCTCGGGGTGATCGCCCACGTTTTGTTAGCCGCAACGGCGTTTCTCGGCCTGTGGCGCGCGATCATTTCCGGAAATCGGGCCGCTGCACCATTGGCGGCCGCGCTCCTCGCTTATCTCGGCGCCGGTCTGTTGGAGTCTCTGCTCGAGGCGCCGCGGCTCTCGACCCTGTTCTACCTGCTTTGCTTTGCCGGGCTCGCCATCCCTGTAGCGCCTGACCGCCGGCCGCGCGAGGCCGGAACTTAGTTAGCCTCGATCGCTGATCGCCCCGTTTGCGAACCAGGATGCGCGTCGTCGATGGCGTCAACAGCCGTGTCCGGTCCCGTTCTCAACCTCGACCCGCCCGGCGAGGGGTGTGGCTCCAACGCAGAAATCATAGGTCCCGGCGTTGGCTGAGTTCGACCCGAATACTGTATAGGAAAAACTCGGACCGCTGCTGTAATTATAGGTGATCGTTCCTGGGTCGCCACTGCTGATCGTATAGGTCCCGACCGGCCCCGACGGGTCGACCGGGTTCGTGCCCTGCTTGAAGTCAGTGATGGTGCCGCCCGAATGAGCTTCCTGGTTTGTCCATGGCGGGCCGCCGGCAGGATAGCAGGCTGTCCTGCCTTCAAGAAGCGACGAGATTTGGGTTCCAGACAACTGCGCATACCCGCCGCTCACCATACAGTTGGTCGCCAGGGCTGGTCCGGAGCCGATTGCCAGGAGCAGGGAAAGTGCATAGATCGTTCGCTTCATGCCACATGGTCCTTCCGCCGACGTGCGAGACGATAGTTGAGCAATAATAGCCTGTCCGGCAACAAAGCGGAAGCTGAGCGCAGAACGCGCTCTGCCGAAAACGTGGTTAATTTCTTCACAATTGACCGAGAGGGTCGAGCCGGTGATGAAATCGGCTTCGTCGGCGCCCAGGAACAAGACCATGCGGGCGGTGTCCGCGGCCTTGCCTGGCTAAGAGCGCGACTCAAAATGAAATACGCTCTGTCAATGGGTTATCGTCACCCCGCGAAAGCGGGGGTCCAGGGCAACCGCTGAAGTCCTTGCCGCCCCTGGATTCCCGCTTTCGCGGGAATGACGAGACAATAAATTGTAATACATTGAAAACGTTGGATTCATCTTGGGTCGGACTCTAAGAGCGCGCCGAGCACCGCGTTGAGAAGCTGGCGTCCGGCGGCGGTGGCGGCGAGACGGTCGGCATCGAGGGTGAGGAACCCGCCGTCGACGAGAAGCGGCAGCACTCCGGCGAACAATTCCTCGACAGAGCGCTCGGCCAAGGTTTCGAGGCGATGGCGCGCAACGCCTTCGACAAGGCGCAGCCCCATCATCAGCATCTCGCCGATCGCGTCGGCGCGCGCGATCGGGGTCAGCTCGTCGGTCGCCGTGCCGCTCTCTTCGATCGCGGCCAGCCAGGCTTCCGGGGTGCGCAGCTGGCGCGTCGCGATCTTGCCGCCACCCTGCGTCACCCGGCCATGCGCGCCGGGGCCGATGCCGAGATAATCCTGGTAGCGCCAATAGGCGAGATTGTGGCGGCATTCGGCGCCGGGCCGGGCGTGGTTGGAAATCTCATAGGCCGGCAGACCGGCCGCCGCGAGGCGTAGCTGCGTCGCCTCGAACAGCGCCGCCGCGTCATCCTCATCGGCGGCCAGCACCTCGCCGCGGCCGGCCCGGTTGCCAAAGGCGGTGCCCGGCTCGATCGTCAGCTGATAGAGCGAGAGATGCTCGCCGGCCAGGGTCAGCGCCTCGTCGAGCTCTGCCTCCCAGGCGGCGGCACTCTGGCCGGGCCGGGCATAGATCAGATCGAACGAGGTGCGCGCGAAGCTGGCGCGGGCGAGGCGGATCGCCGCGATCGCCTCGTCCCGGTCGTGCCCGCGGCCGAGGAAGCGCAGCGCTTGCGGATCGAGCGACTGGATCCCGAGCGACAGCCGGTTGATGCCGGCGGCGGCAAAGCCGGCGAAGCGCTCCGCCTCGGCCGAATTCGGGTTGGCCTCCAAACTCACTTCGAGATCGGCGGCGACCGGCCACAGCGCTTTCACGCGGGCGACCAGCGCCGCAACCGTCTCGGGCGGCATCAAGGACGGCGTGCCGCCGCCGAAGAAGATCGAGGCGACTTCGCGATCGGGCGCGAGCGCGGCCTGATGCTCGAGATCGGCGATGAGCGCGCGGGTCCAGCGCGCCGCGTCGACCCGCTCGCGGACATGGCTGTTGAAGTCGCAATACGGGCATTTCGACCGGCAGAATGGCCAGTGGATATAAACGGCGAGGGGCTCTGCGACTTTCTGCAGAGGCGCCCAGCGTCCTTCGAGACGCACCCCTTCGGGGCGCTCCTCAGGATGAGGTAAATTTGTGTGTGGGATCAAAGGCATATCCTCATCCTGAGGAGCCCGCGCAGCGGGCGTCTCGAAGGACGCATAGGCCGCTGTCCGAATCTGCCCTTGCGCCAAATTCGGTGATCAGGTTAGGCACGCCGCCACCAGCTTTTCGAAAGCGCGGGCGCGGTGGCTGATCTGGTGCTTCAGGGTCGGGTCCATCTCGCCGAAAGTCAGCTCATGGCCGTCCGGCACGAATATGGGGTCGTAGCCGAAGCCGCGCTCGCCGCGCGGCGGCCAAACCAAATGGCCATGCGCCTCGCCGCGGAATGTCGCCGCCTCACCGCCATGGTCCGTGGGCGGCCAGGCGAGCGCCAGGACCGCGACGAAATGCGCGCGACGGTCCCCGGGGGATTTGGACTCCGCGAGTTCGCGGTGCACCCGCGCCATGGCGCTGCGGAAATCCTTGTCCGGCCCGGCCCAGCGCGCCGAATGGATCCCGGGGCCGCCGCCCAGCGCCGGGACGACGAGGCCCGAATCATCGGCGAGCGCCGGCAGGCCGCTCGCCCGTACCGCCGCGCGTGCCTTGAGCGCGGCATTTTCCTCGAAGCTCGCGCCGGTCTCCTCGGGCTCGGGGAGGCCCAGCGTGGCGGCACCGATCGTCCGCACGCCGAAGGGCGCGAGCAGCGCGGCGATTTCGGCGATTTTGCCCGAATTGTGGCTGGCGATCACCAGGCGCTCGCCGCGATCAAGGCGGCGTGACACAGCGACGTCTTTCCTGTTTCACCTGTTTTTTGCAGTCCCCCATCAGGCCGGGAAGCCGCCTAAGTTCCAATCCCAGCTGCACGCTAACATAACAATCAGGCAATTTTATGGTTGCCATGTTGGCAAGATCGTTGCCCAGCGCCCAATATCCCTACGACAGGCCAAGCGTGGCGCGCTGATGCCGGGTCAGTTCGGCGATACCGGCGCGAGCCAGCGCGAGCATCTGGGCAAAGCTGGTTTCGTCGAACGGCGCGCCTTCCGCGGTCGCCTGGATCTCGACGATGCCGCCGGTGCCGGTCAGCACGAAATTGGCGTCGGTCATTGCCTGCGAATCCTCGGCATAATCGAGGTCGAGCACGGCGATCCCCTCGAACACGCCGCACGAGATCGCGGCGACGCTGTCATTGAGCGGAACCCTCGGCAGGAGGCCCGCCGCGCACAATTTCGCGAGCGCCTGGTAGAGCGCGACATAACTGCCGGTGATCGCGGCGGTGCGGGTGCCGCCGTCGGCCTGCAAGACATCGCAATCGATCCGGATCTGGCGTTCGCCGAGCGCGGTGAGGTCGGTGATCGCCCGCAGGCTGCGCCCGATCAGGCGCTGGATTTCCTGGGTGCGCCCGCTTTGGCGGCCGCGCGCCGCCTCGCGATCGGTGCGGGTATGGGTCGAGCGCGGCAGCATGCCATATTCGGCGGTGACCCAGCCGCGCCCGGTGTTGCGCAGAAACGGCGGCACCCGCTCCTCGACCGTGGCGGTGCACAGCACATGGGTGTCGCCGAACCGCGCGAGGCACGAGCCTTCCGCGTATTTGGCAACACCGGGCTCCAGGCCGACCGGGCGCATTGCCCCGGGGATCCGTCCGGAAGGTCGCATATCCTAACTCTCCCCACTAACAGCGAATTTCGCTGAACCAGATCCACCACCACAATTCGTCATGGCCGGGCTTGACCCGGCCATCCCGGGGCAACTCCATTGGGATCCCCGGGTCAAGCCCGGGGATGACGGTTAGAGGGTCAAAAACAGGCTGCGGTTTCTAGAATAAGCTCCCTTGGCCCGCGGGCGGGACCGAGCGGCGGACCGGTCGGCGCGAGCCGCCGGCGATGACGCCGACCTTGCCGTCGTAGAATTCCAGCTCCAATGCAGCATTTGGCCGGACCTTCGCCGCCTCGGCAACAACATGCCCGGTGTTGTCCAGCACCATGACATAGCCGCGACGGAGCATGGCCTCGTGGCGCTCCGAATGGGTCGCCAGACGGCCGGCGAAATTGTCGGTGGCGTCGCGCTTCGCGGCGAGAGTGCGGTTCATCGCAGCGCCGAGCCGGCGCTCGACATCGCCGAAACGATCGCGGGCGCGCGCGACATCGGCCGCGAGCGCGGTCGGGCGCAGACCGGAAGCGGCCAGATCAAGGCGCTGCCTTGCGGCCCCGAAACGCGCGAGGATCGCCAGGCGCAGCCGCTCGCTGCGGTCGTCGAGGCGCTGCGCGGCGGCGCCGAGCAGATCCTGCGGGTCGGGGAGGCCGCGCGCGAGGCCCATAAGATGCAGCCGGCGCTCGGTGAAGAGCCGCGACAGGCTGCCGGCGAGGCGCGCCGACTTGCCGCCGAGCTCGGCCACGAGATCGAGCCGCACCGGCACCGCCATCTCGGCCGCCGCGGTCGGGGTTGGCGCGCGAAGGTCGCTGGCATAGTCGATCAGGGTCGTGTCGGTCTCGTGGCCGACCGCGGAAATCAGTGGGATCGCCGACGCTGCGGCGGCGCGCACGACGATCTCCTCGTTGAACGCCATCAGATCTTCGAGGCTGCCGCCGCCGCGCGCGACGATGAGCAGATCGGGCCGCGGCACGGTGTTTTCGCCTTGGCTCCCGGGCTCGATTCGGTTGAACCCGTCGATCGCCGCCGCGATTTGCGCCGCCGCGCCCTCGCCCTGCACCAGGACCGGCCAGATCAGCACCCGGCGCGGAAACCGGTCGGCGAGGCGATGCAGGATGTCGCGGATCACCGCCCCGGTGGGCGAGGTAACGATGCCGATCACCTCGGGCAGAAACGGCAGCTTCTGCTTGCGCTCGGCGGCGAAGAGGCCCTCGGCGGCGAGACGCAGGCGCCGCTCCTCCAGGAGGCGCAAGAGGGCGCCGATCCCGGCCAGCTCGATTCTGTCGACGATCAGCTGGTATTTCGAGCGGCCGGGATAGGTGGTGAGGCGCCCGCTGCACACCACCTCCATCCCGTCCTCGGGCCTGAGGTCGAGGCGGATCGCGGTGGTGCGCCAGCACACCGCGTCGAGCACCGCATCGGCATCCTTCAGCGCGAAATAGCAATGCCCGGAGCCGACGCGCTTGAAGCCGGAAATTTCGCCGCGCACCCGGACCTGGCCAAAGCCGTCCTCGATCGAACGCTTGAGCGCCAACGATAGTTCGGAGACGGTATACTCCGGCAGGTTCGACCCTGGACTCGAGGTCGGCGGAGCGGTCAGCGGCAGATCGTTCATCAGGGCATAATACCGGAGCTTGGAGACAAGAGCGATGCAGGTCCTCGATAAACTCCCTCTCCCCCCTTCTTCGGAGGGGAGAGGGCAGGGGTGAGGAGGGCTCTGATGAAAATCCTCGTCATCGGGTCGGGCGGGCGCGAGCACGCACTCTGCTGGGCGATCGCCGCCTCGCCCCTGGTCGATCGGCTCTATTGCGCGCCGGGCAATGCCGGCATCGCCGAGGAGGCGGAATGCGTCGCGATTCGCCCGAGCGACACGCCAGCCATCGCCGCGTTTTGCCGGCGTGCCGCGATCGATTTCGTCGTCGTCGGGCCGGAGGCGCCGCTGGTCGGCGGGCTCGTCGATGCGCTCGAGGGCGCGGGGATCGCGGCGTTCGGGCCAGGCGCGGCGGCCGCGGTGCTCGAAGGCTCGAAAGGCTTCATGAAGGATCTGTGCGCCCGCGAAGCGATCCCAACCGCCCGGTATCGCCGGTTTCGCGACGCCGCCGCGGCCAAGGCGTACGTCGCCGAGCAGGGCGCGCCGATCGTCGTCAAGGCCGACGGGCTCGCCGCCGGCAAGGGCGTCGTCGTCGCCGGCGATATAGCGCAGGCCCATGCCGCGGTCGACGCCGCGCTGGGGCAGGGCCGCTTCGGCGCGGCCGGCGCCGAGATCGTCGTCGAGGAGTGTCTCCGCGGCGAGGAGGCAAGCTTTTTCGCGCTGGTCGATGGCACCAACGCGCTGCCGCTCGCCGCCGCGCAGGACCACAAGCGGGTCGGCGACGGCGATACCGGCCCCAATACCGGCGGGATGGGCGCCTATTCGCCAACCCCGGCGGTGACCCTGGCGATCGAGGGCGCGGTCATGGACAGGATCATCCTGCCGACGGTGCGGGCAATGAAGCGCGACGGAATTGCGTTCAAGGGCGCGCTCTATGCCGGGCTGATGCTGACCGACGAGGGACCGAAGCTGCTCGAATACAATGTCCGCTTCGGCGACCCCGAGGCGCAGGCATTGATCATGCGATTGAAGAGCGACCTGTTGCCGGCATTGATCGCGGCGCGCGACGGCATCCTGGGCCAGGTCGATCTGCGCTGGTACGACGAGGCGGCATTGTGCGTCGTGCTCGCCGCCAGGGGCTACCCCGACGATCCGCTGCGCGGCACCGAGATCCACGGCCTCGACGCGGCGGCGAGCGACCCGGAGGTCAAAATCTTCCACGCCGGGACGAGGCGCGAGGGCGAGCGCATCCTGGCCGATGGCGGTCGCGTCCTCGGCGTCACCGCGCGCGGCAAGGACCTCGCCGCGGCGCGCGAGCGCGCCTACCGCGCCGTCGACCAGATCGACTGGTCCGAAGGCTTCTGCCGAAGGGATATCGGCCGGCGCGGCGGATGAGCGATCTCCGTGTCAAGTGTCGAATAACAGGCTTTATGGACAGTCGGCCCGACGGCGGTTAAGAAACCCGACGGCGGTTAAGAAAATTGACACTTGTCGCGACGATGCTACCAATTTTGCAGGAATCGCCGGCCATCAATGAAAAAAGAACTGCTACTCATTCCCGCGCTCATCCTGTTTTCCCTTGTTCCCGTGCTGGTCTGCGCGCATCTGCCGCTCGTCGACTACCCAAATCACCTCGGCAGATTGCAGGTCTACCACAATATTTCGACAGACCAGTACCTCGCGCAATTTTACACGTTTCGATGGATAATAATTCCCAATCTTGCCATAGATGTTCTTGTGATTCCGCTGACCCATTTTTTTTCCATCGAACTCTCAGCACGCATTATTGTGATAATTGCGCTGGCGATTATATACGGCGGCACGATTTTCGTCGATCGGCAACTCAACAAGGAAAACTGGGGGCTGTCGCTGTTCAGCGGCATTCTTCTCTACAATGGCGCGTTTCAGTATGGGTTCATCAATTACATCATTGGCGTCGGGTTTGCCCTCGTCGCCTTCAGTTTGTGGGTTCGCTACCGCGAGCGAGCGCACGCCCTCACCCTCGGCTTGCTCGTCTTGGTCGGCGCTGTCGTCTTCCTCATGCATCTCTATGCATTCGGGCTCTACGCCTTATGCGTTGCCGGGTACGAGATTTCGGCGTTCTGGGAAGCCGTCAGAAGAGATCGTCGCTTGCGAGCCAGGCACTTCGAGGGTCTGGTCAAAGGCGCGCTGGTTACCGGCATCCCGCTGCTGCTGATGCTATTGAGTCCTTTGGCGCAGAATACGCACCGGTTTCAATGGAGTACGCTCCTGAAGAAAATGGAGGGCATAACGTCGCCCACCTTCTTTGCCCTCCCTTACGTCGAACTGCCGCTGTTAGTCGCCGTTGTCGCGATTTTCGGTATCGGGCTCGCGCTCGGTATGATCCATCTGAACAGGCGCATGGTGCTTATCTGCGGTACATTCGTTGTGCTGTTCCTCGTCATGCCGCACACCCTGCTTGGCTCAAGCTATGTCGACTATCGCCTGCCCGGCGGCGCCGGCTTCTTCGTGCTGGCAAGCTGCCGGTGGGGGGCAGTGTCGTCGAGTGGCCGGCGAGTCATCGCGCTGCTTCTTTCAATTTGCCTCGCGACCCGCGTGGTTTCTATTTTTGTCACCTGGCTTCCGGCGCAGGCGATTATCGCTGAGTATGACCAGGCGCTGGCTCACGTGCCGGCGGGGTCTCGCCTGCTGGTCCTGTTAGGCTCGACCGGATCGACGTCGGTCGATCGCAGACCCCCGTTGGAGCATGTTCCGGTCTATTACGGCGCGAAACACGATGTTTTGGTCCCTTATATTTTCACAGTGGCTTCGAACCCTGGCGAGTTGCTGCAATTCACCGCCCAGTATCGGGAGTATAACCAGTTAGCCCCCTATCCCGAAAACGCGCGCGACATGGCCAGGTTCGACTACGTCCTCGAAATCCGCAACCCCCATTTCGACATTCCGCCGGGTCTGTCGCTTGAGGACGTCGCTCGCGGTAAGACCTATCTGCTGCGACGCGTGGTGCGACCATGAGTTCGTCGCGACTTTGGCCCGAGAAGTGCCTCAAGGGGGCGAACCCCGGCATCGCACAAATCGGGGGCGAAATCAGGCTGTTGAATCAGTGGAGCTTATGAGCTATTGGAAGAAGTAACGTCATTCGGGATGCTGACAGCAGGACGGTCATTTGTCCCTCGCGCGTAAGCACCTTGGGGGATTGATGAGGCGAACATGTCTAGCGAGCAGACGGCGAGCGCGCACAGCAAACTCCGTCCGACAAATTTTCTCCTATCTATTGTGATTCCTTGTTTTAATGAAGAGGAGGTAATTACTACCACATATGACCGGGTGGTTGATGTCCTTGGATCTAAGGATTTTTACCTCCAAATAGTCTTTGTCGATGACGGCAGCAAAGATCGGACGGGCGATATCCTTACCAGGATCGCTGCCGTAGACAGCCGCGTCAAACTGGTTACCCTGTCGCGAAATTTCGGACATCAAGCGGCAGTCAGCGCTGGGCTCACCCATTCGGACGGGGACGCCACGACCATTATCGATGCGGATCTCCAAGATCCACCGGAGGTCATTCTTGGAATGATCGACCGATGGAGAGAAGGTTTTGATGTCGTTTACGGCATTAGGACAAAGCGAAAGGAGGCACCATGGAAGAGATTTTTATATACATTTTTTTATCGCATCCTCAGAAAGGTTGCGTCTATTGACACACCGCTCGACGCAGGAGACTTTTCGCTCATTGATAGGCGGGTTCTCAACGAGATAAACCATCTCCCTGAGAAGAACCGGTTCTTCCGGGGCTTGCGGGCATGGATCGGATTCGCGCAGGTCGGTGTCGAATATGAGCGGGCACCGCGCGCCGCCGGAGTGACAAAATACCCCTTCTTCAAGTTGTTAAAACTCGCGGCAGACGGCATTTTCAATTTTTCAACCGTTCCATTGACAATCGTATTGTATTCCGGAATGGCTATATCATTACTGTCATTTTTAGCACTATGTTTCTTTTTCATTTGGAGAATTACAAATGTTGAAATATTTGGTGCCAGGATTGGCGATGCGCAAGGCTTCGCATCGATCATCATCACTATCCTGTTCATCGGCGGTGTCCAGCTTATCTGTACGGGAATTCTCGGCGAGTATATCGGCCGAATTTATCAGGAGGTAAAAGCGCGCCCGTATTTCATCGCGCGAGATGAGCCAGCCACCACGTCGATAGCGTCCGACCGGGGCGACGGATCCGCGGCGCGACCGGCCAGCGGGTTCGAGGCGGCGGAGGCCGCCAATTCTCGCCATCCCAAGCGACGGTCTGTAACGATCGGGGAGTTGGCGCGTGATGCGTAAAGCTGAAGGGCACATCTATGAGGACAGGTTTTTCGATTATATGGATACTGGCGCGCGCCGATCTGCGCGACATGTCGTCGCCTTGCTGCGTCGGCACCTCCCGGTATCGAGTGTATTGGATGTCGGGTGCGGGCGTGGCGTCTGGGCCGAAGAATGGCGCCGTAGCGGTATCGTCGACACCGTCGGCATAGATGGCAGTTATGTCAGCATCGATCAGCTGGTGATGCCGAAAGAACAATTCGGCGCCTTTGATCTTTCGGAGATGTTTCGCCTCGATCGCCGCTTCGGTCTGGTACAAAGCCTTGAGGTCGCCGAGCATATCCCAGCGTCGAAGGCTGAGATTTTTGTCGGTAATTTGGTTTCCCATGGCGATTTGATTCTGTTTTCTGCCGCGGTCCCGGGCCAGGGTGGCGAATTTCACGTCAACGAGCAGCCCTATGAGTATTGGCGCGCTAAGTTCGCCAGCCATGGCTATGGCATATTCGATTTTGTACGCCCAAATATTCGTGACATTCGCGCGATCGAGCCGTGGTATCGATACAACACGTTCCTGTTTGCGCGGGAGAGCGCTCGGGATCGGATGCCGCAAACGATTCGACGAACCGAGTTGCGACACGATGAACCAATCGTCGATGTAGCGCCGTTGTCATGGCGTCTGCGGAACCTGACCCTCCGGTACCTGCCGCAGCCCGTGGTCCAGCGCATTGCCCGGCTGAAGCACAGCGCCGTCCGCGTCGGGCTGATGCCAAACTGAGAATGTGGATTCGTGCCGCTGTCGGTAATTGCCGCGCTTCTCGCCGGGGCGGTCTGCGCCGCCGCTGGTCAATTGTTATTAGCGGCAGGCGCGCGTGGCCGCACCGAACTGGTATCGTTCCTAAACCTGTGGATCATAATAGGCCTTGGCCTCTATGTGGTGGGCATGGTCTTTTGGATTTACGGCCTGTCTCGTGCGCCGCTCGTCCAGGTCTTCCCGTTCACGGCTCTGACGTTTGTCCTGATTTATCTGAGCGGTATTTTGATCCTCGCCGAACGCCCGACAGTGCCCGGCTTCTGCGGAGTTACGCTCGTATTGGCGGGTCTCTATATGTTGAGTATGAAATGAATGCGGAGAGAATAGGAGTTCTCTTTCCGGGGAGCGCACTACCCCCGCGGCCAATCCTTGCGGATCGGGTCCTTGCCGTCCCAGCCGAGCGCGGCTTCGCGCACCTGGTCGAAGATGCGCATCCGGGTCGGCGTCGCCTCGGCCATCTCGACGATCGTGCCGGGGTGGCCTTCGTTGAGGAAATAGATGAAGGGGCCGCGCGGGGTATCGCCTTCCTGGCCGATCTGCCAGCCGGTCGCCAAGGCCCGCTCGCGGATCTCGTGGTAGTTCACCGGCCAGCTCGACCAGTGCTGCATCCCCTCGTGGCCGGCGGCGAGGAAATCGCGATAAAGGCTAGGGGAGTCGCAGCGCTGCTGGATCAATTCGAGCTGCACATCGCCCGAATTGGCGAGCGCGATCGAGACTTTGATGTCGTAGCGCCGGCCCTTGTAGCGGAACTCGTCCATCGGCAGCTGCTCGGCATAAAACCACGGGCCGACGCCGCACACCTCGACCCAGTGATGCATCGCCTTGTCGATGTCGCGCACGACGATCCCGACCTGACGCATCGGCCCGAACAGGCGGCTCATCGTTTCCTCCCTCGCTTTGCTCCCCGCAAGCCTCGTTCGTATCACCACGGAGGCACGGAGGACACGGAGAGATTATCAGGGCCGGGGCCCTCCGCGCCCTCCGTCTGCGTGGTTTACCGAAATTCGATGGCGAGCGTCGACGCGACCAGGACCACCTGTTCCGTCGATCAGGCAACGCGGCGGGCCTGCCACCGGCCGGTGCCGAACTGGCTCTGGTTGACGATGCCGGCATTCTGGTCGCTGGCGGCGCCGAGCGCCACGGTGCCGGCCATCGCGCCGTCGGCGACCCTGCCCTCGAAGCGATAGGACAGGTTGCTCGCTTCGTAGCGGCTGCCGAAGCTGAACGAGACCCGATCGGCGGCGAGCGTGCCGTTGACCGGCCCCTCGAATTGCGCCGAGCGCTGATGCCCGGCCAGCTCGTTGCCGCGCTGTTCGAGCGCGAGACGGTGGCTGCGCGCGCCGTGCAGGAAGTCGACCCGCAGCTCCCACTCGCCGGCGACCGCCGGCGCCGGCGGAAGCGGTGCGGCCGGCTGGTTGGTCAAGGACGCGCGGAGCGCCGCGACCACCGCATCGCCGACCAGCGCTGCCTCGCCGGGCTGCAGCTGGAACGGGTCGACCGCGATCGAATTTTCGCTCGCGCTGTTGTCGTCGAGCATGACCCGGATCTCGCCGTCGAGCGCCATCTGGCGCAGCGCCAAGCCGTCGAGCGGGAACCTGGCGCGGTCCCAGACAATCCTCAGCCGCGGCACCCGGTCGACCCCTTCGGGTTCGATGACCTCACGACGCACCCCGTCGAGCTGCGCCAGGCGATCGGCGATCGCCGCGCAATCGTCGTACCATTTCTGCCGGTCGGCCGCGGGATCGCGCGCCTCGAACCAGTATTCGAGGGCGGCGATGACGCCGACGATGTCCTCCTTCGACACCTTCATCGGCCGGCCCAGCGCCTGATGCGGCGAGCCGTTGCGCCAGGCCGCCTCGACGAGGCGCTTGTTGCCGAGCAAGAGGCCGCTCGTCTGCGGCCCGCGCAGGAACTTGCCGCCGCTGTAGATCACGAGGTCGGCGCCGCGCCGGAGCCAAGGACTCGGCCGCTCGATATGCTCGGAGGCGGCGTCGACCATGATCGGGATGCCGCGTGGGCGCGCGACCGAGGCGATTTCCTCGAGCCGCACCCCCGAGAGATGCTCCTGCTTGCCGAGCAGCACAATCAGCGCGACCGGCTCCTCGATCGCGCGGTCGAGTTCCTCGCGCGTATCGATCTCGACGATATGGCAGCCGATCATCCGGACCGACTGGTCATACGCGAAGCGCTGTTTCGCGGGGATGATGACCCGGTTGACCATGCCTTCGGTGAAGGGTAGCCGCAGCATCCGCGCGGGATCGTTGCCGGCGACGCAGGCGGCGGTGCCGAGCGCCACCGCCGCGGCGCTGCCGCAGGTGACGATCCCCCATTCGGCGCCGGTCAATTCGGCAATGCGCCTGCCGGCGGCCTCCATCAGCTCGTCGAGGTTGACGAATTGGCGCGAGGCGGCATCCATTGCCGCGCGCACCTGCGGCAGCATCAGGCTGCCGCCATGCATCGTGCGCACGCTGCAGCAATTGATGAACGGGCGCACGCCGAGCGCGAGATAGGGGTTGGCGTTATTGGTGGTCATGTCACCTCCGATGGATCGGCAGGGCACTATATCAGCAAGGCCCTGGCTGTCATTGCGAGGAGCGCGGCGACGAAGCAATCCCCATCGGATTAGCCCAATGCGGAAGGGGATTGCTTCGTCGCCTGTCGGCTCCTCGCAATGACGTCACAAGGGCTTTGTTGATCGGCGCGCGCCGAGCGCCCATGTCGTGGCGATGAGCCAGATCACCCAGCCCGAAGGCGCGCTCGTGTTGTTTTCCGGCGGGCAGGATTCGACGACCTGCCTCGCCTGGGCGCTCGCCCGCTTCGCTTCGGTCGAGACGATCGGTTTCGATTACCGGCAGCGCCATCGGGTCGAACTTGAGTGCCGCGAACGGGTCGCCCGGCGCCTGCGCCGCGAATTTCCGCACTGGGGCGACAAGCTCGGGCCGGATCACCTCGTCGATCTCGGCGTGCTCGGACAGATCAGCGACACCGCACTGACCCGCGATACCGCGATTTCCTTCGAGCATAGCGGGTTGCCGAACACCTTTGTTCCCGGCCGCAACCTGTTGTTCTTCACCTTCGCGGCGGCCACAGGCTATCGCCGTGGGCTGAAGCACCTGGTCGGCGGCATGTGCGAGACCGATTATTCGGGCTATCCCGATTGCCGCGACGACACGTTGAAGGCATTGCAGGCGACTCTCTCGCTCGGCATGGACCATCGCTTCGTGATCCACACCCCGCTGATGTGGCGCGACAAGAGGGCGACCTGGGCGCTCGCCCGCGAGCTTGGCGGCGCGCCGCTCGTCGAGCTGATCCGCGAGGAGACGCACAGCTGCTACAATGGCGAGCGGACCCATCGCCACGATTGGGGCTATGGCTGCGGTGCCTGCCCGGCTTGCGAGCTGCGCCGGCGAGGGTGGGAGGCGTTTGCCGCGGGTCGGAACGGCTGATGAGCTACGCGGTCAAAGAGATTTTCTACACGCTGCAGGGCGAGGGCGCGTTGACCGGCCGGCCGGCGGTATTCTGCCGCTTCACCGGCTGCAATTTGTGGTCGGGCCGCGAGGTGGACCGCGCGGCGGCAATCTGCCGGTTTTGCGACACCGATATCGTCGGAACCGATGGCACCTCTGGCGGCCGGTATCGCGATGCCGCGGCGCTCGCCGAGAGGGTCGCGGCGCTGTGGCCGCCCGGGGAGCAGGAAGGCGGGCCCTCCCGCTTTGTCGTGTGCACCGGCGGCGAGCCACTGCTCCAGCTCGATCCCCCGCTGATCGAGGCCCTGCACCAGCGCGGCTTCACGATCGCCATCGAGACCAACGGCACGATCGCGCCGCCGCCCGGCCTCGACTGGGTTTGCGTCAGCCCGAAGGCCGGGGCACCGCTCGTCGTGACCGCAGGCGACGAACTGAAAATCGTCGTGCCGCAGGCCGGGCTCGACCCGCTCGCCTTCGCCGGGCTCGATTTCCGGCGCTTCTCGGTGCAGCCGATGGACGGCCCCGAGCGCGCCCGCAACACAGAGTGGGCGATCCAATTCTGCCTCACGCACCCGCGCTGGCAGCTCAGCCTGCAAACCCACAAGATGACGGGGGTTCGCTGAGCACCGCTATCGCGTGGTGGGTTTCCCCGGCTTACGCCGGGGTCAACCCATCCTGCGGCTGCTCGCGACGGTAGGATGGGTTGAGCGAAGCGAAACCCATCGCCAGTGCCCCCGTGCGCTGCCTCAAATGATTGCCAGCACCTTTTCCGGCGGGCGGCCGAGCGCGGCCTTGCCGCCCGAGACGACGATCGGCCGCTCGACGATGATCGGGTTTTTGACCATCGCGGCGATCAGCGCCTCCTCGGACAGCTTGGCCGGGTCGATCCCGGCGGCGGCCGCTTCCTTTTTGCGCACCAGCGCCTTTGCCGGCATTTGCAGCTGGCCGAGCAGCGTCTTCAGCCCGGCGGCGGTATAAGGCGTCTTGAGATATTCGACGATCTCAGGCTCGATCCCTTTTTCCCGCAACAGGGCCAAGGTCTTGCGCGAGGTGTTGCAGCGCGGGTTGTGGTAGATGCGGACCGGCATGGCCTTCCCTCCTCGAATGGTCGCGCCCAACGGGGTAGACTCGGCCGCACCGGAACGCAAGGGTCGGAGCGAGTGATGCGAGCGTGAAGCGGATGGCCGGCAAGAAGGCGGCGCGAGACGATGGGCTGTTCCGCGCCGTTGTCGAGGCGGCGCTCGACGCGATCGTCGTGATCGACCGCAGCGGCGCGATCCGGTCGGCCAACCAGGCGACCGAACGGGTCTTCGGCTACACCGCGGCCGAGCTGGTCGGCCGCAACGTCAAAATCCTGATGCCGGAGCCTCACCGCGGCGAGCACGATTCCTATCTCGCCAATTATCTGCGGACCGGGGAAAAGAAAATCATCGGCATCGGCCGCGAGGTCTCCGGCCGGCGCAAGGACGGCACGATCTTCCCGATGTACCTGGCGGTCGGCGAAACGCAGGTCGAGGGCGAGGTCATCTTCGTCGGGATCATCCACGACCTGACCGAGCAGCAGGCGGCGGAGCGCCGCATTCAGCACCTCCAGGCCGAGCTGCTGCACACCTCGCGGCTCAGCGTGATGGGCCAGATGGCCTCGACGATGGCGCATGAACTGAACCAGCCGCTGACCGCGGTCATGAACTATCTCGAAGCGGCGCGGCATCTGCTGCAGAGCGATCCGCAATCGACCGAGCGGGTCGGCGGTCTGATGGGGCGGGCGGTCGCCCAGGCCGAGCGCGCCGGCGAGGTCATCCGCAACCTGCGGCAATTCGTCAGCAAGGGCGAAACCGACCGCCGCGCGGAGAGCCTCAACAGACTGGTCGAGGAAGCGCTCGCGCTTGCCCTCGTCGGCGCCCGGCAATCGGGGGTGCGCGTGTCGCTCGATCTGGACCGCAACCTGATGCCCGTCCTGGTCGACGCGGTGCAGATCCAGCAGGTCGTGCTGAACCTCGTGCGCAACGCGGTCGAGGCGATGGAGGCGGTCGAGCGGCGCGAACTGACCATCGCCACGCGCAGGGTGGCAGACGAAAACATCGCCGAGGTCAGGGTTGTCGACAGCGGGCCGGGGATCGCCCCCGAAATCGCCGATCGGCTGTTTCAGCCCTTTGTTACCACCAAGAAGGCCGGCATGGGGCTCGGCCTCTCGATCTGCCGCGAGATCGTCGAGGCGCATCGCGGCCGCCTGAGCGCGGCGCCGGCCCCATCCGGCGGGACGGTGTTCCGGCTGACCTTGCCGATGCCCCCGGAGGAGTCGGCGCCGGAGGAGGCCGCCAGTGGCAGCTGAACGGCCGGGTGAACGGCTGGTCTATGTGGTCGACGACGACGAGGCGGTGCGCGAGTCGCTGTCGGCGCTGCTCGAGGCCAAGTCCTATACGGTGCGCAGCTTTGCCCTCGCCCGCGACTTTCTCGCCGCCGCCCCGACCCTGCGGCCGGGCTGCCTGGTCGCGGATATCCGCATGCCCGAGATGGACGGGCTCGAATTGCAGCGGCAGCTGACCGAGCGGGCGTTCAATTTCCCGCTGATCGTCATCACCGGCCATGGCGACGTCCCGCTCGCGGTGCGGGCGATGAAGGCGGGGGCGATCGACTTCATCGAAAAGCCGTTCGCCGCCGACACGATCCTCGCCAGCGTCGAGGCGGCCCTGGCGCATCTGGCAAAGACCGGCGAGGGTGATCCGATGGCGGCCACCGCGGCGGCGCGGCTCGCCGCGCTGTCGCCGCGCGAGCGCGAGGTGCTGCAGGGGCTGCTGGCCGGCCTGCCCAACAAATCGATCGCCTACGATCTGGCGATCAGCCCGCGCACCGTCGAGATCCATCGCGCCCGGGTGATGGACAAGATGGGCGCGAAGAGCCTCTCCGAGCTGATCCGCATGAGCCTCGCTGCCGGCCTGCAGCCGTAGCCCTGACCCGGCGGGGCTGGGGCTGCGCGCCGAGAGACCCCGCAAATCGGAGGTTCATTCCTCCGGCATCCCGGCCTTGCGTAGACCGGCGAAAAAGGTGGTTTCGAACAAGGCGCGGACCTTTGGCACTCCCCAATCTGCGACGGCCTGCAAGCGGGCGATGCTCGAGTAGCGGCGGTCGCCGCTCAGCTTGCGGGCTTCGGCGAGCTCGGCGGCAGCGCGTTCGCTATCGCCGATCAGGGCATATGCGGAAGCCAGCCAGGCATGCGGCCCCGGCAGAGCCGGATTGGCGCTGCGCGCCTTTTCCACCCAAAGGATTGCCTCGTCGGTGCGGGACTGCAGCAGATGCACCATGCCGATCCGCCAATACCAATTGGGCAGGCGCGGATCGCGCGGGCTGAGGCGGATTGCTCGCTCCTGTGCCGGGATGGCCTCCTCGATCGACCCGGCGAAAAACCTGCACAGCCCGAGCGCAGCTATCGCGGAAACCCAGTTGTGATTGAGCGCGATCGCGGTTTCGTATTCGGGAATGGCATCGTCGTGCCGGCGCTGCGCGCGTAGCACCTGCGCTCGGGTGAAATGCGCGAGCGGATGGCGCGGCGATGCCGCCAGCACCTCCTCGACCAGCCGCTCGGCGCGGTCGACGTCGGCCGCTACCGAGTCGGTCATTTGTTCGAGCACGCGGCCGGCGAGCGCCCCCGCCAGCAGAGCCTGCGCATCGACCGAGCCGGGATCGAGCGCCAGCGCCTTTTCGAACAGATTTATCGCCTCCGCAAATCTCTCACGGGTTGATCCCTTGTAATTGTCGTAGGCGGCGCGTCCCCGAAAAATGTAGTCCAGGGCGTCGGGATGCTCGGTCGGCCGAGTGGCCTCCGCGATCACCATCGCGAGGTTGAGCGCGATGGCGATCCGGCTGGTGATCTCGTCTTGCAGGGCGAACAGATTGCTCGTGTCGCGGTCGAGGCGCTCGGCCCACAGATGCGCGTCTTTCTCGGCATCGATAAGCTGGGCATTGACCCGAACCTGGTTGCCCGAGCGCCGCACGCTCCCCTCCAACACATAGCGCACCCCCAGCTCGCGGCCGATCTGCTTCGTGTCGATCGACTTGTCCTTGTAGGTGAACGCGGTACTGCGCGAGATCACGAAACTGCCTTCGATCCGTGACAGATCGGTCGTCAGATCTTCGGTGATGCCGTCCGCGAAATATTGCTGCTCGGGGTCGTTGCTCATATTGGTAAAGGGCAAAACAACGATCGACAGGCGTGGCGCGACGGCGGGCTGCGTGGCCGACGCGGCGGGCGGCGTGCTCAGAGCCGGCAAAACGGCGACGGAGTCGGGGCGCAATGCATAGACCCGCACCGGGCGCGCGATGTTCTTGACGCTCTGCTCGCCCAGATCGTCGAAGGGGTACGGCAGCTTGTCGCGGATCTGGTCGTGCACCGTGCCGGAAACGCAGATCCCGCTGGGTTCAGCCAGCGCTTCCAGGCGCGCCGCGACATTGACCCCGTCGCCGAAGATGTCCTCGCCCTCGGCGATGACGTCGCCAAGATTGATCCCGACGCGAAACCTGATGCGCCGCTCCTCGGGCATTGCCGCGTCGCGGTCGATCATCGCGCGCTGGATCTCGGCGGCGCAGCGCACCGCGTCGACGACGCTGGCGAATTCCGCCAGCACGCCGTCGCCGGTGGTCTTGACGATGCGGCCGCGATGCTCAGTGACCTTCGGATTGATCAGCTGCTCGAAGTGCGCTTGGAGGCGCTGATGGGTGCCTTCCTCGTCCCGTTCCATCAGGCGCGAATAACCCGCCACGTCGGCGGCGAGGATCGCGGTAAGACGGCGGGTCGAGGCCATGGCTCGGGGTGGCCCACGTGCTTCGAGGGTTTAGGGCGCGTCATCATACACCGTGGCGCCCGCGGTGCGATAAGCGCGCGAGGTCGTGCCGGTCAGCCCCGGCTGCCGGCGAAGGCCGGTGCCACCTCGGCCATGAAGCGCGCCATCTCGTCCTTGACCTGGCTGTGCGGCTTCAATCCGACATTGACGTAGAGGATCACCTCGGCGATTCCGGCGGCCTCGACCTTCTTCAGCGTTTCGGTGA
Source organism: uncultured Rhizobium sp. (assembly GCA_964392845.1). GTDB lineage: Bacteria > Pseudomonadota > Alphaproteobacteria > ATCC43930 > CGMCC-115725 > DATARH01. The sequence goes on from CAYMRQ010000029.1 coordinate 28,131, forward strand.
TCTGCGCCGAGGAGCCGAGCAGCACCGAATTCTCGCTCAAATTCTCGGGCTGCACCTTGGTCAGCCGATCGACGATCCCGACGAAATAGCGATAGCTCGGCGGCGCGGTCGCCGGATCGCCGGGAAAGGCGGCGGTCGCGCATTCGCGGTAATAGCGGATCTGGCGCGCGCGGGCCGCCGCCTCTTCGGCCGGCGAGTCGGCGAAATGCAGGAAATAGCTGCACATCAGCCGGCCGGCCGGTTTGCCGTGGCGCGCGCAGGTCGCCTGGTAAAGCTCGGCCACCTGGCGCAACCCGCCAAAAGTCATCGCCGCGGCGAACGGCGCGACGATCAAATTGCAGCCGAGCCGTCCGGCAAGCTCGATCGAGGGCCGCGAGAACGAGGCGACATAGGAGGGGATCGGGCGCTGCACCGGGCGCGGGGTGATCGCGACATCGTCGAACTGGTAGTGCGCGCCGTGATGCGAGATCGGTTCGTCGCTCTCCCACAGCCGGCGCACGATCTCCATGCCTTCCTCGAAGATCGCCTGGTTGTCCTCGAACGAGACATGAAAAGGCGCGTATTCGCGCCGGTCATAGCCGCGCCCGGCGGCGAAATCGACGCGTCCGCCCGACAGCAGATCGAGCGTCGCCCATTGCTCGGCAACCCGGATCGGATGGTGCAGCGGCAACACGGTCACCGCCGGCGCAAGCCGGATGCGCTCGGTCTTCGCCGCGACCTGCGCCAGCACCAGATCGGGGCACGACAGGACGCCGAGCGTCGAAAAATGATGCTCGCCGATCCACGCCGAATGCAGCCCGACCTCCTCGGCATAGAGCGCCTCGTCGAGGATGTCGGCAATCAGCTGGTTGGCGCTGCGCCGATTGTCGAGGTAATGGTTGTCGCTGAGCGTGAAATAGCCGAATTGCATCTGCTTCTCCCGGGGCCAATTATTGCCACCTAAGTGTGTCATCCCGGCGAAGGCCGGGACCCATCGCTGTGCAAATCAAGGCTTTCCAACAATTCAGCCCGGTCTGCATGCAGTTTGCCGGCCGAGAAATGGATCCCGGCCTTCGCCGGGATGACAGTAGGGGTAGGCTTCGCACGCCGCCTTGCCCGACAACGCCGCACTCGCCGGCCGTCAATCTTCCCGCAAGGTTACACCGCCTTGCCCCACAGTTCGCGGCTGGCGATCCGCGCGCCCTCGGCGAGAGCGGCGAGCTTGACCCAGACGACGCTGGGGTGCACCTCGCAGGTCGCGGCGAAGCTGGCGAAGCCGCAATCGGCGCCGGCGATCACATTCTCGCGGCCGACCGCGCTTGCGAAGCGGGCGATGCGCTGGGCAATCAGCTCGGGATGCTCGACGATGTTCGAGGAATGGGTGATGACCCCGGGGATCAGCGCCTTGCCCTCGGGCAGTTTGACGCCCTCCCACACCTGCCACTCATGCTCGTGGCGCGGGTTGCCGGCCTCGAACGAATAGGCGCCGGCATTGATCCGCAGCATGATGTCGACGATGTGCTTCAGCTCCATGTCGTGGACCCGTGGCCCGATATTGATGCTGTAGCAGGTGTGGTAGCGGATGCGGTCGGCCGGCAGCCCGCGCAGCGCGTGGTTGAGGGCATCGACCCGGGTCAGCGCCCATTTGCGGCAATCCTCGACGCTCGCCTCCGGGTGCATCACGTAATAGGAGGCCAGGAGCGGGTCGTCGACCTGGAGGACGAGCCCGGCATCGATGATCGCGCGGTATTCCACGCTAAGCGCGTCGGCCAGCGCGTAGAGGTATTCCTCCTCGCTGTTGTAGTGCTCGTTGCGGTTCCAGTTGAGCAGATTGGCCGGCGACACCGCCGGCATGAACGCTTCCTCGTGATGCACCCCGGCGAGCGCTTCCTTCAACGTGGCGATATCCTGCTGCAAGGCGGCCATGCCCTTGTAGGAAACGGGGCCGGTGCAGACCCAGCGGGTGCGGCCGGTTTGCCCGGCGGTGCCCGGCATCCCCGCCGCCCAGGCGTAGAATTCGGGGAAGGCCTGGTATTCGCGCGACAGCCCCCAGTAATTGGCGCTTTCCGCGGTGGCGCTCGGCGCGATCCCGGCGAGGCGCTCGTTGACATAGGGGATGAAGCCGATCCGGCCCATCTCGCCATCGGCGATGATGTCGATGCCGGCCTCGCCCTGGCGCCGCACCACCTCGCCGACCGCGCTCTTGACGCGGGCGGCGAACGCCGCCTCGTCGATCGCCTCGCCCCGCTGCTTCTGCAGGATCATCGCCCGCAGATCCTCGGGCCGCGGCAGGCTGCCGACATGGGTCGTCAGGATGCGATCGGTGCTGCGTTTCATGGCGTCCTCCCGGGTTCCCCTGATGTCATTGCCAGGCGCCGTCCGGCGCCGAAGCAATTTCGCTTCCCACCAGGCACGAGATTGCGTCGCTGCGCTGGCAATGACAACGCGCTATCGTCGCGCGATGCTATCGATCGCGCGCGAGACCCCCCGGAGTGAGGATGTCACGGCATTGCTGCGCCAATCGGACCTCTACACGGCTTCGCTCTATCCGCCTGAAAGCCGGCACCAGCCCGATCTGGCCGGGCTGTCAACCACGGGAGTCCGGTTTTTTGTGGCCCGGCTCGATGGGAAGGCGGTCGGGTGCGGCGCGCTCGTGCTTCACGAAAACCGACGGGCCGAGCTGAAGCGCATGTTCGTCGATCCGGCGGCGCGAGGGCACGGCGTCGGACGGGCGCTGCTCGACGCAATCGAGGAGCGGCCGGACGGCGCATGGGTCTTTCAATACCACGGCGAAACGTTCCTGACGGATCCGGGCGGCGCCAACCCGGAGCCGTT
>CAYMRQ010000030.1:0-23045 GCA_964392845.1 uncultured Rhizobium sp.
CGTTCAAGATCATGACCGATCCGTTCGTCGGAACGCTCACCTTCTTCCGCGTCTACTCCGGCATGGTCGAATCGGGTTCCTACGTCTTCAATTCCACCAAAGGCAAGAAGGAGCGTGTCGGCCGCCTCCTGAAGATGCACGCCAACAAGCGCGAAGACATCAAAGAGGTCTACGCCGGCGACATCGCCGCCGCCGTCGGCTTGCGCGACTCGACCACCGGCGACACCCTGTGCGACGAGACCCATCCGATCGTGCTCGAAGCCATCGAGTTCCCGGCGCCGGTCATTTCCATCGCCATCGAACCGAAGACCAAGGCCGACCAGGAGAAGCTGGGCGTGTCGCTGCAGAAGCTCGCGACCGAGGATCCGTCCTTCCGCGTCGCCACCGATCGTGAGACCGGTCAGACGATCATCTCCGGTATGGGCGAGCTGCACCTCGAAATCATCGTCGATCGACTGTTGCGCGAGTTCAAAGTCGACGCCAACGTCGGCAAGCCACAGGTCGCCTACCGAGAGACCGTCCGGCGCGCCGTCGAGAAGGAAGCCAAGTTCATCCGTCAGACGGGCGGGCGCGGCCAATATGGCCACGTCGTCCTGCGCGTCGAGCCGCTGCCGGTGGGCAAAGGCTTCGAATTCAAGGATGGGACCAAAGGCGGCGTGGTGCCACGCGAATACATCCCGGCAGTGGAGCGCGGCGTGCGCGACGCGCTCGAGCGCGGCATCCTGGCGGGGTACCCGGTCGTCGACGTGAAGGTGACCCTGCTCGACGGCTCGTACCACGAAGTCGACTCCTCGGAGATCGCCTTCAAGATCGCTGGATCGATGGCGTTCCAGGACGCGGCGAAGAAGGCCAGCCCGGTGATTCTGGAGCCGATCATGGCCGTCGAGGTGGTGGCCCCGGAGGAGTTCTCCGGTTCCGTCTTCGGCGATCTCAACGGTCGCCGCGGCAAAATCCAAGGGATGGACGCGCGCGCCGGCGCCCAGGTGATTACCGCCAACGTGCCGTTGGGTGAGATGTTCGGATACGCGACCGACCTGCGCTCCATGACGCAGGGCCGGGCAACGTACACGATGCAGTTTTCACACTACGATCCGGTGCCGCAGCCGATTTCGGAAGAGATCACCGCCAAGGCGGTCGGAGCGTGAGCCCCGTGCGGTGGGGATGAATCGGGAGGGAGACTCATGGCGAAGCAGAAATTCGAGCGCAAGAAGCCGCATGTAAACGTGGGGACGATCGGACACATCGACCACGGCAAGACGACGTTGACGGCGGCGATCACCAAGGTGTTGGCGGCCAAGAAGTTGGCGACGTTCGTGCCGTTCGATCAGATCGACAAGGCGCCGGAGGAGAAGGCGCGGGGGATCACGATCGCCACGGCGCACGTGGAGTACGAGAGCCTGAAGCGCCACTACGCCCACGTCGATTGCCCGGGCCATGCCGACTACATCAAGAACATGATCACCGGGGCGGCGCAGATGGATGGGGCGATCCTGGTGGTGTCGGCGGCGGATGGTCCGATGCCGCAGACGAGGGAGCACATCCTCTTGGCGCGCCAGGTCGGGGTGCCGTCCTTGGTGGTGTACATGAACAAGGTCGACATGGTGGACGATCCCGAACTGTTGGAGCTGGTCGAATTGGAGATGCGGGAACTCCTATCGAGCTATGGCTTTCCGGGGGACGACATCCCGGTGGTGCAGGGTTCGGCCCTGGCGGCGCTGGAGGGGCGCGATCCCGAAGTCGGGCATGACACGATCCTGGCGTTGATGAAGGCGGTGGACGAGTACATCCCGCAGCCGGAGCGGGCGAAGGACCGGCCGTTTTTGATGCCGATCGAGGATGTGTTCACGATCTCGGGACGCGGCACGGTGGTGACGGGTCGGGTCGAGCGCGGGATTGTCAAGGTCGGCGACGAAGTGGAGATCGTCGGGCTCAGACCGACCGCGAAGACGGTGGCGACCGGGGTTGAGATGTTCAGGAAGCTCTTGGACCAGGGCGAGGCGGGCGACAATATCGGGGTGCTCTTACGCGGCACCAAGCGCGAGGAAGTGGAGCGCGGCCAGGTCTTGGCGGCGCCGGGATCGATCACGCCGCACACCCATTTTCAGTGCGAGGCCTATGTCTTGACCAAGGAGGAAGGCGGAAGGCACACGCCGTTTTTCGGGAATTACCGGCCGCAATTCTATTTCCGGACGACCGATGTGACCGGCACGGTAACGCTGCCCGAGGGGACCGAGATGGTGATGCCGGGCGACAACATCACGATGGAGGTCGAGCTCCTGGTGCCGATCGCGATGGATGAGGGCTTGCGCTTCGCGATCCGCGAGGGCGGCCGCACCGTCGGCGCCGGCGTCGTCGCCAAGATCTTCAAATAGGAGCCGGGAGCGCGGGCGTCCCGCCCGCATTCTGATCGAGTTGGGAACACCAAATGGATAGCCAGAACATCCGAATTCGCCTCAGGGCGTACGATCACCGCGTGCTCGATCAGTCAACGAGCGAGATCGTCAATACGGCCAAGCGGACCGGAGCGCGGGTGCGCGGCCCGATCCCGCTGCCGACCAAGATCGAGAAGTTCACGGTGCTGCGCTCGCCGCACGTCGACAAGAAATCGCGCGAGCAGTTCGAGATCCGCACCCACAAGCGGCTGCTCGACATCGTCGATCCGACGCCGCAAACCGTCGATGCGCTGATGAAGCTCGATCTCGCCGCCGGCGTCGACGTCGAGATCAAGCTGTAGAGGCGGGCGATGCGGACCGGTTTGATCGCGCAAAAGCTCGGCATGTCCCGGGTGTTCACCGACGATGGCAGCCACGTCGCCGTGACGGTGCTGCGCATCGACAATTGCCAGGTGGTGGCGCAGCGGACCCAGGACAAAGACGGATACACCGCGCTGCAGCTCGGGGTCGGCAGTGCCAAGGTCAAGAACGTGACGCAGCCGCAGCGCGGCCATTTCGCCAAGGCCAAGGTCGAACCGAAAGCAAAGCTGGCCGAGTTCCGGGTCTCCGAAGACGCGCTCGTTGCGGTCGGGGCGGAGATCACCGCGGCCCATTTCCTCCCCGGCCAGTATGTCGATGTGACCGGCACCAGCATCGGCAAGGGTTTCGCCGGAGGAATGAAGCGGCACAATTTCAGCGGCTTGCGCGCGACCCACGGCGTCTCGGTTTCGCACCGCAGCCTCGGTTCGACCGGGCAGCGGCAATCGCCAGGGAAAACCTTCAAGAACAAGAAGATGGCCGGTCACATGGGGGCCGAGCGGGTGACCACGCAGAGCCTTGAAATCGTCGTCGCCGATGCCGAGCGCGGGCTCCTCTTCATCAAGGGCTCGGTGCCCGGCAGCCAGAAGGGCTGGGTTCTGGTCAAGGATGCTGTCAAACGCAAGGCGCCCGACGGGCTGCCCTACCCGGCGGCGCTGCGCGAGGGAGCAGCAGGGCCGGTTGCGGCAGTACAGGAAACCGCGCCATGAAGCTGAGCGTGCGCAACCTCGACAACCAGGAGGTCGGCGATATCGAGCTCGCCGACGAGGTGTTCGGGCTGCCGGTGCGGCGCGACATCCTCGCCCGCGTCGTGGCCTGGCAGCTTGCCAAGCGCCGCGCCGGTACCCACAAGACCAAGGGCGTCGGCGAGATCAGCGGTACCACCAAGAAGCCGTACAAGCAGAAAGGCACCGGGCGGGCGCGCCAGGGCAGCCTGCGCTCGCCGCAGTTCCGCGGCGGCGCGGTGATTTTCGGCCCGGTGGTGCGCAGCCACGCCTTCGATCTGCAGAAGAAGGTGCGCCGGCTCGGCCTCAAGACCGCGCTGTCGGCGAAGCACGCCGAGGGCAAGCTGGTCGTCATCGACGCTGCCAAATTCGACGAAGCCAAGACCAAGGCGTTGCGGGTGCGGTTCGCGGCGCTCGGCTGGGAGTCGGTGCTGATCATCGACGGCGCCACGCTCGATGAGGGGTTTGCCCGCGCTGCGCGCAACCTGCCAAAGGTCGATTTGCTGCCGCAGCAGGGCGCCAATGTCTACGACATCCTGCGCCGCGATACGCTGGTCCTGACGCGCGACGCGGCGCAACAACTCGAGGCCCGCCTGAAATGAGCCGATTTCGCGTCATTCCGCCGGCCGAGACGCGGCTCACGCGGCAGCGGATGTACGACATCATCCGCGCGCCGGTGATCACCGAAAAGGCAACCACGGCTTCGGAGCACAACCAGGTGATCTTCCGGGTCGCGCTCGACGCCACCAAGCGCGAGGTCAAGGCGGCGGTCGAGGGGCTGTTCGCCGTCAAGGTCGATGCGGTTAACACGATCCGCGTCGAGGGCAAGGTGAAGCGGGTTCGCGGCCGTCCCGGACGCCGCTCCGACTACAAGAAGGCGATCGTGACGCTGGCCGAAGGCTCGCGGATCGACGTGACCACGGGGATCTAGCGGATGGCGCTCAAAACCTTCAATCCGACCACCCCGTCGCAACGCCACCTCGTCATCGTCGACCGCAGCGAATTGTGGAAGGGCAAGCCCGTCAAGGCGCTGACCGAGGGCCTGCGGCAAAAGGGCGGGCGCAACAACACCGGCCGCACGACGATGCGCTGGCGCGGCGGCGGCCATAAGCGGCGTTATCGGGTCATCGATTTCAAGCGGATCAAGGATGACGCCCCGGCCACGGTCGAGCGGCTCGAATACGATCCCAACCGCACCGCGTTCATCGCGCTGATTCGCTATCCTGACGGCGAACAATCCTACATCCTGGCGCCGCAGCGGCTGCGGCCCGGCGACAGCGTGGTGTCCGGCGATCGGGTCGATGTGAAGCCGGGCAATGCGATGCCATTGCGGAACATGCCGCCCGGCACGATCGTCCACAATGTCGAGATGAAGCCGGGCAAGGGCGGCCAGATCGCCCGCTCGGCCGGGACCTATGTTCAGCTGGTCGGCCGCGATCAGGGTTATGCGCTGTTGCGCATGGCCTCGGGCGAAGTGCGCATGGTGCGCGCCGAATGCCGGGCGACGATCGGCGCCGTGTCGAACCCCGATCATCAGAACATCGTGATCGGCAAGGCCGGCCGCAATCGCTGGCTCGGCCGGCGGCCTTCGGTGCGCGGCGTGGCGATGAACCCGATCGACCATCCGCACGGCGGCGGCGAAGGCAAGACCTCGGGCGGGCGCCATCCGGTGACCCCGTGGGGCAAGCCGACCAAGGGCAAGAAAACCCGGCAGAACAAGGCGACGGACCGGCTGATTGTCCGCCGGCGCCAGCTGCGATGACGCTCTGCACGATGACGCGCAACCGGCTAACAGCACGGAGATAGGGCGTGGCACGCTCGGTATGGAAAGGCCCGTTCGTCGACGGCTATCTGCTGAAGAAGGCGGAAAAGTCGCGCGCCTCGGGCCGCAACGAGGTGATCCGGACCTGGTCCCGGCGCTCGACGATCTTTCCGCAATTCGTCGGGCTGACCTTCGGCGTCTATAACGGGCACAAATTCATTCCGGTGCTGGTGACCGAGAACATGATCGGCCACAAATTCGGCGAGTTCTCGCCAACCCGGACCTTCTACGGGCATGCCGGCGATAAGCGGGCTAGGCGGAGCTGAGATGGGCAAGCCTTCTGCCGAACGCCGGCTTGACGATACCGAGGCTTCGGCCTTTCTGCGCGCGCTGCGCACCAGCGCGCGCAAGCTCAACCTCGTCGCCCAGACGATCCGCGGCAAGGATGCCGCGGCGGCGCTGGCCGAACTGACCTTTTCGCGCCGCCGCATCGCGCATGACGTCAAGAAGGTGCTGCAGGCGGCGATCGCCAATGCCGAAAACAACCACCAGCTCGATGTCGACCGTCTCTATGTCAAGGAGGCGACAGTCGGCCGGGCCTTTGTCATGAAACGCTTTCACACCCGCGGCCGCGGCCGCTCGGCGCGGGTCGAGAAACACTTCGCGCATTTGACCGTGATCGTCCGCGAGCGAGCTGAGGAAACTGCCTGATGGGCCAGAAAGTCAATCCGATCGGGCTCCGGCTCGGGATCAACCGCACCTGGGATTCGCGCTGGTTTTCAAGGAAGGAATACGGCAACCAGCTGCTCGATGACCTCAAGCTGCGCAAGTTTCTCGGCGGCCGCCTGGGCCAGGCGGCCGTCTCCCGGGTGCTGATCGAGCGCGCCGCGAAAAAGACCCGGATAACGCTCCATTCGGCGCGGCCCGGCGTCATCATCGGCAAGAAGGGCGCCGATATCGACAAGCTGCGCAACGACATCGCCAAGGTCACCAACAGCGAAGTCAGCCTCAACATCCTCGAGATCAGGAAGCCCGAAATCGAGGCCAAGCTGATCGCCGAAGGGATTGCCCAGCAGCTGGAACGCCGCGTCGCGTTCCGCCGGGCGATGAAGCGGGCGGTGCAATCGGCGATGCGGTTCGGCGCCCAGGGGATCCGCATCAACTGCTCGGGACGGCTCGGCGGCGCCGAGATCGCCCGCATGGAATGGTATCGCGAAGGGCGGGTGCCCTTGCATACGCTGCGCGCTGATGTCGATTACGGGCATGCCACGGCCAAGACCACCTATGGCACCTGCGGCGTCAAGGTGTGGGTGTTCAAGGGCGAGATCCTGACCCACGACCCGATGGCGCAGGATAAGCGCCTCAACGAACTCCAGGCGGCGGGCGGTCATGAGCGCCACGATCGCCCTGCCGGCAACCGGTAGGAAGCGGCGATGCTCGCACCCAAACGCAGCAGATACCGGAAGGCCCATAAGGGCCGGATCCATGGCGATGCCAAGGGCGGCACCACGCTCAATTTTGGCGCCTATGGCTTGAAGGCGGTCGAGCCGGGACGGATCACGGCGCGCCAGATCGAGGCGGCGCGGCGCACCATCACGCGCTCCATCCGCCGGATCGGCCGGGTGTGGATCCGGATCTTTCCCGACGTGCCCGTATCGAGCAAGCCCGCCGAGGTGCGCATGGGCAGCGGCAAGGGCTCGCCGGAATTCTGGGTGGCCCGCGTGAAGCCGGGCCGCATCATGTTCGAGCTCGATGGCGTCCCGCCGGAGGTTGCGCGCGAGGCCTTCGAACTCGCGGCGGCCAAGCTGCCGATCGGCACAAGGTTCGTCACGCGGCCGGGCGAGGGGGCGCAGCCGTGAAGGGAATGAAGGCAACCGACCTGCGGGCCCGCACACTCGACGAGCTGAGTGAAGAGGTCGATGCGCTCAGCAAGGAGATTTTCAACCTGCGTTTCCAGCGGGCCAGCGGCCAGCTCGAAAATACCGCGCGGGTCCGCCAGGTGCGGCGCGACATCGCGCGGATCAAGACCATCCTCGGCGGGCCGCGCCGCGCCGCGCCGCCGCAAGCCGCTTAGGGGACACTAGCCATGCCTAAGCGCATCCTTCAGGGGGTCGTGATCAGCGATTCCTGCGATAAGACGGTCACCGTGCGGGTCGAGCGGCGCGTCATGCATCCGCTCTACAAGAAGTTCGTGTCGCGCTCGAAAAAATACACCGCGCATGACGAGGAAAACCGCTACCGCGCCGGCGATGCGGTGCGGATCGAGGAAAGCCGCCCACTGTCGAAGCGCAAGCGCTGGATCGTGGTGGCCGGCCCGGGCGATGCCGCGGCGGGACGGCGCGCCGGAGCGACAGCGGCGCCCGCGCCCGCGGGTGACGAGGCGGGAGGCGCGGCATGATCCAGATGCAGACCAATCTCGACGTGGCCGATAATTCGGGCGCGCGCCGGGTCCAATGCATCAAGGTGCTGGGCGGCTCGAAGCGGCGGACCGCGGGCGTCGGCGACGTCATCATCGTCTCGGTCAAGGAGGCGATCCCGCGCGGCCGCGTCAAGAAAGGCGATGTACATCGCGCCGTCATCGTGCGTACCGCCAAGGAGATCCGGCGGGCCGACGGCAGCGCCATTCGTTTCGACCGCAACGCGGCGGTGCTGATCACCCAGCAGGGCGAGCCGATCGGGACGCGCATCTTCGGGCCGGTCACGCGCGAGCTCAGGGCGCGGCGGTTCATGAAGATCGTCTCGCTCGCCCCAGAAGTGCTTTGAACGGGTTCTTTGACCGGTGCCGTCAGCCATGCCGAAGATGAAGATCAAGAAGGGCGACAACGTCGTGGTCATCAGCGGCCGCGACAAGGGCAAGGCCGGCGAGGTGCTGCGCGTGTTGCCGGCGGAGCGGCGGCTCATCGTGCAGGGTATCCATATGGCGCGGCGGCACACCAAACCGCGCATGGGCGATCCCGGCGGCATCGTCGACAAGGAGCTGACGATCCACGTTTCCAACGTCGCCCATGTCGACCCGCAATCGGGCAAGCCGACGCGGATCGGCTACAAGACCCTCGATGATGGCCGCAAGGTCAGAGTCGCCCGCCGCTCGGGCGAGATGATCGACAAATGAGAGAGCTGGCATGACCCGCTTGCACGAGCGTTATCATCAGGTGGTTCGGCCCGCCTTGATGCAGGAATTCGGCTACCAGAACCCGATGCAGGTGCCGCGCCTTGACAAGATCGTCGTCAATATGGGCGTCGGCGAGGCGGTGCAGGACGCCAAAAAAATCGACGCCGCCGTCGGCGATCTGACCGCGATCACCGGCCAGCACCCGATCGTGATCCGGGCCAAGCAGTCGATCGCGACCTTCAAGCTGCGCCAGGGCATGCCAATCGGCTGCAAGGTGACCTTGCGGGCACAGCGCATGTACGAATTTCTCGACCGGCTGATCACCGTGGCACTGCCGCGGGTGCGCGATTTCCGCGGGGTTTCGCCGAAGAGCTTCGACGGGCGCGGCAATTACGCGCTGGGGCTCAAGGAGCAGCTGGTGTTCCCCGAGATCGATTACGACAAGGTCGACAGCGTGCGCGGGATGGATGTCGTCATCGTCACCACCGCGAAAACCGATGCCGAGGCCAGGGCGCTGCTCAAGGGCTTCGACATGCCTTTCACGAACTGATCGCCTGCGGAGTTTGAAATCCCCCATGGCAAAGAAAAGCTCGATCGAGAAAAACGCCCGCCGCGCCAAGCTGACCAAGCAGCTGGCGCCGCGCCGCGTGCGCCTCAAAGCCATCGCCCGCGACCGCGATGCAGCACCGGAAGACCGGTTCGAGGCGCAGCTGAAGCTGTCCGAGCTGCCGCGCAACAGCTCGGAAACGCGGCTGCGCAACCGCTGCTCGCTGACCGGGCGGCCGCGCGGCTATTACCGCAAGTTCAAGCTGTCGCGCATCGCGGTACGCGAGCTGGCCTCGGCCGGCCAGATCCCCGGCATGCTCAAATCGAGCTGGTGAAGGGAAGCTAAGCCATGTCGATGAGCGATCCCCTCGGCGATATGCTGACCCGCATCCGCAATGGCCAGCAGGCCCGCCAGGCTGTCGTCGCGGCGCCGGCGTCGAATTTGCGCGCCAACGTTCTCGAAGTCTTGAAGCGCGAGGGCTATATCCGCGGTTTCTCGCGCGAGCAGGTTCGCCCGGGCGTCGCCGAACTCAAGATCGAATTGAAATATATCGACGGCGAGCCGGGGATCCGCGAAATCTCGCGCATTTCGAAGCCGGGGCGGCGCGTCTATTCAAAGCTGGCCGATCTGCCGCGGGTGTATAACGGGCTTGGCATATCGATCCTGTCGACCCCGCACGGGGTCATGTCGGACAACGAAGCCCGCGTCGCCAAGGTCGGCGGCGAGGTGCTGTGCCGGGTGTTCTGAGGACCAGGGACTCTAAGGAAAGAGCGATGTCGCGGATTGGCAAAAATCCTGTAGCGATCCCCGCGGGGGTGGCGGTCGAACTGGCGGGCCAGACACTGACCGCCAGGGGCGCGCTCGGCACGTTGAGCCTCTTCGTCAGCAACGAGGTGACCGCGACGATCGCCGATGGCACGGTGACGATCGCGCCGAAGGACGAGACAAAGCGCGCCCGGGCGATGTGGGGCACGACGCGGGCGCTGGTCAACAATATGGTCACCGGCGTCGCCACCGGCTTCACTCGCAACCTGGACATCAACGGCGTCGGCTATCGCGCCGCGGTGCAAGGCGATATCCTCAACCTGCAGCTCGGCTACAGCCACGAAATCCCCTTTCCGATCCCGAAGGATGTGCGGATCACCTGCGAGCGGCCGACCGCGATTACCGTGAGCGGCGCCGATCGCCAGCGCGTCGGCCAGGTCGCCGCCGAGATCCGGTCGTTCCGTCCTCCCGAGCCCTACAAGGGCAAGGGGGTCAAGTACCGCGACGAGACAGTCCGCCGCAAGGAAGGCAAGAAGAAGTAGCGCCTCATGTCGAACAAATCCTCGAACAAACCAGATGCGCTGTTCCGCCGCCGGCGCGAACGGACCCGGTTCAAGCTGCGGCAGGCGGCGAAGGGTCGGGCAAGGCTGTCGGTGTTCCGCTCGTCGCGCCATATCTATGCGCAGATCATCGACGACGCAGCCGGGCGCACGCTCGCCGCGGCGTCGACCCTGGATGCCGGCCTCAAGCCTGACTTGAAGACCGGCGCCGATACCGCAGCGGCGAGCGCGGTCGGCAAGTTGCTCGCCGAACGCGCCAAGGCGGCCGGGGTCGAGCGGGTCGTGTTCGACCGCGGCGCCTATCTGTATCACGGCCGGATCAAGGCCTTGGCCGACGCCGCCCGCGAGGGCGGGCTCGATTTCTGAAAGGGCTCCGATGGCACGCACAGGGCGGGACGGGCGCAGGGGCGGCGATGGCGACCGCCAGCCGCGCGAGCGCGAAGAAAGCGAATTCACCGAGAAGCTGGTCGGCATCAATCGCGTGGCGAAGGTCGTAAAGGGCGGCAGGCGCTTCGGTTTTGCTGCGCTGGTCATCGTCGGCGACCGCAAGGGCCGGGTCGGTTACGGCTCGGGCAAGGCGCGCGAGGTGCCGGAGGCGATCCGCAAGGCAACCGAACAGGCGCGGAAAAGCATGATCCGGGTGCCCTTGCGCGAGGGTCGCACCTTGCATCACGACATCGTCGATTCCTATGGCGCGGGCAAGGTCATCGTGCGGGCGGCAAAGCCCGGCACCGGCATCATCGCCGGCGGACCGATGCGGGCGATTTTCGAGGCGCTCGGGGTGCAGGACGTGGTGGCCAAGTCGGTCGGCACCTCGAACCCGCACAACATGATCAAGGCGACCTTTGCCGCGCTCAGCCATGTCACCAGCCCGCGGGCGGTGGCGGCGCGCCGCGGCAAAAAGGTCGCCGAGATCCTCGGCCGCCGCGAGGCCGAGATTCGAGAGACCGCGTGATGCCAGCCACTTCAACGAACGGCAAGAAGACGATCACCGTGATGCAGACCGGCAGCCCGATCGGCCGGCGCGCCGATCAGGAGGCGACGCTCAAGGGGTTGGGGCTCAACAAGCGCCACCGGCAGCGCACGCTCGAGGACACGCCCTCGGTGCGCGGCATGATCAACAAGGTGCAGCATCTGGTTCGGGTGGTCGAGGAAGCATAGGAACGCGGCCGTCTCGGCCGCATGCGGGCCGGAGGCCCGCGGTCCGGGGATAGGTGATGAAACTCAACGAGATCAGAGACAATCCAGGCGCGCATTACCGGGCCAAGCGGGTTGGGCGCGGCATCGGATCGGGCAAAGGCAAGACCTCGGGCCGTGGCGGCAAAGGGCAAACCGCACGCAGCGGGGTCGCGCTCAACGGCTTCGAGGGCGGGCAGACGCCGCTGCATCGCCGTCTCCCGAAGCGCGGCTTCAACAACATTTTCCGCAAAAATTTCACTGTGGTGAACCTTGGCCGGTTGCAGCAGGCGCTCGATGCCGGTCGGCTCGGCAACGAGGGCGCGCTCGACGGCGCCAAGCTGGTTGCGGCCGGCGTGCTGCGGCGACAGGGCGACGGCATCCGCCTGTTGGCCAAGGGCAAGCTCACCGTCGCGATCACGATCGAGGTCGCGGGCGCATCGAAGACGGCGATTGCCGCGGTCGAGGCGGCGGGCGGCACGGTCGTGCTGCGCAGCGCCGCCGCCGACGCCAAGCCCGGGGCCAAGCCCGGCGCCAAGACCGCGGCCGAGGCGCCGGAAGCCTGAGCCCGGCGCGTTACGTGCGTAGGGCGGCCTTTGGGTGAGGATGAGGCATTATGGCGTCAGCCGCCGAACAACTTGCTGCCAGCATAAATCTCTCGGCCTTTTCAAAGGCCACCGAGCTGAAAAGCCGGATCTGGTTCACGCTCGGCGCGCTCGTCATCTATCGCCTCGGCACCTACATCCCGATCCCCGGCATCGACCCGGGGATCCTGCACGAAATCTTCTCGCGCAACTCCGGCGGCATTCTCGGCATGTTCGACATGTTCTCGGGCGGCGCGCTCGGGCGCATGACGATCTTTGCCCTCAACATCATGCCGTATATCTCCGCTTCGATCATCATTCAGCTGTTGACCGCGGTCTCGCCGACCCTGGAAACCCTGAAGAAGGAAGGCGAGAGCGGGCGCAAGAAGCTCAACCAATACACGCGATACGGCACCGTCGTACTCGCCGCGGTTCAGTCCTACGGCATCGCTATCGGGCTTGAGGGGATGCGCTCGGGCACCCAATCGGCGGTGATCGACCCGGGGCTGTCGTTCCGCCTGATAACGGTGATCACCCTGACCGGCGGGACCGTATTTCTGATGTGGCTCGGCGAGCAGATCACCGCGCGCGGCGTCGGCAACGGCATCTCGCTGATCATCATGGCTGGCATCGTCGCCAATCTGCCGCATGCCCTCGTCGCGACCCTCGAGCTCGGCCGGACCGGCGCGCTATCCGCCGCGTTCATCATCCTGTTTCTGGTGATGTCCGTTGTCGTGGTCGCGGTCATCGTGTTCATGGAGCGGGCGCAGCGCCGCATCCTCGTGCAATACCCAAAGCGTCAGCAGGGCAACCGCATGTTCGGCGGCGACGCGTCGCATTTGCCGCTGAAGCTCAACACCTCGGGCGTCATCCCGCCGATTTTCGCCTCCTCGCTGCTGCTGCTGCCCGCCTCGATCGCGGCTTTCGAGCCGAGCGGCCAAAGCTATGGCTGGATCGGCACGATCACTTCCTATGTGGCGCATGGCACGCCGCTCTATATGGCGCTCTATATCGGCCTCATTGTGTTCTTCTGCTTCTTCTACACTGCGATCGTCTTCAATCCGGCCGAGACCGCCGACAATCTGCGCAAATATGGCGGCTTCATCCCCGGCATTCGGCCGGGCAAGAACACCGCCGACTATCTCGACTACGTGCTGACCCGGATCACGGTCTTTGGCGCGATCTACCTCTCCGCGGTGTGCATTCTGCCGGAGATCCTGATCTCGCAATATTCGGTCCCGTTCTATTTCGGCGGGACCAGCCTGTTGATCGTCGTCAGCGTCACGATGGATACCGTGGCGCAAATCCACTCGCATCTGCTCGCCCATCAATATGAAGGGCTGATCAAAAAGGCAAAGCTGCGAGGCCGGCGCTGATGAACCGGATCCGATGAATTTGATCCTTTTGGGGCCTCCCGGCGCCGGCAAGGGAACGCAGGCAAAGCGCCTCGAACAGACGCACGGCCTGGTTCAGCTCGCCACTGGCGACATGCTGCGCGCCGCGGTGGCCTCGGGCAGCGGGCTTGGCCAGAGGGTCAAGGCGATCATGGAGTCGGGGCAATTGGTCGGCGACGCCACGATGATCGAGTTGATCGCCGACCGCATCGCCGAACCCGATTGCGCCCCCGATAACGCCCAAGGGGGCTTCATCCTCGACGGTTTTCCGCGCACCGTGCCGCAGGCCGAGGCGCTCGACGCGATGCTCGGCGAGCGCGGGCGCGCGCTCGATCATGTGATCCTGATGGAGGTCGACGAGACCGCGCTGATCGACCGGTTGAGCGGCCGGTTCAGCTGCGGCCAATGCGGCGCGAGCTATCACGAGCGCCACCGCCGGCCGCGCGTCGAGGGGGTGTGCGACAGCTGTGGCAGCAGCAATTTCGTCCGCCGCGCCGATGACCGGCCGGAAGCGCTGGCGACGCGGTTCGCGGCCTATCGCAATCAGACGGCCCCGATACTCCCTTATTATCGGGCTCACGGAATTCTGCGCTCGGTCGATGGCATGGCGAAGATCGACGAGGTGACGCGGCAGATCGAGGCGGTGCTGCGCAACGGCGCGGCGCGCTAAGCGATCGCGCCGATCTGTCGGAGATCTGTCGGGGCGTCGTTGACGCGCCGTTAACATTCTGTATACTCACGCGCCTGATCGGAGCCGTATCCGCTCTTTTTCCGACATTTAAGGAGATGCGCAGGTGGCGCGAATTGCCGGCGTCAACATCCCGAACCAGAAGCGCGTGCCGATCGGACTGACCTATATTCACGGCATCGGCCGGACCAAGGCGCTGGAGATCTGCAACCGGGTCGGCATCCCGCTCGACCGCCGGTCGCACGAGATGACCGATGACGAGGTGCTGCGCGTGCGCGAGCTGATCGACCGCGAATACACGGTCGAGGGTGATCTGCGGCGAACCGTCGCGATGAACATCAAGCGGCTGATGGATCTGGGCTGCTATCGCGGATTGCGGCATCGCCGGGGACTACCGGTTCGCGGGCAGCGGACTCACACCAATGCGCGCACCCGCAAGGGGCCGTCGCGTCCGATCGCGGGCAAGAAGAAGTAGCACGCTCGCCTCTACCGAGCGCAACGGCGGAAGAGCTGAATGGCAAAGAGCACGGCAGCGCCGCGTCTGCGTCGACGCGAGCGCAAAAACATTACCTCGGGCACCGCGCATGTCAGCGCGAGCTTCAACAACACGATGATCACGATCACCGACGCCCAGGGCAACACGATCGCGTGGTCGTCATCGGGCAGCAATGGCTTCAAAGGTTCGCGCAAATCGACGCCCTACGCGGCGCAGGTCGCCGCCGAGGATGCCGGTAAGAAGGCAATGGAACATGGCATGCGCACCCTCGACATCGAGGTCAAGGGTCCGGGCTCGGGGCGTGAATCAGCATTGCGCGCGCTCCAGGCGGTCGGTTTCGCGATCACCTCGATCCGCGATGTGACGCCGATCCCGCATAACGGATGCCGCCCGCCCAAGCGCCGCCGCGTCTGAGGCGCCGCCTGCCCGGCCAGATCCCTTGGGAGATCCCCGGGCAGATCAACCGGCGCGGCCGGCGCGCTCGGACGAAATAACCCGTCGGTTTGGCCGTCGGCGTACGTTGCGGACCCGATCCGCGCTTTATCGATTGAGGTCATCGTGCTGCAAAAAAATTGGCAAACCCTGATTAAACCCAAGCAGCTTTCGGTCGAGCCGGGGGACGATGCAAAACGTGTCGCCACCGTGGTCGCCGAACCGCTCGAACGCGGTTTCGGCCTGACGCTCGGCAATGCGCTGCGACGTGTGCTCTTGTCCTCGCTCCAGGGGGCGGCGGTCACCTCGCTGCAGATCGAAGGCGTCTTGCACGAATTCTCTTCGTTGCCGGGCGTTCTCGAGGACGTCACCGACATCGTCCTGAACGTCAAGAGCATCGGCCTGCGCATGCATGGCGACGGGCCGAAGCGGATGCGGCTGCGCGCCACCGGGCCGGGCGAGGTCCGCGCCCGCCAGATCGAAACTGGGCACGATATCGAGATCCTCAACCCCGATCAGGTGGTCTGCACGCTCGACAACGGCGCCCGCATTACGATGGAACTGACCGTCGAAAACGGTAAGGGTTATGTGCCGGGGACCTCGAACCGGCCGGAGGACGCGCCGATCGGCCTCATTCCGGTCGATGCGCTGTTCAGCCCGGTCCGCAAGGTCTCGTACCGCGTGGAGAACACGCGCGTCGGCCAGGTCACCGATTTCGACCGGCTGGCGATGCGGGTCGAGACCAACGGCGCCATGACCCCCGAGGACGCGGTGGCGCTGGCCGCCCGCATCCTGCAAGACCAGCTGCAGCTGTTCATCAATTTCGAGGAACCGCGCCATGCGATCGAGAAGGAGATCACCGGCGAGCCGCTGATCAACAAGAACCTCTTACGCAAGGTCGACGAGCTCGAACTGTCGGTGCGCTCGGCCAATTGCCTGAAGAACGACAACATCGTCTATATCGGCGACCTCGTGCAGAAGACCGAGGCCGAGATGCTGCGCACCCCCAATTTCGGCCGGAAATCATTGAACGAGATCAAGGAAGTCTTGGCCAATATGGGCCTCCATCTCGGCATGGAGATCGCCAGCTGGCCGCCCGAGAACATCGAAGAGCTGGCCAAGCGGATCGATGAGCCCTATTGAGCCGCGGGGCGCGGTCAAGCCCGTAGCGGCGGAGAAGAGAGCATGCGCCATCGGATGAGCCATCGCGGTTTCAGCCGCACCTCCGCCCACCGGAAGGCGATGTTCGAGAACCTCGCCGCCGCCCTGATCAAGCACGAGCAGATCCGCACCACGCTGCCCAAGGCCAAGGATTTGCGGCCGATCGTCGAGCGGCTGATTACGCTGGGCAAACGCGGCGGGCTGCATGCAAGGCGCCAGGCGATCGCCCGGTTGCAGGATGCCGCGCTCGCCAACAAGCTGCTGACGATTCTGGCCGAGCGTTACGCCACCCGGCCGGGCGGCTACACCCGCATCATCAAGGCCGGGTTCCGCTACGGCGACGATGCGCCGATGGCGGTGATTGAGCTGGTCGACCGCGATCCGGAGGCCAAGGGCAAGGATTCCGGCCCCCTCGCCGGCGATGCCGAAGAGGCGGAAGCGGCCGCCTAGCCGCTGATCGTCATCCCGGCGAAGGCCGGGACCCACTTACCCGCGCCCGAGACGTTGCAGGATGGGTGTCCCGGACTTCGCCGGGACGCCAGGTTTCAGCTCGGGGCGGCGAGGACGCCGCGGCGAATCTGGTCGGCTTCGATCGATTCGAAGAGCGTGCGGAAATTCCCCTCGCCAAAGCCCTCATTGCCCTTGCGCTCGATGATCTCGCATCAGGAGGCGCCGGTCGATCTTGTTGGTGCCGGCGAGCGGCATCTCGGCGAGATGAGAAACCATACCCGCCGCGGATCGCCGATCTCGTCGTCCCGGCGAAGGCCTTTACCCACTTCTGCCGTGGATACCGGCCTTCGCCGGTATGACAAGGAAGAAAAGCGACGATCCAGATCGAACGAACTTCAGAACCACCACACTAGTCTGAGCCGATTCAGCACATCTCTGACCCAAAGGCACATCGATGACGATCCTCGTTGCAACCCATCCGGGCTATCATCTGATCACGCTGAACCGGCCGGAGCGGCTCAACGCCCTGACGGTCGAGATGGCCGACGCGCTCTCTGCCGCGCTCGACGCCGCCGCGGCCGACGAGGGCTGCCGCGCTCTCCTGTTGACCGGCGCCGGGCGCGCCTTCTGCGCCGGGCAGGATCTGACCGCGGTCGTCGGCATGGCGCCGGCCGATATCGCGCGCCTGCTCGACCATTACAACCCGCTGGTCAAGCAGCTGCGCGCCTTGGCCGTGCCGGTGATCTGCGCGGTCAACGGGGTCGCCGCCGGCGCCGGCGCCAATCTCGCGCTGGCCTGCGATATCGTGCTGGCGGCGGAGGGCGCCAGCTTTGTGCAGGCCTTCGCCCGCATCGGCCTCATCCCCGATTGCGGCGGCACCTGGTTTCTGCCGCGCCTCGTCGGCATGGCCCGCGCCCGCGCGCTGGCGATGCTGGCGGAGCCGGTGCCGGCCGCGACCGCGGTGGAATGGGGGATGATCTGGCAGGTCGTCGAGGACGATCGGCTGATGACCGAGGCGCATGCGCTGGCGGCACGGCTGGCGGGCGGGGCGAGCGTTGGGCTGGCGCTGACCAAACGCGCGCTTGATGCGGCCGAGGCCAACGATCTCGACGATCAGCTCGATCTCGAGCGCGATCTGCAGGAAGCGGCCGGCGCCAGCTCCGATCACGCCGAAGGGGTCCGCGCCTTTCTCGAAAAGCGCCCGCCGGTCTTCACCGGCCGGCGAAGCTGAACGGCGTTCACCATGCCGCATGCCAGCCCGGCGATTTCTGCGCGGAAAGCCGGGGAAACCTGCGATAGACTGCGGGCCGTTGGGTGAATGTGCCGCGCTGGCACATCTGCCGGCGTCTTTGTTGTGACAGGGAGGATTGCGAATGGCTCGGCAGTATCGACGTATCTCGGCAGACTGTCATCTCGACATGATCTGGCTGCCGCCCGACCTGTTCACGTCGAACGCGTCGAGCAAGCTCAGGGACCAGATGCCCTATGTCGCCAGGCAGGCGGACGGCGGCGAGCGCTGGGTCGACAATAACGGCGCCGATTACGGGAGGCCCGGCGGCGTTGGCGCCGTCGGCTCGGACTATGTCCCCGGCAAACAGCTGCGCGTCGACAAGATGAACGAGGCCGGCCTCTACGACGATTACACCAAGAAGGGTCATCGCCGCCCCGGCGACCCGCATTTGCGGGTCAAGGAGCTCGACCGCGACGGCATGGACGCCGAGGTCATCTACGGGATTCTCGCCGCCTGCGCGAAGATGAAGGACCCGGCCGCGGCGAACGAGATGCTGCGAATCTACAACGACTTCATGCATGCCTTCTCCAGCACCTACCCCGATCGCATGATCGGCCTTGCCTGCCTGCCCTACAGCGACATCGACGCGGCGGCGGCCGAGGTGCGGCGGGTCGCCAAGATGGGCATGAAGGGCGTCGAATTGTCGTGCTCCTGGCACATGACGCCGATGTGGCACCCGATGTGGGACCCGCTCTGGACCGCGGTCAACGAGACGCAGCTGCCGCTGCACTTCCATACGTTCCCGGCGACCGATCCCGAGTTGCGCAAGTCGCTCGAACCGACGATCGCGCGGCGGATGACCTATAGCGGGCTCTGCCGCTTCCAGATGACGCTGGCGACGATCCTCACAGACCTGATGGGCGCGGCGATGTTCGAGCGCTTCCCGAACATCCGCATGGTGCTCGGCGAGAGCGGCATCGGCTGGATCCCCTACGTGCTCGACCGCATGGATTTCGAGTTTGAGGACCAGTATCAGGACCTCAAGCTCAAGTTGAAGCCGAGCGAGTATTGGCGCCGCCAGTGCAAGGCGACCTTCCAGTTCGACCGCGTCGGCACTAAATTGATCGACGAGATGGGCGTCGAGACCCTGATGTGGGGTTCCGACTACCCGCATCCCGACGGGGTGTGGCCGGAGTCGAAGAAGTATATCGACGAGCAGTTCGCGCATCTGCCGGCCGAAACCACCTTCAAGATGACCTGCGAGAACGCCGGCAAGTTCTACGGCCTGATCAACTGACGCGAGGTCGGCGTTAGCCGACATCGCGTCATCCCGGCGAAAGCCGGGATCCACCCGGCAACAGGGCGCGCTCCGTGAGGGGCGCGCTTTGTCGTTGGGAACGACTCCTGCGTTGTCGAAGATCCACTAAAGCTGGGCCTCGAAGGCCGCCCAGAAGCCGCCATGTCGGGTGTTAAAGCCTTTGCGCCCATCCTCGCATCGCCGGTCGGCGAATGGTGGCGCGAATGGATTGCGCAGTGGTCTGCAAAATTTCGCATCGTGCCCTATATGGTTATGTAGGAAGGAGCTGTCTGCATGGCGAAAATCGAACCTCGGTCATTGATTGGAACCTGGCGCCGTTTCGGAGCCGTCGGACCAGCGTACGAAATCGTCGCGATCGGCGACCTCACACCGGATGGCACCGACAGGGTTGTCAAGATCCGCCTTGCGGAAACCGGCGAGGAAGTCGATTACACGCTCAATCGCGCCGTCGAAGATGAAATAGTTGCGCAAACGGCTCACTGATGTTCGCGATTGCGTTCGACCTTGTCGTCGCCGATACGCTCCGCTCTCATCCAAGGGGCGTAACACAGGCCTATGCCGACATTCGCGCGGTGTTGCAGGGGTTCGATTTTGACTGGCGGCAGGGCAGTCTGTACACGACCGACAAGGACGACTTGGCAAATCTGTTCGCGGCGATCATGGCGCTGAAGGCGCTCCCCTGGTTTCCATCGTCCGTGAGGGATGTCCGCGCGTTTAAGGTCGAACACTGGTCCGACTTCACTCCTCTGGTGAAGAGCTAAATTCCGCCATGCCGGCCAATTTTGAGGGCGGCGCGGACTCTCATCTGCGCAGTGAATCGAGCGGGGTTCCGTCCGCAAATCGCATCGCCCATGGCGGCAAGGCGCTCTATGGCGCGCGGGTCGGCATTCTGATGCTTGAGGCGCGGTTTCCGCGGATTCCGGGCGATATGGGCAACGCGCTGACCTGGCCGTTTCCGGTGCTCTACAAGGTGGTGCCCGGCGCTTCGCCCCGCCGGGTCGTCTTTGACAAGGCCGAGGGCCTCCTCGACAGCTTCCTCGATGGGGCCGCGGAGCTGGTCCGGCTCGGCGCCGACGGCATCACCACGACCTGCGGGTTTCTCTCGCTCTATCAGCGCGAGATATCAGCCCATGTCGGCGTGCCGGTGGCGACCTCGAGCCTGATGCAGATCCCGTTGATCGAGCGCGTCCTGCCGCAAGGCAAGCGGGTTGGCGTCTTGACGATCAGCGCGGCGAGCCTCACGCGAGAGCATCTCGCCGCCGCCGGCGCCGATCCCGAGACGCCGGTCGTCGGCACCGATGGCGGGCGCGAATTCACCCGCGCCATCCTCAATGACGAGGAGCGGCTCGACGCCGCCGCCGCCGAGCGCGATATATCGGACGCCGGCGATGCGCTCGTCGCGCGCTACCCCGAGACCGGCGCGGTGCTGCTCGAATGCACCGACATGGTGCCGTACGCTCGCGCGCTCAGCGACCATCTGCGCCTGCCGGTGTTCAGCATCTACAGCTTTATCACCTGGTTCCATTCCGGCCTCGTGCCGCGCGATTTCGGGCCGCCCGGCAGCGCCGGGCGCAGCTCCGCCGGCGAATGGCGCGAGCGGTGAGCGGCGAGATCCAGATCCGCTTCGCGACCGCCGAGGATTGCCCGCTGCTGCTGCGGCTGATCCGCGAACTCGCGGTCTATGAACGGGCGCCCGACGCCGTCGTCGCCACCGAAGAGGATTTGCGCCGGCACGGCTTTGGATCGGATCGGGAGTTCGAGGCAATCATCGCGTTCCTCGACGGCGAGCCGGCCGGCGCCGCGCTGTTCCATTCGAGGTTCTCGACCTGGCTCGGCCGACCCTGCATGCATCTCGAAGATCTCTACGTCACCAAACCGGCGCGCGGCCGGGGCGTCGGCCGCCGGCTGATGGCACGGCTCGCGGCAATCGCGGTCGAGCGCGGCTGGGGACGGATCGATTTTCACGTGCTCGACTGGAACCCGGCGCGCGGCTTTTACCACCGGCTGGGCATGGGCCATGTCGGCGGCTGGCTGCGCTACGGCGCCGATGAGGAGGCGTTGCGCCGGCTGGCGACCGACGAGGAGCCGAAACACTAAGCCGCTACCATAGCACCGGGACGCCGTAGTCGGAAAAGACCGCATCGACCGTGACGACCCGGCATTGCTCGGCCATGGCTTGCACCATCATGATCCGATCCCACGGGTCGCGGTGCGGCCCGCGGAGCGCGGCGGCAGCCAACGCGTGCTCCATCGAGATCGGCAGGCTCTCGATGCCTTCCCGGCGCAATCGATCCGGCAGGATCGCGGGCAGAGGTGGCAGCCGCCCCAGATTCTGCTTGTAAGCGATCTCGTAACCCACCGCGGCGCTGACAACCAGCTGATTTGCCATATCGGCGATTGCTCTTCGCGCCGTCGTCGGGAGGCGCGGGTCGTCCGAGAACCACCACAACACGGTGTGGGTATCAAGCAACAGCCTCATGACTTGTCGGGTCGCGGCCGGCTGATGCCAAATTCGTCGCTGAATTTACCTTCGGCCGCATCGAGATCCTCAGGATCCATCGGCGCCAGGAAGGTTTCGGTCGGGATAGATGCGCCCCAGCCGCGCCACGCTCCAGGCTTCCGGCGCTTTGGCGGCGTCACCGGTACCAGCCGCGCGAGCGGCTTGCCGGCGCGGGCGATGACGATCTCCTCGCCGGCCAGGGCGCGATCAAGCAGTTCCGACAGCTTGGCCTTTGCTTCCGCGATATTCATCTGGCACGTCATTTCCAGCCCTCCAGACCACTTCGCTATATGGGTTGCCGTCGCACAGATGGTCAAGCCTGGTGACCAATCCTGACCCTCTCTATTCCGCCCCGACAGCGGGCGATTGCATCACTGCGCTCGCAATGACATCGTTTCGCGCGACGCAGCCGAGCGGGAGGATTTGCGATGCTTGAAGTGTGGACCTGGCCGACCCCCAACGGCCACAAGGTGCATATCGCGCTCGAAGAGCTCGGGATTCAGTACAAGGTGATCCCGATCGATATCGGCGCTGGCGACCAGTTCAAGCCGGAATTCCTCAAGATCACCCCAAATCACCGGATCCCGGCGATCGTCGATCCCGACGGCCCGGGCGGCAAGCCGTTCACGCTGTTCGAATCCGCGGCGATCATGATCTACCTGTCGGAAAAATCCGGCGGCCGGCTCATCCCGAAAGACCCGATCGGGCGCTACAAATGCCTGGAATGGATGATGTTCCAGATGGGCGGGGTCGGCCCGATGTTCGGCCAGTGGAACCATTTTGCCGCGTATGCCAAGGAAAAGCTGCCTTACGCGATCGAGCGTTTCAACAACGAGGTGGCGCGGCTCAGCCGGGTGCTCAACCACCGCCTCGATGATTCGCATTGGCTGGCGGGCGACGAATACAGCATGGCCGACATCATCACCTTCCCGTGGATTCGCACGGCCACCGAGGCGTCGCCCCGCTTCGCCGAGCGCGGCTATGTCGATCTCAACGAATATCCGGCGATGAAGCGCTGGTATGACGAGATCGCGGCGCGGCCGGCGGTGCAGCGCGGCCTTGCCGTGCTGGCCGGCGGCCCGGGCCAAAAGCCGATCACCGACATCGAGCGCGAGAACACGTTCGGGGCGACGCAGTTTGCGGTGCGCTGAGCCGAAATTCCGGTCCTGCAGCTCACGCCGTGGCTGCCCCTCACCCTCCCACGGCTTCGCCGCGGGTCCCTCCCTCTCCCCGCCAGCGGGCGAGGGGTTAAAGGCGCGCCGCGGTACTCCCTCGCCCCGCTGGCGGGGAGAGGGTTGGGGTGAGGGGCCGGCACCGGCGGAGCAACCTGATTGAAATCTGCGCTATTCCGAGAGAGGTGCCGCGTATGAGCGAAGCTCAGGAGAAAATCGGAG
>CAYMRQ010000030.1:23055-30700 GCA_964392845.1 uncultured Rhizobium sp.
GATCGATTTCTTGAAGCCACGCCGCCGATCGAGGACGGTCGTCGGCGCCGGGCTGATGGGGGCGGAGATCGCGCTGGTCTTCGCCGTCGCCGGGCACAATGTGGTGCTGGCGGACACCGGCGAAGCGGCGCTGGCGGCGGCGCTCGACCGCCTCGCCCGGGTGCTTGACCGCGGCATTCCGCGCGGCTTCTTCAAGCCGGAAGACAAGGTGCTGGCACTGGCGCGGATCACCACGACGGTCGCGCTCGACCCGTTCGCGACATGCGATTTCGTCACCGAGGCGGTGTTCGAGGACGAGGCGGTAAAGGCCGAGACCTACCAACGCCTCGATCGGGTCTGCCAGCCCGCCTGCATCTTCGCCAGCAACACCTCGACGATCCCGATTTCGACCCTCGCGTCATATGTCGGCGAGGCGCGCCGGCCCAATTTCATCGGCACGCATTATTTTTCGCCGGCCTCGCGGATGAAGCTGGTCGAGGTGATCCCGGCCTTCGACACCGCGCCCGAGACCGTCGAGACCGCGATGCGCCTCACCCGCGATGCCGACAAGGTGCCGATCCGGGTCAAGGACGTCGCCGGCTTCGCCGTCAACCGCATGCTTCTCACCTTCCTCAACGAGGCGGTGCGCCTCGTCGACGAGGGCGTCGCCTCCCCGCAGGACATCGACACCGCCGCCAAACTCGGCCTCGGCCACCCGATGGGCCCCTTCGAGCTGATGGACGCGACGACCTCGAAACTCTGCCTGCAAGCCTCGGAAATCCTCTTCGAAGCCTACGGCGAACGCTTCCGCCCCCCCGCCCTCCTGAAACAGCGCGTGCGCGCCGGGCTGGTCGGTGGCCGCGGAAAGAGGGGCTGGCGCAATCGGTGACGGCGGCCAAGCCGGCCCGGTCAGCCGCCTAGCGCGATCAGGGCGGCGAGGTGTTTGCGCACCAATGCCGTGTCGGGATGCTCGGGACCGAGCACTTTCTCACGCATCGCCAGCGCGCGCTCGTAGAACGGTCGCGCTGCAGCAAGATCGCCCTGACGGCGTATTAGCCCAGCGAGGTTGTCTAAACACCGAGCAGTATCCGGATGGTCAGGTGCAAGCGCGTTCTCGTCAATCGCCAGTGCGCGCTCAAAAAGCGGTCGTGCGGCATCGAACTCGCCCTGATCCATTAGCAGCCCAGCAAGGTTGTTCAGGCACCGCGCTGTGTCGGGATCGCCGCGGCCGAGCCTCCTCTCAGTGATCTCCAGCGCTCGCTCGAAGAGCGGTAGTGCCGAAGCGAAATCGCGGCTAGCCGCCAACAACCCGGCGAGGTTGTTGAGGCAGGCCGCGGTTGTAGGATGCTCGGGGCCAAATGATTTCTCGGAGATCGCTAGTGCGCGCTCGAAAAGCGGTCGCGCCAAGCCAAAATCGCGTTGGTCGGTAAGGATCAACGCTAGATTGTTCAGGCTCCAGGCGGTGTCGGGATCGTCCGGCCCGAGGGCTCGCTCGCAAATTTCCAGGGCACGCTCGAAAAGTGCGCGTGCCTCTTGAATAGCGCCGAGCGACCACTTTTTGTAAAGTCCGACCAAACCCATCAAGTAGCTCGCTGCCATCTCCGCGTTCATTGGGGGTGATGTATCAGCGCCGACCAATGCCAGTGCGAGCGCGTCGAGCTGTCGTACCCGCGGCCAGTCCGTCGGATCGTCGGCGACATCGCGCGGATAGACCGACGCCATAGCCTCGATCAGCGCGCGGCGCACGTCCTCACGCGCCTCGCCGCTACGCCGTGCCGCCGCGACTTCACGCACCAGGCGGTGCAATCGGATCGTATCGGTGGTGATCGCCGGATCGCGCTCGTCGGTGATCGTCTCGCGGTCGATCAGGGCGAAGGCGCGCAACGCCGCGAGCGCCTCGTCGAGCCCATCACCGGCAAGCAGCTGACATAACGGCTCGCCGAATTCTTCGCGGCCCTCGGCGAACAGGAACAGCGGGATTGGCTCCGGCGCCAGCAATGCGGCGTGGACGATCAGCATTTCGGCGGCGGGGTGGAGCTTTGCTGCCGCGTCGATCGCCAGCGCAAAGGTTTTCGCCACGGTCAGTTTGTCGTGGTATCCGGCCGGCGCGTCCTTGCCGGTGTCAAGCAGTCGCGCCGGCTCGGCGGCGAAGCGCCTGGCGTATTCGGCGAGCGACAGGTCGAGCCGC
The DNA here is from genome assembly GCA_964392845.1 of uncultured Rhizobium sp. Taxonomy (GTDB): domain Bacteria; phylum Pseudomonadota; class Alphaproteobacteria; order ATCC43930; family CGMCC-115725; genus DATARH01. Next base: position 25,223 of record CAYMRQ010000030.1, read on the forward strand.
TCGCAATAGGCGGCGGCCTGTTCGTGCGCCAGCGGCAATCCGCCCAATGCCTCCGATAAATCCTCGGCCGCTTGGCGCTCGGTGTCGCGGCCGGTGCGGGCGACCAGGTAATCGGCGCCGATTTCCTTTGGCCAAAGGAGAATTTCGACCGGCTCGGCGGTGCCGCGCCAGGCGTGGTAGTTCGAGGTGATCAGTACCCGCGCCGCGCCGCCGCGCGGCAGATAGCGGGCGAGCGAGTCGGCGTCGACCGCGTTGTCGAAGATCAACAATATGCCGTCGCCCTCGTGCCGCAGCCGCTCGCTGACCGCGGCGAGCGCCGGCTCCTCCTTGTCGTCGGCCCCGACCCAGCCGAGCCGCACGCCGAGGCCCACGAGATCGGCGCGCATCCCCGCCTCGGTCTCGGCCCGCAGCCACCAGGTCGCGCGGTAGTCGCGGCGATGAAGCTCGGCATAGGCCGCGGCGAGCACGGTCTTGCCGACCCCGCGCAGCCCGTGCAGCGCGGTGATCGCGACCCGGCCATGAGAGCGCCCCATCGCCGTCTCGATGTTGGCGAGCGCGTCGTCGCGCCCCATGAAATGCACCGGCACCCGGACCGGGATGTTGGAGGCGACGACACCTTCGGGTGGGGCACGCGGGGGCGCTGCCGACTTGCCCATGAATTGGTGAAAGCGGTCGCGCTTTTCGCCCTCGGAGCAGCCATCCAAATTGCAGCGGCTGAGGGAGTCAATCAGCGCCGGTACGCTACACGGCTTGACGACGACCGGCAGGACGAAGTTGGAGCCCTTCTCAATCGCCTTCTTGAGGGCGGCTCGGAGTTCCGCCATCGAATAGGCTGCTTTCAGGTATTCGTTCGAAATCACGCAAAGGGTGTGATCGCCTTTGTCGAGGCGGTCCATCATCCAGCGGATGAAATCATCGCCGCCTCTGACCTCTTTTTCGTGAAGGTGCGGCGTATGGCCGAGCTTGGCCAGTTCGGCATCAAGCCAAAATGCCTCGGTGCGGTCACTCTTGTTGTAGCTGACGAAGATATCGGCCACGTGCGTCACCCTCGGGCCGTCAAGCCTGTCGTCGGCGATTCCGGCCAGCCTATAAGTCGGCACACGGGGCGGCGAGTTCAAACCCGGGCATTCGCGCCGGGCACAATTCTGTGTGGCTCCAGCAGCATCCCGATGTCGCGGCGCGGAAGTTCGCGACATCTCCTATCCCGTCGTCCCGGCGAAGGCCCCGGCCACTTCTGCCGTGGATACCGGCTTTCGCCGGTATGACAACAAAGAACAGCCGCGATAGCGGCGCAATCGGCGAGCACATCGGGAACCCTTCGCGAGCGAAAACCGTGTAGCATTCGACGCCACCGGAAGGGTTCCATGGATACAGCGATCACGCCTGACGATCCGCAATCCCCGCAGCCCGGCGCCGCGCCGGCAACAGCCGCGCCGCGCCTCCGCCTGCACATTCCGCCGCATCATCCGGCGCCGGGGGAGCGGCCGGATTTCGGCTATGTCAGGCGCTACGCGGCGGGGGTCACCGAGCGCCCGACTGTCGACGTGCCGGCGCAGGCGACGCATGAGCTGGCCTATCACCTGATCCGCGTGCTTGATGATGACGATGCGGCGGTCGGCGCGTGGGACCCCAGGCTCGACCCCGAGACCCTGCGGCGCGGGCTTCGGGCGATGATGCTGACCCGCGCCTTTGACGAGCGCATGATGCGGGCGCAGCGCCAGGGCAAGACCTCGTTCTACATGAAATGCACCGGCGAGGAGGCGATCGGCGTCGCCCAGGCCTTTGCCCTGGCGCCCGACGACATGGCGTTTCCGACCTACCGCCAGCAGGGCATCCTGATCGCACGCGGCTGGCCGCTCCTCGACATGATGTGCCAGTGCTATTCGAACGCCTGCGACCGGCTCAAGGGCCGCCAGCTGCCGGTGCTCTATTCGGCGCGCGAGGCATCGTTCTTCTCGCTCGCCGGCAATCTCGGCAACCAGTTCCCGCAAGCTGTCGGGTGGGCGATGGCCTCGGCCTACAAGGGCGACCATCGCATCGCCGTCAGCTGGATCGGCGAAGGCTCGACCGCCGAACCGGATTTCCACCACGCGCTGACCTTCGCCTCGGTCTACCGCGCCCCGGTCGTGCTGAACATCGTCAACAACCAGTGGGCGATCTCCTCGCATCAGGAGGTTGCCGGCGGCGAGGAGGCGACCTTTGCCGCGCGCGCGATCGGCTTCGGCCTGGCCTGCCTGCGGGTCGACGGCAACGATTTTCTTGCCGTCCACGCCGCGACGCAGTGGGCGGCGGCGCGGGCGCGCGCCAATCACGGCGCCACCCTCATTGAGCTGTTCACCTATCGCGCCGGCCCGCATTCGACGAGCGACGACCCGAACCGCTACCGCCCCGAGGAGGAAGCCAGGGAGTGGCCGCTCGGCGATCCCGTGGAGCGGCTGTCGCGCCACCTCGTTGGGCTTGGCGAATGGTCGCCCGAGCGGCACGCCCAGCTCGACAGCGAGCTGGCCGACCAGGTTCGCGACGCGGCACGCGAGGCCGAACGCTACGGCACCCTCGACCAGGGCCCGCATTTCAGCGCCAAGACGATGTTCGAGGACGTCTTCAAGGAAATGCCCTGGCATCTGCGGCGCCAGCGGCAGGAGCTGGGGGTGTGAGGCGAAAAATGCGGGAGAATTCCTCAAATCAGCCTCCTTCAACCGCATCCCCGGCGAACGCCGGGGTCCACTCCCGCGGGTTCACGGGCGCTTCCCGGTGGATCCCGGCTTTCGCCTGGCTTTCACGGGGACTGCGGATTGATACGGAGGTCTGAGCCATGCCGGCAATGACGATGGTCCAGGCGCTCAATTCGGCGATGGACGTGATGCTCGGCCGCGACCCTGATGTCGTGATCTTCGGCGAGGATGTCGGGTTCTACGGCGGCGTCTTCCGGGTAACCGACGGCTTGCAGAAAAAGCACGGCGAAACGCGCGTCTTCGATGCGCCGATCGCCGAGGGCGGCATGCTGGCGGTGGCGGTCGGGATGGGCGCCTACGGGCTGCGCCCGATCGTCGAGATCCAGTTCGCCGACTACATCTACCCGGCGACCGACCAGCTGATTTCGGCGGCGGCGCGGCTGCGCTATCGCTCGGCCGGCGAGTTCTGGGCGCCGATCACGGTGCGGGCGCCCTGCGGCGGCGGGATTTTCGGCGGCCAGACGCACAGCCAGAGCGTCGAGGCGATCTTCACCCATGTCTGCGGGCTGAAAACGGTCATTCCGTCCAATCCCTATGACGCCAAGGGCCTGTTGATCAGCGCGATCGAGGACGACGACCCGGTGGTGTTTTTCGAGCCGAAGCGGCTTTATAACGGTCCGTTCGACGGCCACCCCGACCGGCCGGCGCTGCCTTGGACCAACCACCCGCAAAGCGAGGTGCCCGAGGGCCATTACACCGTGCCGCTCGGCAAGGCGGCAATCGTGCGCGACGGCGCGGCGGTCACCCTCTTGGTTTACGGCACGATGGTGCATGTCGCGCTGGCCGCGGCCGAGGAGGCCGGGATCGACGCCGAGATCATCGACCTGCGCACGCTTCTGCCGCTCGACATCGACACGATCGTCGGCTCGGTGAAAAAGACCGGACGGTGCGTGATCGCGCATGAGGCGACCCGCACCTGCGGGTTCGGCGCCGAGCTGGCCGCGCTCGTCCAGGAACATTGCTTCTATCACCTCGAAGCGCCGATCGTGCGCGTCACCGGGTGGGACACGCCCTACCCGCATGCGCTCGAATGGGCCTATTTCCCGGGGCCAACGCGCGTCGCCGACGGGCTGCGCCGCGCCCTGGAGGGCTGAAACCGGTGGAGCAGAGGACATACAACACCCTCACGGCGATGCTGTTTCTGATCATTGCACTGCTTCATCTGCTGCGGATAATCCTTGGCTGGCCGGCGCAGATTGGCGGAGTGGATATTCCGCTATGGGCGAGTTGGCTGGCGCTCGTCGTCACCGGTGCACTGGCGTATTTCGGGTTCCGGCAGAACATCCGCCGGGGAGATGTTGAAGGCTGAGATGGGCCGCTACGTCGTCAAGCTGCCCGATATCGGCGAGGGTACGACCGAGGCCGAGATCGTCGCCTGGCACGTCTCGCCCGGCCAGGTGATCCGCGAGGACGACCCGCTGGTCGATGTGATGACCGACAAGGCAACCGTCGAGCTGCCGGCACCGGTCGCCGGCACGGTCGTCGCGATCACCGGCAAAATCGGCGAGAAGCGTCCGGTCGGCTCGGAGCTGGTGGTGCTGGAGGTTGCCGGCGAGGGCAATGTGGTGGCGGTCGCTAAGCCGGCATTGGCGACATCAGGAGTACGGCCAGCGCAGCCCCTCACCGGTCCGCCGCTGCGCGTCGGACACCCTCTCCCCGCAGGCGGGGAGAGGGAGGGACCCGCGCCGCGGGCGCGGGAGGGCGAGGGGCAAACGGCGAGGGCCAACGGGCCTCGACCGGCGGGTGAGGGCATTCGGCAGCCGCCCCGCCGCACCGGCGAAAAGCCGCTCGCCTCGCCGGCGGTGCGGCGGCGCGCCTGGGATCTCGGGATTGCGCTGCAATTCGTGCCGGGAACCGGTCCCGGCGGCCGGATCACCCGGCAGGACCTCGATGCCTACCTGGCCGTGCCCGCCGCGCCTGCCGCCGCCGCGTCGCTGCAACGCCGCGACGGGGTCGACGAGGTGCCGATCATCGGGCTGCGCCGCGCGATCGCCGAGCATCTGCAGCTGTCGGCGCGGCACATCCCGCATTTCGCCTATGTCGAGGAGGTCGATGTCAGCGCGCTCGAGGAATTGCGCGGGCAGCTAAACGCCGCCGATGCGACCCGCGAGCACCTGACCCTCTTGCCGTTCCTGATGCGCGCGATCGTCAACGCGGTCGCCGAGCACAAGCAGGTCAACGCCCGTTATGACGACGAAGCGGGAATGCTGCATCGCCATCGCGCCGTCAATATCGGCGTCGCGACCCAGACCGAGGCCGGGCTGATGGTGCCGGTCGTGCATCACGCCGAGGCGCTCGATTTGTGGCAGTCGGCCGCCGAGCTCGGCCGGCTCGCCGCGGCGGCGCGCGCCGGCAAGGCCTCGCGCGACGAATTGACCGGGTCGACGATCACCCTGACCAGCCTCGGCCGCCTCGGCGGGCTCGCCAGCACCCCGGTCATCAACTATCCGGAGGTCGCGATCGTCGGGGTCAACCGCATCATCGAGCGCCCGGTTGTGCGTGACGGGCAGATCGCGATCCGCCGGATGATGAACCTGTCCTCCTCCTTCGACCACCGCATCGTCGATGGCTGGGAGGCGGCTGCCTTCATCGCGCGCATCAAACAGCTGCTCGAACAGCCGGCGATGCTGTTCATCGCCTGAAGAATTATGCGTCCTTCGAGACGGCGCTTCGCGCCTCCTCAGGATGACGTAAGTTTATGATGGCATTAAGAAAAAACCTCATCCTGAGGAGCCCGCGCAGCGGG
>CAYMRQ010000031.1:0-29930 GCA_964392845.1 uncultured Rhizobium sp.
AGTCGCGGTAGCGCTCCTGATAGAGGATCTGCATGCGCGTCAGCTCGCCCGCCGGCGCCCGCCGCGGCGACGGCCGGCCGAGCCGGCGATCGCGCAACCCCTCTTCCCCCTCCTCGTCGTAGCGCACAATCAGCCGGCGGAAATTGCGCCCCGACATCGCCAGAACTTCGCCGGCTTCGTCCGCCGTCAGCCGCCGTTTCCGATAGCGCTCCAGCGCCTCTTCGAACCTCAGCACGAAAACCTCCCATAACGCGCTTGCCCGCCGCATCGCCCCCTCCAGAACAGGAGACGAACTTGGCGGACAACTCACGCGCTACGAAAGGCGGACAACTGATGCGTCCCCGACAGTCGTCGCACCCGGTTGTTGCCGTAAAGGCCAGATATGGCCGACAATCGGTCATGCCGGAAGCCGCGACGCTCAGGGGTTCCGGTCGAGTTCTTCAGGTGCGGCATCCTTGCCGCGGGGGAGAGGGTTATGAATTCGTTCCAAATCCGTGGCTTGCGTTGGGGAATGCTGGGCTCGCTGCTGATCGCGGCCGTTGCCTGCGGCACGACGGCGTCCGTCGCTGCCGACCCGGCGCCCTCGGGCCGCGCCGCCATTGCGTGGCACGTAACGATCTCGCCGGCCTGGTTCGACCCGTCCAGCGCGCCGCCGCAGATCACGCCGTTCGGCATGCTCTATGCGATCCACGATGCGCTGGTGCGGCCCTATCCCGGCGAAAAGATGGGCCCGAGCCTGGCGCAATCCTGGCAGGAGAGCGAGGACGGCCTGACCTACGAGTTCAAGCTGCGCCCGGGGCTCAAGTTTCATAACGGCGACCCGGTGACGACCGAAGACGTCAAGTTCAGCTTCGAGCGGTACAAGGGCACCGGGGCGACGACCCTGAAGGACCACGTCCGCGAGGTCGAGATCGTCGATCCGCTGGTGGTGCGCTTCCACCTGAAGGCGCCGTGGCCCGACTTTATGACGTTCTACGGCACCACTGCCACCGCCGCCGGCATCGTCGTGCCCAAGAAATACCTCACCGAAATCGGCGACGACGGTTTCAAGAAGGCGCCGATCGGTGCCGGCCCCTATAAATTCGTCAGCACCAAGCCGGGCATCGAGGTCGTGTTGGAGGCCGTCCCCGGCTATTGGCGGCGGGTGCCGAGCGTCAAGACGCTGGTGATGCGCAGCGTCCCCGAAGCCACCACCCGCGCCCTGATGCTGAAGACCGGCGAAGCGGACATCGTCTTCGCGCTCGACGGCACCGACGCCGAGGGCATCCAGAAGGACCCGAAGCTCAAGGTGGTGGCGTCAAAGCACGCCTCGATCTTCTGGATCGAGTTCGCCGACCAGTGGGATGCCAAATCGCCGTGGCACGACAAGCGGATGCGCCTCGCGGTGAATTACGCGCTCGACCGCCAGAAGATCAACGAGGTCGGGTGCCTCGGCTTCTGTCCGCCGGCGGGGGTCATCGTTCCGCGGGTCATGGAGTTCGCCCTGCAGACCGAGCCGACGCCCTACAATCCGGAGAAGGCCAAGCAGCTGCTGGCCGAAGCCGGGTATCCCAACGGCATCGATGCCGGCGAGTTCGCCGCGATCCCGGGCTTTCCGACCGTCGCGGAGTCGACGATGAACTACCTGAACGCAGCCGGCATCCGCCTCAAGCTGAAGCAGATGGAGCGCGCGACGTTTTATGCCAACTGGCAGGAAAAGAAATTGCACGGGCTGATCATGGTCGGGGTCGGCAACTCGGGCAATGCGGCGAGCCGGGTCGAAACGTTCATCCAGTCGAAGGGCTCCTTCGCCTATGGCGGCTATCCCGATATCGACGAACTCTTCAAGCAGCAGGCCGGCGAGCGCGACGCCAAAAAGCGTGAGGCGACCCTCGCCAAGATCCAGCAGCTGACGATCGACCGGGCGATGTTCGCCCCGATCATGGATTTGCGCGCGCTGATGGGGGTCGGCCCGCGCGTCACCAAGCACACGATCACCGACGTGTGGATGAGCCCCTTCCCCTCCTACGAGGACATGGAAATCAAGGATTAGACTAGCGCTCCTCGGCATCGCTGACGAACGGGCCGCTCGCCACCTCCTGCACCAGTTTGCGCAGCATCGCTTCGGCGAAGCTGTCGAAATCCTTGGCGACCACGACAAACGCCGCCGGGCCGCCGATCACGTTATGGCGGTAGTAATCCTCGAGCCAGGGTTCCTCGCTGAGGATCGCCAGGCCGTTGATCGTGATCCCCTGCTTGACGAGGGCATCGCGCGCGGCCGCCGGAGGCTCCCCGAAATTGGCAATGCCGTCGCCGGAAATATCGATCACCCGGTGCGCGGCCGGCTCCGGCATGTGGTCGAAGGCGGCGCCGGCGGCGCGCATCGCCGCGCTGATCGCGGTGAGGCCCTGCGAGGTGCGCTCGGTTGCTCGCACCGCCGCGGCAAAGGCGGCGGCGGCGGCGCGGTTGGCGATGCGGGTCCAGCCGACGGTGACCCTGATCTTGTCGGGATCCGACCATTCGAGCACCAGCGCCTCGATCCCGCCGGGCACCGCGGCGATGGCGTCGACCAGAAGCGGCGTCTCGAAGGCGCGAGCGATACCGTCATGCTGCAGCATGTAGCGTTCGGCCGACACGCTTTCCGAAACATCGATCGCCAGCACCAGCGCGACCGCCGCCGCCTGCGCCGGCGACGCACCGGCGATGGCGAGGAGGAAGGCAGCTGAGGCGAACCGCAGCTTGTGACGCACGGGAGCTGGTCCGGGAATGAGGTCCGGAAACGATCCGGCGGTCCCGGCCCGGATCGGCCGCGCCCTGCGAAGCCCGGACCTGCCGACATTCATTTCAAAACCCGTGCCAACCGCGCTGACCCCTCAGCCATAACCGAGCGAAAGCTGCGCTGCGCGAGGAAGGGGGGGTGTAAAGGGCCGGCGGCATCTCTATCGCCGGCGGCGAGGCGGCCAACTTTGTGAGGCATGGAGCACGCGGAGGACTTCAACGGCCGTACCCACCCGATAGACCACAACCCAAGGCGTGCCGGCAACCACCAGCTCGCGGGTCGCCGGAACCCTGCCCGCCCGCCCCATCTCGGGAAACTCGGCAAGCCGCTCGACGGAAGTTCGGATCGTTGTGCTGACCCTTGCCGCCGCCTCAGGATTATCGCTGGCGATGTAGTCTATCTGGTTCTCAAGATCGCGGAGTGCCGTCCGCAGCCACCTAACCCGCATCCCGGGTGCCGCGTCGCCACTTGGCGAAGACCTCTTCCACCTCGGCGTCGGACGCGAAATCGCCCGCATCGGCCTCGGCAAGAGCCTGCCTAACGCTCTCTATCTCAACAAAATTCTCGATTGCTCGCTCGATGACCCACGATCTCGGCTGGGCCAGGGCGTGTGCTATGGCCTCTACGCGGTCCTGAAGGCTGATTGGCAGCCGAACGATAATTTCGACCGTTTCGTCCATGTCGTTCCCGCCGGGTTTCACGTTACGACTGCAGCGGACAATACTGCCACTGCAGCCCCTTTGTTGATCAATTCTGCTCCCGGGTCGCGCTGAATCGGATTGCCGGCCATTCCTCGATCGTCGTGCGCAGATCCCAGGCATTGCGGGCGAGGAAGACCGCGACGCCGTCGTGGTCCTCGGCGAGCGCGGCGCCGTTCCGGGCGCGGAAGCGGCCGAGTTCGGCAGGCTCGCCATCGAGCCAGCGCGCCGCCTCATAGGGTGCCGCGTCGAGCCTTGTGGCGAGGCCATATTCGGCGTCGAGCCGCGCCTCCAGCACATCGAGTTGCAAGGCGCCGACGACGCCGATGATCCAGTCGCTGCCATTCATTGGCTTGAACACGCGGGTGACCCCCTCCTCGGCCAGTTGCGTCAGCGCGTGGCGCAGGTGCTTCTGCTTCATCGGGTCCTCGATCCGCACCCGGCGCAATATCTCCGGGGCGAAGCTCGGCAGGCCGGTGACCCGGATCTCGGCGCCCTCGGTCAGCGTGTCGCCGAGGCGCAGGCTGCCGTGGTTGGGGATGCCGATGATGTCGCCAGGCCAGGCATCCTCGGCGAGGTTGCGCTCGCGGGCCAGGAAAAACACCGGGTTCTGCACACTCATCGGCCGGCCGGTGCGCAAATTCTTCAGCTTCATGCCGCGCCGGAAATGCCCCGAGCAGATCCGCACAAAAGCGATGCGGTCGCGGTGCTGCGGGTCGATATTGGCCTGCACCTTGAACACAAACCCGGCAACCGCCTCTTCCTTAGGCATGATCGGGCGCGGCCGGGCGGATTGCGGCCGGGGCGGCGGAGCCAGCTCGGCGACGCCGCGCAACAATTCGCGCACCCCGAAATTATGGAGCGCGCTACCGAAGAAGACAGGCGTCAGGTGCCCCTCGCGGAACGACTCCAGGTCAAACGGCGGGCACAGGCCGCGCGCCATCTCGACCTGCTCGCGCAGGGTGGCGATGGCTTGCGCCGGCAGGCGCTGCGCCAGCACCGGTTCGTCGAGCCCGCGGCAGCGGATCGGCTCGACCAGCTGACCGCCAAGGCCGCGCTCGAACAGCAGCAGCGCATCCTCGAACAGGTCATAGGTGCCGAGGAAATCGCGCCCCATGCCGATCGGCCAGCTCGCCGGGGTGGTGTCGAGCGCGAGCGTCTGCTGGATTTCGTCGATCAGGTCGAACGGGTCGCGCGCCTCGCGGTCGAGCTTGTTGATGAAGGTGATGATCGGCACGTCGCGCAGCCGGCATACCTCGAACAGCTTCCTTGTCTGCTCCTCGATGCCGCGCGCCGCGTCGATCACCATGATCGCGCTGTCGACCGCGGTCAGCGTGCGATAGGTGTCCTCGCTGAAATCCTGGTGGCCGGGCGTGTCGAGCAGGTTGAAGACGAGCCCCTCATGCTCAAACGTCATCACCGCCGACGACACCGAGATGCCGCGCTCGCGCTCGATCGCCATCCAGTCGGAGCGTGCCCGCCGCCGCTCGCCACGCGCCTTCACTTCGCCGGCGAGCTGGATCGCGCCGCCGAACAAGAGCAGCTTTTCGGTCAATGTCGTCTTGCCGGCGTCGGGGTGCGAAATGATCGCGAAGGTCCGCCGGCGCGCGATCTCGCGCTCAATCTCTTTTGGGAGCGTGGCCATGAACCCTGTACGGCAGCCGCGGGATTGCGCGAGCGGTCAGCCGCAGGCGCTGCCGCCTATATGTTGCGCCGCACCGGAATTGCCAACAGCGGCGAGCTGTAGGATGGGTTGAGCAACGCGAAACCCATCGTTGCTGCCGCGGGTTCGATGATGGGCTTCGCTGCGCTCAGCCCATCCTACGACAGCAGTTGCTACGACAGCAGTTTTTGCAGGCGAGCGGCGATCGCCTCAGCGGTGCTGTCGGGGGTGAAAGTCGCGGTGAAGCGGCCTTGCGGGTCCATCACATAGATGACTGCGCTGTGGTCCATGTCGTAGCCGCCATCGGCGCGCGGATGCTTGGCATAGTAGACGCGATAGGCTTTGGCCGCCTCCTTCACCGCCTCGGCGGTGCCGGTCAACGCGACGATCGGCGCATCGAAGCTTTCGACATAGGATTTGAGCACCGCCGGCGTGTCGCGCTCGGGGTCGACCGTGATCAGCACGATCCCGACCGCGTCGCGCCCTTTGCCGAGCCGGTCGAGCGCCAGCGCCAGCTCGTTGAGCGTCGTCGGGCAGGTATCGGGGCAATTTGTATAGCCGAAGAAGACGAGGTGCCATTTGCCCTTGAGATCGGCATCGCCGAACGGCTTGCCGTTGTGGTCGACCAGATGGAACGCGCCGCCGATCGCGCTGGCGAGGACGGTCCCGGCCACGCCTTTCGGGTTATCGCGAAAGGCAAGGCCGAGGATCGCCCCGGCGGCGAGGACGAGGAGCCCCGCCAGGGTGACCGCGATCACGATAAAGCGCGGCGCGCCGGCTGGTTTCCCGGGGGGAGGAGGCATTGCCGGGGGCTCCCCTCAACGCTGCGCCGGCATCGGCATCGGCATCCCGGCGCCGGTCGCCTTCTCCGGCCCCATCGCCCCGGCCTTCTCGACGCCGACCGTGACCTCGCGCGTGCCGGACTTCTCGAAAGTGAGGGTCAAGGGGAAGTATTGGCCGGAACGCAGCTTTTCGGTCAATCCGAGCAGCATGATATGCGTCGCGCCCGGCTTCAATGCGACCTCCTGCCCGGCCGGGAGGTCGAGCCCGGCAAGCGGGCGCATCTTCATGATCCCGCCTTCCATCGTCATCGTGTGCAGCTGGGCTGTTTTGGCGATCGGCGTCGATACCCCGGTCAGGCGATCGGCGATCGGGGATTCGAGGGTCAGATAGGCGGCGCCGATTTCCGCCTTGCCCGGGGTGGCGCGGGCCCAGGCATCCCTGACCGCGACGGAGCCGGTCTGTGCCGCCGCGGCGCCGGCGACCAGCAGAAAGGCGGCCAGAGCAAGGAGTTTCCTCGACATCGGGGACGCCCCTTCTATTGCGACAAGAGCGCGTCGATTTCGGCGATCAGATGGCGCAAATGAAACGGCTTGGCGAGGATCCGCGGCCGGTGCGGGGCGAAGCGGTCGTCCTGCACGGCCACCGCGGCAAACCCGGTGATGAACATGACGCGAATTCCTGGCTGGCGCGCGGTCATTCGCCGGGCCAGCTCGACCCCGTCGATCCCGGGCATTACCACATCGGCGAGCAATAAATCGTATTCCGCAGCCCGCGAGCGCGCGAGCGCCGCCTCGCCATCGCCGACCGCATCGACTGCGTGGCCCGCCCGGCGTAACCCGCGGGAGAGGAACGCGCGCATCTGATCGTCGTCCTCGGCGAGGAGAATGTGCGCCATTACCGGAACTTCACCTTGGACCCAAAGCCGCCCGCGACCGGATCAGGCCGCAGCATTAACACGGGCGCAGGCCGGGCGGAAGGTAACCCTAAGGTAACTCGGCCTCCTGCTGCGAATTGGTCGCGGTCTTGGTGACAGGGCCTCGCCGGTTCACTAAGCTTGATGGCATGGATAGTCCGGGCTGGCGACGCCCCGCTTGTGATGGCGTCCTCGACTTGCGGCAGCCGCTGCGGCGCGCCGTGCCGCTGGTCGTCGCCTCGCCGCACAGCGGGGCAGATTATCCCGACGATTTCCTCGCCGCCTCGCGTCTCGACCCGCTGACCCTGCGGCGCTCCGAAGACAGTTTCGTCGACGCGATCTTTGCCGCGGCGCCCGATCTGGGGGCACCGCTGATCGCCGCCCGCTTCCCGCGCGCCTACCTCGACGTCAACCGCGAGGCCTGGGAACTCGATCCGGCGATGTTCTCGGACACGCTGCCGACTTTCGTCAACGCCCGCTCGCCGCGGGTGCGCATGGGGCTCGGCACGATCGCCCGGATCGTCGCCAGCGGCGAGGAGATCTATGCCCGCAAGCTGCGCTTTGCCGAGGCGAGGGTGCGGGTCGATTCGCTCTATCATCCCTATCATCACGCGTTGCGCCGGCTCGTCGACGAGACCGAGGCGACGTTCGGCGGCTATCTGGTGATTGATTGCCATTCGATGCCCTCGGCGGCGAGCGCGGTCGGCGGCCAGGACGGAGCGGATATCGTGCTGGGCGACTGCTACGGCGCGTCCTGTGCGCCGCGCATCGTCGAGGCGGCCCGGTCGTTTCTCGCCGAGCGGCATTTCGCTGTGGCGCTCAACGCACCTTATGCCGGCGGGTTCACCACCGGTCATTACGGCAACCCGCGGCGCGGCCGCCATGCCCTGCAGATCGAGATCAACCGGGCGATTTACATGGACGAGCGCCGCTACCGGAAGAAGCCGGGGTTCGATCGGCTGGCAGCGGAAATGACCGGGCTGATCGCGCATCTCGGGAATGTCATGCTGGAGTGCCTGGCCGCTCCCCTCCGCCCCGCGGCCGAATAACTTCGGATATTGTCATTGCGAAGAGCGAGGCGACGAAGCAATCCCGCCGAGATTGCGTCGCTGTGCTCGCAATGACAGGGATCGCGCGATTGACGCGCGTGCGGGGCGGGTGCAGGGGGCGCGCGGCGGGGAGCGCGCGATGGACGATATCCGGAGATTGCCGCGGATCCCGTGCTGCCCGCCGAGGTCCCGGGGCGCGCTTTCGCGGGCGCAAAAAAGATGGGCCGCGCGTGAGCACGGCCCGAGTTTAGGGAGGAAACGCCTAGAAGACGTACGGTAGAACCATCGCTTGATGACCCATACCGCACCGCACAATCTAGGGAGCGGCCCCGCGAAGTCAACCCCCCGTGCAAAAACCGGTGGCAGACCTGGTAATACCTCATAGCTCGGCGATCCTCGGCGGCATGCCATTGTGTGCGCCGCACAAGGAACGGGTGCGCCCGTTTCAGGGAGCCCGTGGGCTAAAGGCCCACGATCGAGTGCCGGAACATACGATCGCCGCGACCTGGCTCGTCGGCGATGTCGGCGCGACCAACGCCCGCTTCGGGCTGGTCTCGCCCGATGGGGTGCTGCTGCATTCGAGCATTTTCGCCGGCGCGGATTTTGCCGAGATCGGCGCGGCGATCGGCGCCTATCTGGCAACGCGCGGCACCCTGCCGATGCCGCGCCTGGGGGCGCTGGCGATCGCCGCGCCGATCACCGGCGACCAAATCGCGATGACCAACCATCCGTGGAGCTTCTCGGTCGCCGCGCTGCGCGACCGGCTTGGTTTCGAGCGGCTCGTGGCGATCAACGATTTTACCGCGGTGGCGCTGGCGGTGCCGCGCCTCTCGGCGGCCGACCGGATGCCGGTCGGCGGCGGCGCGCCCGCCCCGGGCCGGCCGATCGCGGTGCTCGGTCCCGGTTCGGGTCTCGGCGTTTCGGGCTTGATCCCGGCCGGGTCGGGGTGGGTCCCGCTGACCGGCGAGGGCGGCCACGCGACGATGGCCCCGATGGACGAGCGCGAGAACGCCGTACTCGAGCTGATGCGCCGGCATTTCGACCACGTCTCGGCCGAGCGCTGTCTCTCGGGTCCTGGCCTCGTCAACCTCTACAACAGCCTGGCGGCGCTCGATCGCGTGCCGGCCGCACCCTACACCGCTGCCCAGATCACCGACCCCGAAACCGGCGCGCAGGATCCGCTCTGCCGCGAAGCGACGGCGATGTTCTGCGCCATGCTCGGCACCTTTGCCGGCAATCTCGTGCTGACCCTCGGCGCGCGGGGCGGGGTCTACATCGCCGGCGGGATCGTGCCGCGGCTTGGTGCGCGCTTTGGCGACAGCGCCTTTCGCGAGCGTTTCGAGGCCAAGGGCCGGATGCGCCCCCTTCTGGCGGCGATCCCGAGCTATGTTGTAACCCACAAGCTGCCGGCGTTCCTCGGCTGCGTGGCCACGCTCGCTGAGGGATAGCCGGGGGCGGGATAGCCAAGCGCCGCAAAACCCGCGACAATGGCGCAATGGATGTCGGCGATTGGCTGCGCAATCTCGGCCTCGGACAATACGCTGCGGCGTTTCGCGACAACGAGATCGACGCGACGGTATTGCCTGGTCTGACCGCTGAGGATCTCAAGGATCTCGGCGTCACCCTGGTCGGCCACCGCCGCCGCCTGCTCGATGCGATCGGCGCGCTCGGGCAGGAAGCGGTCTACGCCACATCAGCCGCGCCAATTCCGGCTGCCGCGGCCGAGGCCGAACGGCGTCAGCTGACCGTGCTGTTCTGCGACCTGGCCGGCTCGACCGAGCTCGCCGAGCGGCTCGATCCCGAGGATCTGCGCGCCATCATCAACGCCTACCATCAGGCGGTCGCCGCGGTATTGACCGGGTTCGGCGGGTTCGTCGCCAAATACATGGGCGACGGCATCCTCGCCTATTTCGGCTATCCCCGGGCGCATGAGGAGGATTGCGAGCGCGCCGTCCGGGCCGGCCTCGCGATCGTCGATGCCGTCGCCCGTCTCGATCTCGCCGAACAATTGGCGGTTCGCATCGGCATCGCGACCGGGCTCGTCGTCGTCGGCGATCTGATCGGGGCGGGCGCCGCGCAGGAGCAGGCGGTGGTCGGCGAGACGCCGAACCTGGCGGCCCGCCTGCAAGGCCTCGCCGAGCCGAACGAGATCGTCATCGCCGATTCGACGCGGCGCCAGATCGGCGGCCTGTTCGAGATAACCGATCTCGGCCCGCAGGCGTTGAAGGGGTTCGCCGCCGAGCAGCTTGTCTGGCGCGTCGTCGGCGAGAGCGGCGTCGCCAGCCGTTTCGAGGCCTTGCGCTCGGGCCAGACGCCGCTGGTTGGCCGCGACGAGGAGATTGACCTGTTGTTGCGGCGCTGGGCTCAGGCCAAGGCCGGCGAGGGGCGGGTCGTCCTGGTTTCCGCGGAGCCGGGGATCGGCAAATCGCGGCTGGCCGAGGCGGTCGAAGAGCGCATCGCCGCGGAGCCGCACACCAGGCTGCGCTATTTCTGCTCGCCGCATCACCAGGACAGCGCGCTCCATCCGGTGATCGGCCAGCTCGAACGCGCCGCCGGCTTTGCCCGCGACGATTCGGTGTCGGCAAAACATGAGAAGCTCGCCGCGCTGCTCGCGGACAGTCCGCCGGAGGATCTGTCGCTCGTCGCCGAACTCTTGTCATTGCCGGCGACGCAAACCCGCAGCGAGCTCGAGCTGACGCCGCAGCGCCGCAAGGAAAAGACCTTCGAGGCGCTGCTAAACGGCCTGGAGATGCTTAGCCGGCGAACGCCGGTGCTGATGCTGTTCGAAGATTTGCACTGGATGGACCCGACCTCGCGCGACTTGCTCGATCGCACAATCGCGCGGGTCGAGCATTTGCCGGTGTTGCTGGTTGCCACCTTCCGCCCCGAGTTCATCCCACCCTGGACCGGGCTGCCGCACGTCACGATGCTGGCGCTCAACCGGCTCGGCCGGCGCGACGGCGCGCTGCTCGTCGAGCACCTCGTCGGCAATGCCGGGTTGTCGGCCGATCTGCCAGCAGATCTGATCGCGGAGATCGTCGAGCGCACCGACGGCGTGCCCTTGTTCCTCGAAGAGGTGACCAAGGTCGTCCTTGAGACGGCCGCCGGATCGGATGCCGCGGCGCGCGGCACGCTGGCCGCGATCCCCGGCGCCAGGCTCGCCGTTCCCGCGACGTTGCAGGCATCGCTGATGGCGCGGCTCGACCGGCTCGGGCCCGTGCCCAAGGAAATCGCCCAGATCGGCGCCGCGATCGGCCGCGAATTTTCCTATGAGCTGCTGGCGGCGATCGCGCCGCACGGCGAGGCGGAAACGCAGGCCGCACTCGCCCGTTTGGTCCTTGCGGGCCTGGTGTTTCAGCGCGGCACCCCGCCCTCGGCGGAATACCAGTTCAAGCACGCCCTGGTGCAGGACACCGCCTACGGGACTCTGCTGCGCGGGCCGCGCCAAGCGCTACACACGCGGATTGCCCGGGCGATACGGGAGCACTCTCCCGAAACCGCCGAACGCCAGCCCGAGGTGCTGGCGCATCACTTCTCGGAAGCGGCTCGGCACGAGGTTGCTGCCTCCTATTGGCTTGAAGCCGGCAGGCGGGCGGCGGGCCGTTCCGCAACGATCGAAGCCGTCGCCCATTTGCGGCGCGGGATCGAGGCCGTTCGGGCCGGTGCGGATGGGTCGGACTGTGATCGCCAGGAATTGGCGCTGCAACTGGCGCTCGGGCCGGCGCTGTTGTCGACGCGCGGGTTCCAGGCGCCCGAGGCGAATAACGCCTATCTCCGCGCCCGCGTATTGTCCGAGTCGCTCGGCGACGATCACTCTCGCTTCGTCGCGCTGTGGGGCTTATGGCTGTCGGGCGGCTCCAGCTATCGCATGGGAGGTCCGCGCGACCAGATCGTGGCGGAGCTGTTTCGAGTTTGCGAACGGCTCGATGACGCCGGTCTGCGGCTGCAGGCCTATCATGCCGCTTGGCCGACCGCGCTGTGGCGAGGCGAGCTGGCGACCGCTGGAGAACACGTCGCTCAGGGTCTCGCCTTGTACGACCGCGAAGCGCATCGCCGCCACGCGCTCCTCTATGGCGGTCACGACCCGGCGGTGTGCGGTTTCGGTCACGGTGCGTTGGCCCGATGGCTGCTCGGCTACCCGGATCAGGCGGCGCACGCCGTGCGCGAGGCGATGGCGCTTGCGGATACCTTGCCGCATCTACCGAGCCGCGGCCACGCGCTGTGGTTCGGCGGCATTGCCCACATAATGTGGCGCAATGCCCCGGTGGCCCTCGACTACGGCGACCGCCTGGTGGCGCTCGGCGCCGAGCATGATCTCACGCAATTGCGGGCGATCGGCGGGGTCCTGCGCGGCTGGGCGCGAGCCCAGCTTGGCGATGTGGAGCCGGGCGCGGCGGAGCTGCGCCAAGCATTGCAGACGTACGTCAAGGTCGCCAAGGTTCAGCAGGGCTTCTTCTATGCGGTTCTGGCGGAGACCGAGTTGCGCGCCGGGCACGTGGAGTTGGCCCGGACGGCCCTGGCGGACTCCAGGACGAGCTCGGATGAAACCACCGAGATCTTTTGGCTGGCGGAGGTCTGTCGGCTCGGTGGCGATCTTTTGGTGTCCGGCCCGTCGCCGGACCAGGCCGCGGCCGAGCAATGCTATCGGGATGCTCTGTCAATCGCCCGCGGTCAGGAGGGAAAGTCTATCGAATTGCGGACGGCGATGAGCCTTGCCCGGCTCTGGCGAGGACTGGGTCGCGCGCGAGAGGGGCAGGAGCTGGTGGCGCCGATCTACAGCTGGTTCACCGAAGGCTTCGGTACCGCCGATCTGGTCGACGCAAAAGCGCTGCTCGCCGAGCTGGCTTAGGGTCGCGGCGCGGCGGCACGGCGCAGACGGTCGTTGATCGCGCGGCCGAGCCCCACCTCCGGGATCGGCATCACCGCGATCCCGGTGAAATCCGGCCGGTCCGGCCGGCGCAGCATCGCGAACAGATTGGCCGCCGCCTCGGCGAGATCGCCCGATCGGGACAGCCACAGAACCTTGGCGAAGCCCGGCGGTGCCTCGGGTCCGAAGGCGAGCAGCGCCTCGCCGGGTCGGGCGTTCACCGCATCGAGACGCACCGGCAGCCCCGGCGCATAATGGCTCGGCAGCCTGCCGGGCGCACGCGGCGCGGTTTCGCCCAACGCCGACGCCTCGATTTGTCCGAAAATCTCGGTCAGCCGTTCGAGCGTCACGCCGCCCGGTCGCAGCAGCATCGGTGTCGGGCCGGTCAGATCGAGCACGGTCGATTCGATGCCGACCGGACACGCCCCACCATCGAGGATCAGTGCGACGCTGTCGCCGAGTTCGGCGGCGACATGCGCGGCGGTCGTCGGGCTGACCCGGCCGGAGCGGTTGGCCGAGGGTGCGGCGATCGGCCGGCCGGCGGAGCGCAGCAGCGCCTGCGCTATAGCATGCGCCGGGGCGCGCAATGCGACCGTGTCGAGGCCGGCGCTGGCCAGCAAAGAGAGCCCGCATTCCGCCCGGCGCGGCAATACCAGGCTAAGCGGTCCGGGCCAGAACCGGCGCGCCGCGATGCGCGCGCGCTGGTCGAACACCGCGAGCGCCTCGGCCTCGGCCAGACCCGCGACATGCACGATCAGCGGATTGAAGCGCGGCCTTCCCTTTGCCGCGAAAATCCGCGCGACCGCAGCCTCGCTCGTCGCATCGCCGCCGAGCCCGTACACCGTCTCGGTCGGGAAGGCGACGAGTTCGCCCGCGCGTATCAGGTGCGCCGCGCGCTCGATCGCCTCTTCGGTCGCGGGAACAAGATCGGCCAGCATGGCGCGTTAGATGTCGGCGCCGGGCGGTTCGTGCAAGTCCTCAAGGCCGGCGCGCCCTCCGCCCCCACCCTAGCCCTCCCCCGCATGCGGGGGAGGGAAACTCGCGGCAGGCGCGGTGTGGCCTCCCTCCCCCGCATGCGGGGGAGGGTTGGGGTGGGGGGCTATCGCCCGCGGATCCGCGGCATGATCAGTGTCGGCCAGGGGTCGGGCATCTCGCCGACGGGGACCTCGATCAGCGAGGGTCCGCGCCGCTTCAATGCCGCCGCAAGCTCGCGCCGCAGCGCGTCGGGGCTGGTCGCGCGCACCCCGGCGATGCCGTAGCTGTCGGCCATTTTCGGGAAATTCGGGTTGAAGAGATCGACCCCGATCAGCTTGTTGCCGTAATCGTTTTTCTGCATGCGCCGGACATTGCCGTAGGCGCCGTCGGCGAAGACGATCGCGATGACGTCGATGCCGTGCAACGCCGCGGTCGCCAGCTCCTGCACGTTGTACATAAACCCGCCATCGCCCGAGATCGACACGACCGGCAGATCGGGGCGCGCCACCTTGGCGCCGAGCGCCGTCGCATAGCTGAAGCCGAGGGTGCCCTGATAGCCGCTGTGGATGTAGGTGCGCGGGGCATAGACCGGAAAGGCGAGCCGGCCGACATAGCCGATTTGGGTCAGATCCTCGACATAGATCCCCGCGTCGGGCAATTCGGCGCGGATCGCCGCGAGGTATTCGCATTGCGGCCCGAGCGTCTCCTCAATGCGGGCCATCGTCTTGGCCTTCAGCGCATCGAGCGCGGCGCGGCGCGAGGCCCGCTCAATTGCCGGGAGCGCCGCATCCAGCGCGGCGAGCGCCGCCGCTGCATCGGCAACGATGCCGATCGTCGGCCGGGCAACCCGGGTGATCTCGACCGGGTCGAGGTCGATGCGGATCACCTTGATGTCGCTATCGAGGCCCCAGCGCGTCTGCGGCTGGTTGAACCGGGTGCCGACCGCGAGCACGACATCGGCGGTGCGCCAGAGATCATGGCCGGCGAGCAGGTTCTGCGCGAGGTAATGCCGGTCGCTGAGGATGCCCTTGCCGCCGGTATAGGTCACCACCGGGGCCTGCAGCCGCTCCGCTACGGCCAGCACCTCGGCGCTCGCCATCGCGGCGCCGCTGCCGATATAGATCATCGGCTGCTTGGCGGCGGCGAGCAGCCTGGCGGCCTGGCCGATCAGCTCGGGATCGGGCAGCGGCGCCGGGGGCGGCGCCTCCACCGCGGGCAAGGCGACCTCGCTTTCCAGCGCCATGATGTCGAGCGGCATCTCCAACGCCACCGGGCGCGGCCGTCCGTCGCCGAGCTGGCGGAAGGCTTCGTTGACCAGCTTGCCGGTCTCGCTCGGGTGGTTGATCCGCGATGCCCATTTGGTGAGGCCCTTGAGGATCGCCAGCTGATCTGGAATCTCATGTAAGAGGCCAAAGCCGCGGCCGATCAGGTTCGACGGGATCTGGCCCGATATGCACAAGACCGGCGCGTTGGTCGCGTAAGCGGTGGCGAGCGCCGCGGTGGTGTTGAGAAGGCCCGGCCCGGGCACCACCGCATAGGCGCCGACCTTGCCGCTCGCCCTGCTATAGCCGAACGCCATGTAGGCGGCGGCCTGCTCGTGGCGCGGATGGATCACCCGGACCCTCTCGCCGGCATCGTAGAGCGCGACGAAGAGGGCGTCGTTCTGCACGCCGGGCAGCGCGAACAGCGTGTCGACCCCGTGGCGACACAACATCTCGACCAGAGCCCCGCCGCCCGTCATCCGCGTCATCCCACCCTCCTCGGTCTAGCGCCGTTCCGAACCCAGCCGATCCATCAAGGCAAGCAATACACCCGATACGACGAAAGAGATCAGGATAAGGATTTCCCAGAGGATGTCGCTCTTGTCCATCGGGTGAATGTTGATGAACCGCTCGAGCAGATAGATCGCCGCGATTGCACTGATCGACGCAAACAGCTTGAGCTTGAGCATGCTGAAATCGACGATGTCCAGCCCCTCCGGCGCCGCGTCTTCCACCGCCGCCGGCGCCGGCAGGAAAATCTCGACGCCGGCGCCGATGATCATCAGGACGAGATTGGCGATCAACACGAGATCGATCAGCTTGAGCACGGCGAGCATCACTTCGGCGCTGTCCATTGCGGCGAAACCGACGACGACGAGCGCCAGTTCGCGGAAGAATTGCGCCAGCACGATCAACAGCGCGACACCCAATCCCGCGCAGAGCGGCGCCATTCCCCAGCGGCTGCCGAGCAGCACCGTGCAGAGAATGCTCTTGAAACGCCCGTCCATAGTTGCCCTTATCGGCCGGACCCCGGGGCTGTCAACCGACGAGGGACACCGATGATCGAAGAGACCCTTGACATCGCCACCAGGGACGGCGCGATGGAGACCTTCATCTGCCATCCCGAGCGCGGCGGCCCGTTCCCCGCCGTGTTGCTGCTGATGGACGCGCATGGCGTCCGCGAGGAGCTGCGCGACATGGCGCGCCGGCTCGGCACGGTCGGCTATTACGTGCTGCTGCCCAATCTTTATTACCGCGCCGGGCGTGACACGATCTACGGCCCCACCGTGCGCGAAACCGGCAGCGCCGAGCATACGCGCATGCGCGCGGTGCGCACCAGGATGACGATCCCGCCGGTCATGGACGATGTCGGCGCGATGCTGGCGTTCATCGACGGGCAGGACGCGGTGACGCACGGCCCGGTCGGCGCGCATGGCTATTGCATGAGCGGCCCCTACGCGCTCGCCGCGGCGGCCCGCTACTCCCATCGCATCGCCGCCGCCGCCTCGTTTTACGGCACCTGGCTGGTCAATGACGCCGAGGAGAGCCCGCATCTCTCATTGGGCAAGGTCAGGGGCGAGCTCTATATCGCCTGCGCCGAGCACGATGCCCTCGCGCCCTTGCCGATGGTCGAGGAATTGCGCGGCCTCTTCCGCCGCGCCGGCACCACCGGCGAGATCGAGCTCTATCCGGGCGTCCACCACGGCTTCGCCTTCCCGGAAGCCCGGGTTTACGACAAGCCGGCGGCCGAGCGGCACTGGGAGCGGCTGATCGCGCTCTACCGCCGCCGGCTGGGCTAGGAGCGGGGGGCGGCGGCCGATGCGGCGGCGCGATTTCATCAGCCTGGTCGGCGGCGCGGCGGCGGCCTGGCCGCTGGCGGCTCGCGCGCAACAGCCGATGCGCAAGCTGGGCGTCTTGATGATCGTCGCCGAAAACGAGCCGGACAGCAGGCGCCGCATCGCGGCATTCCAGCAAGGGCTGCGGGATCTTGGCTGGCAAGACGGCCGGAACATCCGTATCGAGTACCGCTGGGCCGCTGGAAGGCCGGAGCTGATTCGCCAGTACGCGCAGGAAATGGTCGCGCTTGCGCCCGACGTGATCCTCGCCAACGGCACGACGGTCGTTGGCGAGCTGAAGCAGCTGACCCGCTCGATCCCGATCGTCTTTGCTCTGGCGATTGATCCGGTCGGTTTCGGGTTCGTCGACAGCCTGTCGCGCCCGGGTGGCAACATCACCGGCTTCAGCTTCGCCGATCCGGAACTGATCGGAAAATGGACCGCGCTGATCAAGGAAGCGGCGCCCGGCGTCAATCGAGCCGCGCTGCTGTACAACCCCAAGATCACGCCGTTCTATCCTCGTTTCCTGCGAGAACTTGCAGCCGCTCCTCAACCGGTCGCGCTGGAAATCGTTCCGGCGACCATCGACACGGTCGACGACCTGCAAACCACGATCGAGGCGCTGGCCCGCACCCCCGGCACAAGCCTGATCATCGGGCCCGATGCGTTCATGATCGTGCATATGCGCAAGCTCGCGCAGCTTGCCGCAGCAAACCGGCTGCCGGGCATCTCGGTGTACCGGCAGTTCGTCATGGAAGGCGGGCTGATGTCGTACGGCCCGGATACGGCCGACATATTCCGCCGGTCGGCGGGCTACATCGATCGCATTCTCAAGGGCGCAAAACCCGCCGAGCTTCCGGTGCAGCAGCCGAGCAAATTCGAGTGCGTCGTTGGCAGAAAGGCCGCGGACGCGCTCGGGCTCGAGCTGTCGCCAAGCGTCCTGGCGATCGCCGACGAGGTAATTGAATGAGGCGGCGCGACTTCATCAGCCTTGTCGGCGGCACGGCGGCTGCCTGGCCGCTGGCGGCTCGCGCGCAACAGCCAAAAGCCCGGGTCGGCTTGCTCGGGGTGCCGCGACCATCTGATCCGATGATGGCTCCGCCATGGGAAGCCTTCGTCGCGGCGCTGCGGCAAAAGGGCTGGTTCGAGGGGCGCAACATCGATTTCGATCGCCGCTGGTCCGAGGGCCGGCCCGCAAGTTACCCTGAACTCGCCGCCGAACTGGTCGCGACCCGGCCCGATTTGATCATCGCGCTGAGTTCTCAGGCGATGCAGGCGGCACGTCGACAAACCGACAGCATTCCGATCGTTGCGGTCGGCAGCAGCGATCTGGTGGCGTTCGGGCTCGTCGCGAGCCTTGCCCGGCCGGGCGGCAACATCACCGGCTTCAGCGTCGAGCAAGGCGCCATTGGCGGTCAACGGATGCAAATGCTCCAGGAGATGCGCCCTGGAATGTCCCGTGTCGCACTCTTTTTTACGCCGGCTATCCGGCCTCGAGTTTCGAAGCGGAGAAGTCGATCGCGCTCGCTCCGCGGCTCGGCATTAGCGTGGAACCGATAGAGGTCAATGCGCCGGAGGATTTCGATCCCGCCTTAGCAGCAGTCATGCGGAGCCGGCCGGATGGCCTGATGGTTCATCCAACACCGGTATTGTGGGGACGCGGCCGGGAAATCGCCGCTTTTGCGGTGGAGCAGCGCCTTCCGACGATCGGCGGAAATGTCACGGCGGCGCGCGACGGTCTTAATACGTCTCCTTCGGCAGATCGAGGTGCGGGAACGGGCTGTGGACATGCGCCGGCACCACCGGCCGGGCCGCGCGGATATAGGATTTGTCGAGTTCGCCATAGCCGGTGACGCCGAGCAGCGAGAGGCAGATGCGGATCTCGTCTTCGAGGATCTCAAAGAGGCGCACGACCCCCGGTCCGCCGGCGGCGGCAAGCCCGTAGACATAAAGCCGCCCGACAACGACCGCGTCGGCGCCCAGGGTGATCGCCTTGACGACATCGGTGCCGCGGGTGATCGAGCCGTCGACCAGCACGCGGGCACGCCCGCCGACCGCCTCGACGACCTCCGGCAATACCTCGATCGAGCCGACGCCCTGGTCGAGTTGGCGCCCGCCATGGTTCGACACATAGACGCAATCGACCCCGTGCTCGACCGCGATCCTGGAATCCTCGGCGGTGGCGATGCCCTTGATGATCAGCGGGATGTCGAAACTCTTCTTGATCCGCTCAATGTCGCGCCAATTGAACTGCGCCTGGTAGATCCGCGCGTCGTCGACCCGCACGCGGCCGCGCCGGTGGCGCTTGGCAATATCGCGCTCGCGCCGGCTGTAGCTGTCGGTATCGACGGTCAGGCAAAAGGCGGCGTAGCCCTTGTCGATCGCCCGGCGGACATGATCGTCGACCCAGGCCGCGTCGCCGCGCACATAAAGCTGAAAGATCTGGAACCCGTCGGGCGCGGCCTCGGCCGTCTTGTCGAGCCCCGGCTCCGACACCGAAGAGAGGATCATGCCGTTGCCGAAGTCTCGGGTCGCCGCCGCGACGGTGGCACCACCGCCCGGTTCGAAGACCTGCAGCGAGCCGACCGGCGCGCACAGCACCGGGATGCGCAAGCGACGGCCGAACAGGGCGCGCGTGCAGTCGACGTTCGACACGTCGCGCAAGACCCGCGGGCGAAAGCCGATCGAATCGAGCGCCAGCCGGTTGCGCGCCAGCGTCGTCTCGGTCTCCGAGCCGCCGATCAGATAATCCCAATTGTTGCGGTCGAGGTTGGTGCGTGCCGCCTTGACGAACTCGTGAAGGTTCTGAAAGCGGTATTCGAGATTGTCGTCGGACATCGGCGGAAGCCTCGTCGCTTGATCGAGCGGGGAATGCGGCGGCAGCCTAGCGAAGCCGCCGCGCAGCGGCAACCGGCGCCAACCGACAGGCTGCGCCGCGACTTTGCCATTTGGAAGGGTTGCCCGCTGTCGCTACGATAGGGCCTCGACGCCAACCCCGCGCAGAGGAGACGCACGCGTGCCCCACCGCATCCTCACCCCAAACACCCATTCCGAGGAAACCCTCGAGATCGCCCATGATTTGATCCCGCCCGGCTATGAGCTGGTCACCGCGCCGCACGGCCGCCCCGAGTTCTGGGAACTGCTCAAGGACAGCGAGTTCTACATCGGGGCCGGCCAGTTCAAGCACGGCCCGGAATTCTACGGCCAGGCGCCGAAGCTGAAGCTCGTCCAGACCTTGAGCGCCGGCTACAACACCTACGACCTCGACGCCGCGCGCAGCGCGGGCGTGCCGATCTGCAACAATGGGGGCGCCAATGCGACCGCGGTCGCCGAGCATGCCATCATGTTGATGCTCGCCGTCTCGCGCCGGCTGACCTGGCTGCATGACGGCGTCGTCTCCGGCCGCTGGCGCGGCAACGACTTCAACGCGGCCAAACTCTACGAACTCGAGGACAAGACCCTCGGCATCATCGGCCTCGGCAATATCGGGAAAAAGGTCGCGCGCCGCGCCAAGGCGTTCGACATGCGCATCCTGTATTACGACATCAACCGGCTGACCGGCGACCAGGAGGATGCGCTCGGCGTGCGCTTCGCACTGTTCCCCGAGCTGTTGAAGAATTCCGATATCGTTTCCCTGCACGTGCCGCTCGACCTGTCGACGCACAATCTGATCGGCGAGAAAGAGCTGGCGATGATGAAGCCGACCGCGATCCTGGTGAACACCTGTCGCGGCCCGGTGGTCGATGAGGTGGCGCTCTATAACGCGCTCAACAACGAGGGGATCATGGCCGCCGGCCTCGATGTCATGGTCGAGGAGCCGCCCAAGCCCGATCACCAGCTGTTCACGCTGAAGAACGCGATCTTCAGCCCGCACGCCGCCGGCCCGACCTGGGACAACCACTGGAAGCGCTGGCGCAACGCCTTCGACAATTGCGAACGCGTCGCGCGCGGGCAAAAGGCGTTCTGGATCGTCCCCGAGCTGCGATAAGCCATTTCACCACGAAGGCACGAAGAACTCGGAGAAGAAATCCCTCTTCGTGACCTCCGTGTCTTCGTGGTGATAATGAGGGCGTCAGCCCTCCTCGCGGCAGCGCACCATGCGCAGCGGCGTGTAGACGAGCGCGGTCGTGCCGTCCTGTTTCTTGACGCGCACCCGGGTGCGCACGAGGCCGCGCCCGGGCCGGCTCTTCGAGCGGCGCGCCTCGATGATCTCGCATTCGGCATGGATCGTGTCGCCGGCCAGAACCGGGTTCTCGATCGTCAGCTCCATGTGGAGAAAGGCAAAGCCGGTGTGCTGCATCGTCGCCTGGACCAGGAGGCCCTCGGCAAAGCAATAGACCAGGGCGCCCGGCGCCGGCCGGCCCTTGATGTCGCTTTCGTGGGCGAGGAATTCGCGGTTGGTGAACAGCACCTCGACCATGCCGGTGCAGTTGACGAAATTGGTGATGTCAGCCTCGGTCACGGTGCGGCCGATCGTCTTGAATTGCCGCCCGACCGGCAAATCCTCGAAGAAAAATCCCAGACCGACGGTTTCCACGGCTGCCTCTCCCGTCATTGGATGATCAAACGCCGGTGCCCGCCCTGAGCCCGCTGCCGCGGTCACAGTCGGTGAGCGACGACGTTAAAGCCCTCGCCGGGTCCGGGCGGGACAAAATAGCTGGTGAACAGATCGTATTCCTCTTCGCTTACCTGGAACGGGTGTTCACCGCCCGCATTTCGTTCCCGAAGCCGCTGCTTGCAGATCGCGTCCGGGACATCGAGCAGGTGGAGTTCGTGGGCCGCGCCGGATTGATCAATCAGCGAACGCATCCAGCTGCGAACGCGAACGGTGTTTGCCTGGAAGTCCAGAACTACGGAAAGGCCGTGCCGTAAAATGTCGATAATATGGGGGCCTATGGCAGCGCGCAGCCGCGCCGAATAACGTCCGTAGTCGTCAATTGTCTTCAGCTCATCAACAAACAGGTTCGACGTCCAGTGATCTTCGGTGATGAGCAGGGTCATTGGGCGTGTCGCAAGTTGTCGTGCGAGCGTAGACTTCCCGGCAGCAACTTTTCCGCAGAAAAGATACAAAGTCGCGACGGGCGCCGGTGCCACACGTTTCGCTCTGCTAGACTACGCCGTCCTCGCGCAGCGCGGCGATTTCTCCGTCCGAAAGCCCGAGCCAGCCGCCATAGATCTCGGCATTGTGCTGGCCGATTAGCGGGCTCGGCCCGGCCGGCGCTTTCCCCAGCCCGTGCAGGCGCAGCGGCGTCGTCGGTACGGTGATCCGTCCCAGTTCGGGGTGGTCGATCTCTTCCAGCATGCCGCGCTCGTGCATGTGCGGGTCGTGCATGACCTCGGGCGCGGTGCGCACCGGCGCGCAGGGGATCCGCAGCGCCTTGGTGCGGGCGAACACCTCCATCTTCGGCAGGGTTTGCGTCCACTCGGCGACCAGAGCGTCGGTCTCGTCCATATGGGCGACGCGAGCGGCATTGGTGGCAAAGCGCGGATCGTCGGCCAACTCCTCGCGCCCCATCGCCTTCAACAGATTGCGCCAATGCCCCTCGGTGACGATGTGGACCGCGACATGGCCGTCGGTGGTCGGGTAGACGTTGTAGGGCGCGCTCGACAGCCCGGCCTGGCGGTTGCCGGTGCGGGGCGGCGGCTGGCCGGTGCGATGGGTGTATTCAAAGCTCGCCGCGAGGCTCGAATAGACCGTCTCCTGCATCGCCACCTCGACGAGCCGTCCTTCGCCGCTGGCCTCGCCGCTGCGGTCGCGGTCGTAAAGCGCGGTCAAGACCGCGGCATAGAGGTGGATGCCGCCCATGAAATCGACGAGGGTCGGCCCGGCCTTCATCGGCGGCCCGTCGGGCGCACCGGTCACGCTCATGATCCCGGATGCCGCCTGGATCGTCAGATCCATCGCCAGATTGTCGCGATCGGGCCCGCTGATGCCAAACCCGGTGCCGGTGGCGTAAATCAGCCGCGGATTGATCTCGCGCAAGACGCTCCAGCCGACCCCGAGACCGTCCATCGTGCCGGGCGAGAAATTTTCTAAGAGCACATCGGCGCGCCTGACCATCTCGAACAAGAGTTCGCGGCCGCGCGGATGCTTGAGGTTGAGGGTCACCGCACGCTTGTTCTGGTTGAGCATTGCGAACGGCAGCGTGGCGCTCTTGCCGGGCGCGGCGCGGCGGCGCAGCGGCTCGCCGTTCAGCGGCTCGATCTTGATCACATCGGCCCCGCCCTTGGCCAACAGCAAGGTCGCATAGGGACCCTGAAAGATCTGGCCGAAATCGATCACGATGAGGCCGGCAAGCGGCATCCTCGCCGATGGCTCGTCCGATACCGGGTTGGTGGCGACCGACATTTCTCCGACCCCTCGCGGATGGTACCGCCGATTCTGCGCAGGCCGCTCCTCCCGGTGCAAGCCGCTGGCGGCCCTGATCATCGCGGCAACACTTGCGCCGCGTTACGGCTTCGGGGCGCTGGCGTGTAGACCGCTGACGGCGGGGCGGCGTTGCGAATTTTTTGCAATGCCGATTTGTCCCGTTCCGACAGGCCCCGCGCGCCGGGGCAGTGCGCTTCGTCGACAAAGGCGGCGGCCAGATCAGCCTTCTCAGCGGAGCCGGACGCGAACCGATCATCGAGAGACGGCAATAAGCCATGAATAACGTAGGGTGCGCCTTTGGTGTCGCAGCCGGTGTCTCGCAAAATTGAAGCGAGGATTCTTTCGTAATCTGCTTGTGGCGGCGAATTTCGCTCGAGGTCGGCCCAGGGATCCGGTTGCACGGGCAATTGCGTGGCGGGATCAAGTTTTGCAATTAGAGCTAAAGCTCCCAAATCCCCGTCACGCCGACTACCGGCTGGCAACCGCATCTCGATGAACCGCTTCAGCCTGGCGAACGTATCGGCGGACCACTCGCATGACTCCGGGCAATTTTCGTCGCTGTATCTCGGCCCCATCTCGGGCGCGATGACGAGGGCGCCCGCCGCGTTCGTGTTTTGTGTATCGGCTCTCCAGACGAATACGTGCGCAAGCGACGCACCTTTTAGCTGCGCACCGCTGAGCATCGCACCCTGAAGCTGCGCACCGTTGAACATCGCACCCTGAAGCTGCGCGCCGTAGAACACTGCTCCCTGAAGCCGCGCGCCGGCGAGCGTCGCGCCCTGAAGCTCAGCGGTTTCGAACGATGCACCCTCAAACGCGGCAAAAAAGGACGATGCACCCTGAAGCTGGGCTCCCGCCAGCCACGCACCCTGAAACTGCGCCCCATTGAACGATGCGCCCTGAAGCTGGGCGAACGCGAGTATCGCGCCCTGGAGCTGCGCGTTATCGAGCAACGCGCCGCGAAGGTCCGCGCACTTTCGCCCAGAGCCAGTTTCATCGCAGCCAAACTTCGCTTCCCGCAAGTCGGCATTCCTGAGCACGGCATCCGTAAGCCGCGCACCGGTGAAATCCACTTTCCTCAAGACGGCCCCGGGCAGCACGGCGCCTTCGAGGTGGCGCCCCCTCAACGAGACCGTCAGGGGGAGAGCCGAAATTTTGACCTCGGTGTCCAGTTTTGCATGATCGATCACTTCTATCCCCGGCAGGACCAGCCGGTTGGACCACAGGCTCTTTGGCCGCCGCGCGACGAAATCGACCTTGCCCGCAACCAGCAATTCGTGCGGTGAGGCCCTTTCGCTCAAATCCCATGAGGTCGGGACGAACCGCAGCTCTGGAAGGGTTTCTTCGAGCCACTCGCCGGGGAAGGTGGCGACGGTGAACACCAGCAACACTGGAAGCAAACTCGCCAGCAGCCCCGCCGCGACCTTGCCGCGGCGGAAGTACCATCGGAGAGATGTGGGCGAGCTGCGCGCGACCGAAGGCCACAAAACCCACAGCAGGACGAGGTCGGCGACAACGGCGAGCCGCTGCCACCACGAAATAGCCTCGTAGTGGTAAGGTAGGAACTGGAGCTGGAAAAACACCAGCAGCGCGATCGGTCCGGCAACCAGGGTGATCTGCGCGATCAGCCGCAGCATGAACCCCATTGCGCCGGTGCGGACTTCGCGCGGCCCGGCGAGGAATTGCACGAAGACGTTGCTCGGCAATTGCCGGCGTAGGCGGGCGCTCGTGTCCCGGTCGGGGATCTGTTCCTGAAGCTCGGCATGGAAGGCGCCGATTTTGCCGGCAAGCAGCACGTAATGCAGCAAGGTGTAGGCGTGGACGATCAGGAAGAGGGCCGGCCCCAGCACGAAAAAGCCGATCAGCGGCAGATCGACGTTGAGAAAGGGCAGCTTGACCGGGTTCTCGAAGAACATGTCGCGGTGGCTGACCCCGCCCGCCGCGATCGCGAGATAGAAGAACACGAATAGATAGCTCAGCCACAGCCCGCCGCTGACTGTGGCGGCATCGACCAACGAATCGCGCAAGGCCTGGAGATCCCTGGCCTTGCCGGAGAAGGCTGTCGGGTCGGCCGGAAACGTCGCCGCGGCAGCGGGCGCAGGACCACCGCCGCCTGTCGCCTCCCCGATCTCGTCCGCCCGCTCGGTCGCGTTCGGCATAGCTCATCCCCTCGCCCGATCATGCCCAGTCGCCGTGAGCCGGCGCAAGCAGGCGCTTGCCGCGGGCGCGTTGGCGCGGGATCATTTCATGGCGTTCCGGCGAGGGAGGTGGCGATGGCAGCAGTGCGAACGGGAGGGTGTCTGTGCGGTGCGGTGCGCTATGAATCGGCGGGCGATCCGGTGTTTTCGCTGCACTGCCATTGCCGCGATTGCCAGCGCTCGAGCGGCACCGCCTATATCGCCGCGATACGCGTGCCGGCCGCCGGGTTCCAGATCACCCGGGGCACGCCCAGGCGCTATGTCGGCAAGTCGGACGCCGGCAACGAGATCACCCGGGTGTTCTGCGGCGATTGCGGCTCGCCGCTTTATGTCCAGGTGTCGACCCGGCCCGATATCGTCGGCATTCGGGTCGGCACGCTCGACGACCCGAGCGGGTTTCGCGCCGAAGCAGACATCTTCGTCAAGAGCGCCCAGCCCTGGGACTACATGAACCCCGCGCTGCCGAAATACCCCACCTATCCGCCGGGAAAATCGTATTGAGCCCGGTCAAACGTAAGCCTCGTCAAACATACGATTTTTCCTCGACGAGCTCCGAGCCGGTCAATTGGTTGATGCGGCGCTTGACCAATGCGCGGCGATCATTGTTGCGGTAGACGCTGCGGGCGAGCTCGATAAAGCGGTCGTCGAATTGCCCGTCGCGCTCGTGCTCGCGGATCTCGTCCTCGATCTGCCAGAGGGCCAGATTGACGGATTTGAGCTCGGCGTAGAGCGCCGGCAATTCCGCCACCGCGGCGATCTCGCGCCGGCGCACCGCATCGAGCGCGGCGAGTTCGCGCATCAAATTGGCATGCTTTGCCGGGTCGCTGATCGCCGCGGCCTTGATTTCGAGGATGCTGATCTTGTCGAGCAGCTCACCGACCGAAATCGGCACCAGCAAGGGCATTTGTCTCGCCGTCTTTTGCCTCCGGCATGCCGCCGGCAGCGGGGCCGACCGTCACCTGATGCTCGACCGCCGCCTGGACGGCGTCGAGCGGAATCGCGCGGGTCCGGTCAGAACCGTAATCCTGGGCCTTCAGGCAGATCAACGCCCGGGCAAACGGCGCGTATTTTTCCGGGCGGGTCGGGCCATAGAGCGACACCATCGGCGCCCCGCCGGCGGCCAAGAGGTGCCCGGTCCCGGAGCAGTTCGCCACGGCAACCGACAGATGTTCGCCCAGCGCGGCGACGAGGCATGGCCCGCCGATCCCACCCGGCGCCGCGGCCGCGTTGCGTTGCTCCGGAAACAGCGCCTGCGGCACCGCCCCATGCAGCGGAGTGTGCCAGCCGCTCTCCTCCGGGCCGAGCAGAAACACCGGCACCCGCCCGCGCTCGACCTGCGTTCGAGCCAGGGCAACAAATGAATCGAGCGGCCAGCACTTGCCGGTCTCCTGGTTGCCAGCGCCGGGCGACAGGCCGACATAGACCGGCCCGGCCGGCAGGAGTTCCGCCGCGCGAACCCGCCACGCTTGCGGCAACGGGAACGGGTTCGGCACGGCGATCGGCTGCCCGGCCGCCGCCGCGGCGAGGCCGAGGAGCTTGTCGATGAGGCGCGGCGGGCGCCGCTTCAGAGGGCGCGGCGGCCGCGCGTTCGACAACACATAGCGCCAGGTGCCGCTGATGAAGCGTTGGTGCGGAATGCGCCGCAGGAACAGCGTGCGCCCGAGATAGCGCTGGGTATCGACGATCAGGTCGAAATGGCGGTCGAGGATCGGATGCCCATGGCGCAATGCTACGAATAGCGCGGCGCGCGGATCGGTCGGGATGGCGAGATCGGTGATGAACTCGTCGATCCGCCCGCCGACCATCGGCGCCAGCTGATCGCGCAGGTGGAAAGCGCCGCTCGTCCCCGGGACCCAGGCGATCCGCGCTCCCGGAAACGCCTGATCGAGCGCCAGCAGCAGCGGCAGCTTCAGGACGTTCTCGCCGAGCGCGTTGTCGACATCGCTGGTGACGTAGACAAGAATCGATCGAACCGGCATGGCGGGATCGGCGCCGAGCAGGATCCTAGACCGGAGTCGACGCTTCATCGAGGATCCGCACGATGTGCCGCGCGTCGCGCCCGGCGCCGTCGGCGATCTGGTGGCGGCAGCTGGTGCCGCAGGCGGCGAGCAGCGTATCGGGCGGCGCCGCGCGCATCTTGGGCAACACCCCCAATTCGCCGATCTTCATCGACATTTCGTAATGCTCGGCTTCGAGGCCGAACGAGCCGGCCATGCCGCAACAGGTCGAATCAAAGGTCTCGACCGTGAGTTCCGGGATCAGCTGCAAGGTTGCGGCGGCCGCGCCGGCGGCGCCGAACGCCTTCTGGTGGCAATGCCCGTGCAAGAGCGCGGTCCGGCCCGGCATCGCCGTAAGCGGCAGCCTGAAGCGCCCCGCCTCCCGTTCGCTGGCGACGAATTCCTCGAAGAGCTGGGCGTGGGCGGCGAGTGCCTGGGCCGCCGCGCCGGGCAATATCGCCGGGAACTCGTCGCGCAGCGTCAACAGGCAGGCCGGTTCGAGCCCGACGATCGGGGTGCCGGCGGCGATCGCCGGGGCCAGCGCGTCGAGCATGCGGCGCGCCTCGTGCCGCGCCTCGTCGACCAGCCCGGCCGCCAGAAAGGTACGGCCGCAGCAGAGTGGCCGGCCGACCGCCGGCTCGGGCGTCGTCACCCGATACCCGGCGCGCGCCAGCACCCGCTCGGCGGCGAAGGCGTTTTCGGGCTCGAAATACCGGTTGAAGGTGTCGACCAGCAGAATGACCTCGCGCCCGCCAGCGGGCCCGGGGTCGGTGCTGCCGCAATAGGGGCGCGACGACCATTCCGGCAACCGGCGTCGCGCGCTCAACCCGAAGAGGCGCTCGCCGAGCGCGGCGAGCACCGGCACCCGGTTGCGCAGGTTGAAGAGCGCCGCCAACCGCGCGGCATAGGGCGCATAGCGCGGCAGATAGGCGACCAGCCGGTCGCGCGCCGAGAGCCCATGGCGCTTCTGGTAGTGGTGCAGGAACTCGATCTTCATGCGCGCCATGTCGACGCCGGTCGGGCATTCGCGCCGGCAGCCCTTGCACGAGACGCACAGCGCCATCGTCTCGCGCATCTCCTCCGAGACGAGCGCGTCGGGCCCGAGCTGACCCGAGAGCGCCAGGCGCAGGGTGTTGGCGCGGCCGCGCGTCAGGTGCTGCTCGTCGCCGGTGGCGCGATAGGACGGGCACATCACGCCGGGATCGGATTTGCGGCAGGCGCCGTTGTTGTTGCACATCTCGACGGCGCTGGCGAAGCTGCCCCATTCCGACCAGTCGAGCGCGCTGTCGAGCGGCAGTTGCCGGTAGCCCGGCTTGAAGCGGAATAGGCTGCGGTCGTCCATCTTGGAGGGCCGCACGATCTTGCCCGGGTTGAACAGGCCCGTCGGGTCGAAGGTGTCCTTGACCTCCTCGAAGGCGCGGACGATGCGCGGGCCGAACATCGCCTCATGATGCTCGGAACGCACCAGCCCGTCGCCGTGCTCGCCCGAGTGCGAGCCCTTGTATTCGCGCACCATCGCGAAGGCTTCCTCGGCGATCGCCCGCATCTTCTTGGCGTCGAGCTCCAGCTTCAAATTCAGCACCGGCCGGACATGCAGGCAGCCGACCGAGGCGTGCGCGTACCAGGTGCCGACGGTGCCGTGCTTCTCGAAGACCCGGGTCAGCCGGTCGGTGTATTCCGCCAGATCCTCGAGCCGCACCGCGCAATCCTCGATGAACGAGACCGGCTTTCCGTCGCCCTTCATCGACATCATGATGTTGAGGCCTTCCTTGCGCACGTTCCACACCGCGCTCTGGAAGGCCGGGTCGGTCGCCTCGATGACGGCGCCGGGGAAGCCCAGATCGCCCATCAGCTCGACCAGGGCTTTCAGCCGGCGCAGGTTTTCCGCCGGGTCGTCGCCGGCGAATTCGGTCAACAGGATCGCCTCTGGCTCGCCCCGGACAAAGCGCTCGACGACCGGGCGGAACACCGGGTTGTCGCGGGCCAGCTCGATCATCGTGCGGTCGACCAACTCGACGCCGGCGGGGCCCAGCTTGACGACGTGCTGGGCCGCCTCCATCGCCTTGTAGAAGCTCGGGAAATGGCAGATGCCGAGGACCCGGTGCGCGGGGATCGGCTGGAGGTCGAGCTCGATCTCGGTAAAGAAGGCGAGGGTGCCTTCCGAGCCGACCAGCAGATGGGCCATGTTGTGGCCCGATTCAGCTCCATTGGGCCCGATCATGTCGATGTTGTAGCCGCCGACCCGGCGCTGGACCTTCGGGAAGCGGCGCTCGATTTCGTCCTTCTCGCGGCGATAGAGCGCGCGCATGTCGCGGACGAGATCGCGATAGCGCTCGGGCGCAATCTCCCCGCCGCGTTCGGTTGGGCCGAAATTGCCGGGCATCTCGGCGAAATGCGCTTGGGTCCCGTCAGCCAGGATCGCGTCGATCGCGCGCACGTTGTGCACCATGTTGCCGTAGCGGATCGAGCGCGAGCCGCAGCTGTTGTTGCCGGCCATGCCGCCGAGCGTCGCCTGCGCGCTGGTCGAGACGTCCACCGGGTACCACAGCCCGTGCGGCCTCA
>CAYMRQ010000032.1:0-5679 GCA_964392845.1 uncultured Rhizobium sp.
GCCAGCGCGCGGTCGCCGATCACTGGGTCGGCCCCGTGCACCGGCAGGTCGAGCACCGGGGCGCAATCGATGGTGATGCCCGCCCCGGCCAGATCGTCGGCAATCAGCCGGGCGCCAAGCCGGGCCGCTTCCGCGGCGAGCGGGTCCGACAATGCGGCGATCTGCGCCGCCGCCGGGTAGGCCGGCCATTCCGGCGGCCGCAGCCGGGCAACCCGGCCGCCCTCCTGATCGACCAGCACCGGCGCATCTGCCCGCCCGACACACCGGCGCAATTCGGCGACCAGCTCGCGCAGCTGATCGCGGGTCCGGCAATTGCGCCGAAACAGGACGAAGCCGAGCGGGTCCGCGGCGGCGAAGAAACCGCCCTCCTCCGGGTTCAAATGCTCGCCGGCGCAGCCCAGGACAATCGCGCGCGGCAGCCTAGCGTCCGGTCCGGTCGGCTCATCGCGCAAGAACGCACCCGAGATTGCGCCGCTTCATCTCGCTGCACAGCCGTTGGGCCGCCGCCGCATCGCCAAACGAGCCGGCCAGGATGCGATAGTAGATGCCCCTGTCGCCGAGATCGGTCCGGACCGCCACGGCGGTAAGCTTGCCCAGCAGATCGGGGTTGTCGCGCTTCAGCCGGGCCCAATCCTCGCGGGCGGCCTCCGGGCTGCGCAGCGAGGCGAGCTGGACCTGAACCGGCGATGCCTTGCCGGCTGGCGGCGCTGCCGTCGGCGTCGGCGCGGCCTGTTTTGAATGCGGCGGCGCGACCTTTGCCGCTGCCTTGGCAGCCGGCTGAGCCGGCGCCTGCGGGGACGTTGCCGTGGGTGGACTGGCCGGGCGCGCCGCTTGCGGTGTCGCGGGCGCGGAGGGCGCCGCAGGCGAGGCTGCCTGGCTGGCGCCGGGGCCCGGGCGCGGCATCGGCTGTTCCGGAGCGGGCAGCAGCTTTTCGACCTGCGCGCCGCCCGGCTTCTCGTTGTAGAGCGAGACGTTCTGATCGGGGATGGTCATGCCGCCCGGCTGGTCCGGCTTGACCTTGGTCGGGCGCTCATCGGCGCGGATCAGCGGAACCCCGTCGCCCTGCGCGGTCACTGCCGGATGGCGGGTGCCCTGGACATAGGCGAACCACAACCCGCCGGCGAACAGCGCCATCGCGAGCACCGTCAGCAGCATCGCCGGCAACCGGCGGTCTGGGCGGGAGAACTCGTCGGCGCGATCCTCGCCGACCAGTTCAAGGCCTTCGTTGTGGTCACGGAACTGGCTGAAATTCTGCCGCATTGGTTACATCTCCTCGACCGGTTCGACCCCGAAGACGGCCAGCCCCGAGGCGATGACGAGCGCAACCGCCCGCACCAGCGCAAGGCGAGCGCAGGTCAAATCCGGATCCGCCGCATTGAGGAAACGCAGCGTCGCCTCGTCCTTGCCCGTGGTCCATAACAGGTGGAATTGCGCCGCCACATCCTGCAGGAAAAAGGCGATGCGGTGCGGCTCATGGGCCTCGGCGGCGCTTTCGACGATGCGCGGCCAGCTCGCCAACAGCCGGATCAGCGCGAGCTCGAGCGGGTCGGCGAGGCGGTCGAGCCGCGCCGCCGACAACGCCGCGTCGCCGAGGCGCGCGGGCGGCAATTGCGCCGCCGCGTGGCGCATCACCGAAGCGGCGCGCGCATGCGCGTATTGCACGTAGAAGACCGGGTTGTCCTTCGACTGCTCGGTAACCCTGGCGAAGTCGAATTCGAGGGTCTGGTCGTTCTTGCGGGTCAGCATGATGAAGCGGAAGGCGTCCTTGCCGACCTCGTCCACCACCTCGCGCATGGTGACAAAGGTGCCGGCGCGCTTCGACATGCGCACCGGCACGCCCCTGTCGAACAGCTGCACCAGCTGGATGAGCTTGACATCGAGCGCGGCCTCACCCCCGCTCAGTGCCTCAACCGCCGCCCGCATGCGCTTGACGTAGCCGCCGTGGTCGGCCCCCCACACGTCGATCAAATTCTTGAAGCCGCGACGGAACTTGTCGTGGTGATAGGCGATGTCGGCGGCAAAATAGGTCCACGACCCGTCCGATTTCCTGAGCGGCCGGTCGACCTCGTCGCCGAATTGCGTCGCCCGGAACAGGGTCTGCGGGCGGGGCTCCCAATCGTCGGGCAACTTCCCTCTGGGCGGCTCGAGGACGCCCTCGTAGATCAGCCCGCGCTCGGTGAGCGTCGCCAGGACGGCATCGACAGCCCCGCTAGCGACCAGTTCGCGCTCGGCGACGAAGGCATCGAAGCCGACCCCGAGCGCCGCCAGATCGGCGCGGATCAGATGCACCATCTCGTTGACGGCAAACTCGCGCACCGGGTCCAGCCACTCCGCCTCGGGACGGCCGAGCCAGCGCTCGCCGTCGCGCTCGGCGAGCGCGCGGCCGGTCGCGGCGAGATATTCGCCGGGATAAAACCCCTCGGGGATCGCGCCGATATCGTCGCCCAGCGCCTCGCGGTAGCGCAGATGGGCGGAACGCGCCAGCACGTCGACCTGGGCGCCGGCATCGTTGATGTAATATTCGCGATGCACCGCGAAGCCGGCCTTGGCAAGGAGCGCAGCCAAGGCATCGCCGACCATGGCGCCCCGTCCGTGGCCGACATGCATCGGCCCGGTCGGGTTGGCCGAGACGAATTCGATATTGACCTTCTCGCCATTGCCAATCGCCGAATCGCCGTAAGCGGCCCCGGCCTGGAGGATCGCGCGCAGCTGCGCATGCCACACCGAGGGATCGAGCCGGATGTTGAGAAAGCCCGGCCGCGCCGCCGCGACCGTAAAGCCGCCGCCGCGGTAATCGCCGCTCGTCAGCTCGTGGCGCCCGAGCGCCGCGCCGATCCGCTCGGCGAGCGCCATCGGGTTCTCCTTGACGGCGCCGGCCAGCACCATCGCCGCGTTGGTGGCGAGATCGCCATGCGTGGGATCGCGCGGCGGCTCGATCGCGATGCGGCCAAAATCGAGCCCCGGCGGCAGCGCGCCCTCGGCCACCAGATCGTCGAGCGCGGCAACAACCAGCCGGCGGAAATCGCCGAAAATATTGCTCATCGGATGTTCGTCATACCGGGGCGTAGGTATCGAACAACCGGCGGTGCTCGTCGAGTGCGAATCGGTCGGTCATCAGGGCGAGGTAATCGGCGACGATCCGCGCGGTCTCGGACTTGTTGTCGCGGGTCAGTGCGCGCCACTCGCCGGGCAGGCATTCGGGCTCGGCGAGGAACAGCTGGAACAGCTCGCGCACGATCCGGCGGGCTTTTGAACTCATGCGGTTAACCCGGTAGTGCCGGTACATCCGCTCGTGGAGGAACCGCTTGAGCGCCCGGTCGTGGTTGCGCATCTCCTGCGAAAAAGCCGCGATCGGTTCCCCGAGCTGACGCACCTCGTCGACCGTCTTGACGCCGCTCTCGACGAGCCTCCTACTGGTTTCGGCGACGAGGTCGCGCACCATGCGATCGATCACCCGGCGAATCGACTCATGGATCAGCCGGGACTGATCAAGTCCGGGATAGCGCCGGGCGACCTCGCCGAACACCGGACCGACGAGCGGCACCTCGGCGAGATCGGCGACGGCGAAGAGGCCGGCGTGCAACCCGTCGTCGATGTCGTGATTGTTGTACGCGATGTCGTCGGCGAGCGCGGCGATCTGCGCCTCGGGCCCGGCAAAGGTATCGAGCGCCAGCTTGTGCCGCCGGTCATATTCGGCGATCGAGGGCGGCACCGGCCGCTCGATGCCGGGCCCGACGAGCGGGCCGTTATGCTTGGCGGTGCCCTCCAGGGTTTCCCACGTCAAATTGAGCCCGTCGAACTCGGCGTAGCCATGTTCGAGGCGGGTCAGGATGCGCAGGGTGTGGTCGTTGTGGGTAAAGCCGCCGAATGGCGCCATCTCGGCGTTAAGCGCCTCTTCGCCGGCATGGCCGAACGGGGTGTGCCCGAGGTCATGGGCCAGCCCGACCGCCTCGGCGAGGTCCTCGTCGAGGCCGAGCGCGCGGGCGATCGTGCGGGCGATCTGCGCGACTTCGAGGCTGTGGGTGAGACGCGTGCGGAAATGGTCGCCCTCGTGATAGACAAAGACCTGGGTCTTGTGCATCAGCCGGCGAAACGCGGTCGAATGGATGATGCGGTCGCGGTCGCGCTGAAACGGCGAGCGCATATCATGCTCCGGCTCAGGGTGGAGCCGGCCGCGGCTGCTCTCCGGATGTGACGCGTAGGGCGCGCGAGTGACCGCCCAGACCATGGCCCGGACCCTACGCCCGGCAGGGCCGGGCGTCTACGGAGTATCGCCGCTTGACCAGTCGATCAAATCACCATCTAATTAGCTAGCCTAGCTAAGGAGGCCGCATGAGCGAAATCGTCAATATGCATCAAGCCAAGACCACGCTCTCGCGGCTCGTGGAGCGCGCCCTTGCCGGCGAGGATGTCATTATCGGCCGCAACGGCAAGCCGCTCGTCCGGCTTGTTCCGGTGCCCAAAAAAGCCGAGCCCCGGGTCCCCGGCCGCCTGAAGGGCCAGATTTGGATTTCGCCCGATTTCGAATTCTCCGACGGGGAGATCGATGATTTCGAACGCTGGTAATGCGCCTGCTCCTCGATGCCCACGCGTTCTTATGGTGGCTGACCGGCTCGTCCGCTCTCAGCACCCCGGCGCGTCATGCCGTCGCCGATCCCGGCAACGAGGTATTGATCGGGATCGGGACGCTGTGGGAACTCACAATAAAGCGTTCGCTGGGAAAGCTGAACTTCCCGCATGATTTGGAGACCGTGGTCCGCGACGAAGGGTTCACGGTGCTTGGTATTACCCTCGCTCATCTGCGCATGCTGGAAACCCTGCCGCATCTCCATCGTGACCCGTTCGATCGCCTCTTGATTGCGCAATCGCTGGCGGATCGCGTACCGATAGTCACGGGAGACTGCGAATTTGGCGCTTACCGTACGCCTCTGATCTGGTAAATCGGATCGAGCGTCAAGCGAGTGGCGTCGGGGCCTGCGGCACGGTCGCCCAGAATTCCGGGTCGTGGCCGAAAAAGATGCGCGCCCCGTTCTTTTCGAGCGCGGCGAGGCGGTCGAGCGAGGCGTGCATCGCGTCGCGGTCATGCACGAAGCGCGGCAGGCGCCGCTCGCGCAAGGTGCGGCAGAAATAGCAGGAATCGGAGGCCAGCACGACATCCCCGCCAGCAAGGCGCAGCTTCAACGATTGGTGCCCCGGGGTGTGGCCGTGGGTTGGCAGGCAGACGACCGAGCCGTCGCCGAACACATCGTGCTCGCCATCGACGAGGCGCAATTTGTGGCCGAGATCGAAATCGCGCGGGTTGAAGCCGCGTTTGGCGGCGATGTCCGCATCCATGCCGGCGTCCCACTCGCGGCGCTGCACCAGCAGCGTCGCGTTCGGGATCTGCGCGTTGCCGCCGACATGGTCGAAATGAAAATGCGAGTTGATGATCAGGTCGATTTTCGCCGGGTCGCGGCCGAGCGCGGCGAGGCGGGCGCTGATCTCCTCGCCTGGGCTGAAGTCGAAGGCGAAGAGCCCGGCGATGCGGGCGCCGACCCGGACCGCCGGGTCGTGGTCGACCTGGCGGGAGTGCCGTTTGTGGACAGTTCGGGCGTGGGTATCCTGGTCACCGCACACCGGCGCTCGGCCGAGCATGGCGGCGACTTCACAGGCGACGGCACTGCGTACACCCGCGGCGCA
>CAYMRQ010000032.1:5689-19788 GCA_964392845.1 uncultured Rhizobium sp.
GTCGTGCTGGCAGTCCAGGTGCATGCCGGTATCGAACAGCGCGGTGCCTTTCGGGTGCTCGATCAGATAGGACGGGATCGGCAGCCGGATCCGGCCCTCCCCGCCCTCCATCAGATAGGAGAGCTCGCCCTCGAGGTAGCCGCAGGTCAGCGCGAAGACCGTGAGGCTCACGCGTTGGCTTCCTCGAACATCCGTCGGTGCAATTCGAAATCGTATGGCCGTTGGAGCAGGGTCTCGGGGTCCCATTCGGTGCGCTCGACGCCGTAGAAATCTCCGCCGTAGACATGGATCGCGCCCGTCAGGCGGCCCAGCGGGTTGGTCACCGAATGGATGATCTCGCGTCCCAAAGGCTCGGCGCAGCGCTCGCCAAGCGACTTCGCCCCCGCAGCCTCGATCAGGCCGCCCGCCTCGCCCGGCAGGCGGCGCCAGAGGATGTTGTCCTCGCGTCCGGTATAGACCCCGATCACCGCCCACATCCGGTGGTCGTGCGGCATGATCGTCATCCGCTTGCCCCAGACGACGTTGAGGATCGTCAGTTCGGGCGATTTGTAGAGCGGCGTCACCGCGGCCCGCGTGGGCTCGCCGAGCGCCGCGAGGATCGCTGCGGGGTCCGCGTTGGCGCGCGCCAGCACCTCGCGCGCCGCGTTGTGGGTCGAATCCTCGCGCACCGCGGCGCGGCAATCGGCAATGAAGCGATCGAGATCGAACATCGTGATCCGCCTATTCAGCTGCCGCGCCGGCCAGCGCGGCCGCCTCGGAATGGTGGCCTTTCTGGTGGAAATAATTGGCCCGGTAAAACGCGAGCACCAGGTCGCGGTAGACCGCCGGCGGATAGCGCGCCGGATTGTCGGCGCCGACGCAGCTCGGCAGGCATCCGATCACGCTGTCCGGGTTCGGGCTGTGGAAATAGGCGATCGAATACCGGTCGGCGCCGGAATCGTTGAGCACGCCGTGCGGGGTCGACAGAAAGCGGTCGTTCGACCAGCGCCGCATCATGTTGCCGAGATTGATCAGGAAGGTGCCGGGGATGACCGGCGGCGCGAACCATTCGCCCGAGGGTAGACGCACCGCGAGCCCCGGCACGTCGGTGCGCGCCAGCGCGGTCATGAAACTGTTGTCGGTGTGCGGCGCCTGGCCGAACAGATTGTCGTCGTCCCCATCCTGCGGCGGATAATGCAGGAAGCGCAGATTGGCATGGCCCTCGTTGGCGAAGAATGGCGCGAAAAAATCGGCCGGCATGTCGAGCGCCACGGCAAAGACCGGCAGCATCCGGTCGCACATCGCACCCAGCGCGTGGAAATACGCCATCATGTCGCGGCGCATTTCAGGCATGCCGTCAATTTCCGGGGGCGGCCACTGGTTGCGGCCGCGCAACGGCGTGCCGGCGATCACATCGGGATGGTCAGGCCCGCGATCGTGACTAACGAAGAAGCTTTCGTTCTGGTTTGGACGGGTCGCCTTGTGCACCGTCGATGCGCCCTGCACCGAGGCGTTGATCGGCAGATAACCGATGTTGTTCTCGTTG
Organism: uncultured Rhizobium sp.; assembly: GCA_964392845.1. GTDB lineage: Bacteria > Pseudomonadota > Alphaproteobacteria > ATCC43930 > CGMCC-115725 > DATARH01. Next base: position 7,215 of record CAYMRQ010000032.1, read on the forward strand.
AGGTGCAGCTTCAGCTTGTCGGTGAGCGGCAAGGCATGGAATTGCCGCGAGGCGGCAAAGGCGCGATCGATCAGCGCATCCGGCACGCCGTGATTGAGCGCATAAAAAAACCCGACATTCTCGCAGGCGTGGCGCGCTTCGGCGGCGATGCGCCGGAGAGCGCCCGGGTCGCCGGCGAAGAGCGGGCCGAAATCGATGACCGGGATCTGCGCGGCGGCGGCGGCGTATTCGCGAACGCCGTGTTCCTTGAACAGGTTCATTCTCTTCTCCGGCTCGGCCCGCGCGGACTATAGACCCGCGTGGCGGCGCGGTGCCAGTTGGCGCGGTGATCGGCTTCGCTCCGCTCAGCCCATCCTACGAGAATTGGGATGCGGGCGTAGGATGGGTTGAGCGCAGCGAAACCCATCAGAGGATTCGTCGCATGATGGGGCTGGGCGAGCCGATGACGGCCGAGCGCGCCTGTCGGGCGGGCGGGCGAACCGATTCGTTGCTAACGGAACGCAAATCGATGAGGCGCCAGGCATGGCCAGGGAAGCGATCGATCCGGCGCCGCTGGCGCTGGCGACGATGAAGCGCTTCGTCAACGGCCACGGGGTGTCGAAGGGCCCGGCCGAGCTTGCTGCCCGATTCGGGGCCGCGCTCGCCGCGGCAGGTAACAGCGCGGACGCCGAGGAGGGCGTCTGCGCGTATAAGGAGCGGCGCAAACCGCGCTATGAGGGACGCTGATAGAGGCCCCTATAACGCGAGAATCTGCTGATAATTGTGCAATTTAGCCTGCCGCGCGGCTTCGCGCGCCGCGTCGTGGTCGCGCAAGGCGGCGCGGTCCGCCTCGGTGACGCTGGCGCGTGTCGGCACGACGCAGGCGGTCGGGCAGCGGGTGATGCTTCGCTTGCGCAGAAATTCGGCGACGGCCCTGGCATACTCGGTTTCGGAGATCACGGGGGGCTCTCCCATTGGCTGAGCGTTGGGCCTCGTCATAACGCCGATGTGGTTAACAACCGGTTATGGTAAAATCGTTGCGAACTATCAATCCCGGAACGCTCGGGCCGCGATCTGCTGTTACCGATTGTTCTTCGTAATTATTTTATTTAATGAGTGCGGGAGAGCGCGAGGGGAGCCGGTCGTTGGTCAACCCGGATATGATGGTTCGGTTTTGGGGCGTGCGCGGCAGCATCGCCTGTCCCGGCCCGCAAACCGTGCGCTACGGCGGCAATACCTCCTGCGTCGAGATGCGCTGCGGCGAGCAGCTATTCATCTTCGACAGCGGCTCGGGGGTGCGGTTGCTTGGCGACGAACTGATCAAAGGCGGGCATCCGCGCGACTTCGATCTGTTCTACACCCACACCCACCTCGACCATTGCCACGGCCTGCCGTTCTTCGCGCCGTGCTACGATGCGCGCAACCGCATCCGCGTCTGGGCCGGTCATTTAAAGCCCGATACCGGCATCGAGGCGGTGCTCGGCAAGATGATGACGCCGCCGCTGTTCCCGGTCCCGATCGACATCTTTAACGCCAAGCTCGAATTCCACGATTTTTCCGCCGGCGACGCGCTGGCGCCGCACCCCGGCATCACGCTGCGCACCGGGTTGCTCAATCACCCGAACCGCGCAACCGGCTATCGGCTGGAGTACAAGGGCAAGGCCATCGCCTACATCACCGATACCGAGCACGAGATCGGGCGGCTCGACCGCAACGTCCTGCAGCTCGTGGACCGAGCCGACATCATGATCTACGACTGTACCTATACCGACGACGAATATCCGGCGCACAAGAACTGGGGGCATTCGACCTGGCAGGAGGGCGTACGCCTGGCGAATGCCGCGCAGGTCAAGACCCTGGTCCTGTTCCACCATGACCCCGACCATGACGACATTTTCATGGATCAGGTCGCCGCCGAAGCGGCCAAGGCCCGCCCCGGGACGATCGTCGCCCATGAGGGCCTGATCCTGCAGCCCTGATCCGGGCTGTCTCTGGATTGCTATGGCGCCGAAAGCTGGCGCCGGAACATCGCAAAAATCAGTTCCCAGTCGCGGTTGGCGGCGGCCTTGTCGTGAATGTCGCGATCGGGCAGAGCGTAGCCGTGCTCAGCGCCGGCGTGCAGTTCGGGGCGATATTCGACCGCGCAGCCCGCGAACGCGTCGCCGAGCGCAGCCCGGATCGGCGGCGTCGCATTGGGGTCCTTCTCGGCGAAGCCGCAATAGAGTTCGCCGCGCAGCCGCCCGGCCAGGCGGTGCGGCGATTCCTCGCGGTCGGAGACGAGCTGGGTCCCGTGCAGGCTCGCCGCGGCGACGAAGCGCTTGGGATAGGAAGCGGCGACGCAGATCACGTGGCGCCCGCCCATGCAGTAGCCGATCGAGCCGACGGGGCCCCGCCGCACCGGCTCGCCCCGATCGATGAAATCGAGAAGCGCGCCGCTATCGGCGACCACCATAGCGTCCGACAATTGCTGCAGCGGTGCGCGGACCTGCGCCTGGCGCTCGGGATCGAGCTTGTGCATCGAGATCATCCGGCCCTCGGCGTCGCGCCATTTGTGCCGGATCCGGCCCTGGCGGTAATAAAGGTCCGGCAGCATCACGTAATAACCGACCACCGCCACCTTGCGGGCGATGTCGTAAAGCTCCTCGCGCAGGCCCCAGACATCCATGTAGATGACGACCGGAGCGAACGGCCCACCGTCATCCGGATGGGTGATGAAGGTCTCCATCCGCCCGTCGGCGGTCGGGATATCGATGATCTTTTCGTGCATGGCGCGTTCTCCCTGGAGCTAACGATGATCTAGCCTGCCCTGGAATGGCCGCCGAATTGTGTCGGCGGATCCCCGCTAACGATTTGGCGCGGCTCAGTGATACGGGTCGGCCGCGTCGCGCAGCCCGTCGCCGAGAAAATTGAAGGCGAGCACCGTGAGAATGACCGGGATCACCGGCAGCATCAGCCAGGGGTACAGCGCGACGACGCTGATGTTCTGAGCCTCGTTCAGCAGCACCCCCCAGCTGGTGATCGGCGGGCGCAACCCGAGCCCCAGGAAGGACAGCGCCGTCTCGCCGAGAATCATGCCGGGGATGATCAGGGTCGCCGAGGCGATCAGGTGGCTCATAAAGCTCGGCAGCAGATGCCGCCCGATGATCCGCGCCGGACTCGCCCCCATCAGCACCGCGGCGGTGCAGAAATCCTCCTCGCGCAACGACAAGAGCTTTGAGCGGACGGCGCGGGCAAGGTGCGTCCACTCGATCATCCCGAGAATGATGGTGATGCCGAAATAGACAAGGATCGGGCTCCAGGTCACCGGGAGCACCGCCGACAGGGCCATCCACAACGGCAGATGCGGGAAGGACTGGATGACCTCGATGAAGCGCTGGATGAACATATCCGTCCAGCCGCCGTAATACCCCGCGATACCGCCGATCACGATACCGAGGGTGAAGCTGATCGTCACACCGATCAGGCCGACGGTCAGCGAGATCCGCGCACCATAAATGATGCGCGACAGCATATCGCGGCCGAGCCGGTCGGTGCCGAACAAGAACAGCTGGCCTCCCTGCGCCGGGCAGACCAGGTGGAAATCGCCCGGGATGAGGCCCCAGTGATGGTAATTGTCGCCACGGCAAAAGAACGTGAGCGTCTGGCGCTTGGCCGGGTCGGGCGTGTAGACCCGGCGCAGATTGGTCATGTCGAGATGGTAGCGGTAGCCGTTGACATAAGGCCAGGTGGGGCGGCCGTTATCGAACAGGTGCAGGCGCTGCGGCGGCGCATAGATGAAGTCGGTATGGCGGCTGTCGAGCGCATAGGGCGCGAGCAACTCGCAGAACAGGATGATCACATAAAACGCGAGCAGCAGCCCTCCTGAGAAGACAGCGACCCGGTGCCGCCGCAGGCGCCACCACATCAGCAGCACCGGCGGGGCGCGGTAGAAGCGCTCCTGCGCCGGGGTCATGGCATCGACCGCATAGGGATCGAACGGCGCCGAGGATACGTAATGCACCATCGGCCCGCCCGAATCGGCCGCCGCGCTGCGCGCCTTCTCGGGCGGCGCCGGACCCGCGGTGAGGCCGATTTCGCTCACTGCGAGCGCCCCGCCTGCAGGCGAATCCGCGGATCGAGCACCGCCAGCGCCAAATCCGACACGAAGACCCCGATCACCGTCAGGAACGCCATGAACATCAGGAACGAGCCGGCGAGAAACATGTCCTGGCTGCGCAGCGCGTCGAGCAGCATCGGGCCGGTGGTCGGCAACGACATGACGATCGAGACGACCGCCGCTCCCGAGATGACATGCGGTAGCAGCGAACCGATATCCGAGATGAATGGGTTGAGCGACATGCGCAGCGGGTACTTGAACAGGACTTTCATCGGGTGCAGGCCCTTGGCGCGGGCCGTGACGACGTATTGCTTTTGCAGTTCGTCGAGGAGATTGGCGCGCAGGCGCCGGATCATGCTGGCGGTCCCCGCCGTGCCGATGACGATGACCGGGATCCACAGATGAGCGAAGACCGAGAGGACCTTGGGCCAGGTCCAGGGCTTATCGAGGTAGATCGGGTCCATCAGGCCGCCGACCGAAATTCCGAGATAGACATGCGCCAGATAAATCAGCACCAGCGCAAACAGGAAACTCGGCGTGGCGAGCCCGAGAAACCCCAGAAAGGTCAACAGATAATCGGTCAGGCTGTATTGGTGCGTCGCGGAGTAGACCCCGATCGGGAAGGCGACGATGTAGGTAAACAGGATTGTCGTGAACGAGACGACAAACGTCAGCATCAGGCGATCGCCGACGACCTTGTTGACCGGCAGGTCATAGAGGAAGGAAAAACCCATGTCGCCGTGCAGCAGCCCGAAAGCCCAGTACAGGTACTGCTCCCATAATGGGAGGTCGAAGCCGTATTGCGCCTTGAGGAAGGCGATCTTGGCAAGGTTGGCGCCCTCGCCCTGGCTTTGCAGCTCCGCGATATAGGTTGAGAAATAATCCCCCGGCGGCAGATGAATGATGATGAAAATCAGGATGCTGATGGCGATCAATGTCGGGATCATGATCAGGATCCGATTGACGAGATAGCCGAGCATCGAAAACCGCTCTCCTTACCGCGGCCGGCGCCGGGCAGGCCGCAACCCGCCGCCGGGCATTATCGGAAAATTGTCGGGTCTGAGGCGATAGCAATTTAGGGCGGGTGCATCAGTGCGTTTGGCCGGACAACGCAGCCGAGGCCCCCGAAGCGGGGCTATCATCGAACCAAAACCCGTCCGGCTTATACAGGCCGAAATGAGCGCCTGGATCCCAGTTGTACATGCCATCGGTCGGCACATTGCGCAGCCGCGTATTGACGACAACCGGCTGCTGGACGCCGGCGACAAGTCCGATCGAAAAGACCTCGTCGGCCCAGATCCGCAGCATTGCGTGCCAGATCTGCGCATGCTCGTCGCCGGCCGCCGCGCCGAGCCAGGCTTCGTAGAGATCCTTGAGCCGGATCGCAGCCGGCAGGTCCGGGGGCTCTCCGGCCGTTCTGTTGGTTTCCGCGTATTGGCCCCATTTGGGCCATCCGAGCTGCTGCTGGCTGCTCGGAGCCAATTGCCAAGGCGACATATCCGCGGTGGCCAGGCCATTCTCGATGCCTTTGTCGAGCGCCATCAGCGTCTGGCCGGAAAACACCCGGCGGCGAAACAGGGTCAGCTGGCTCGGCCTGGAAAACAGCCTGATGCCGACCTGCCGCCACGAATCGCGGATCAGTTCGACGACGTCGGATTTCTCTACCGATTCCCCCGAATCCTCGACGACGATGTCGAGCGGGCGGCCGTCCGGCAGGCGGCGCAGGCCGTCGCTCGCGCGCTCGAGGCCGATCTGGTCGAGCAGTCGATTGGCCGCGGCGATGTCGTAGGACGCCCAGGCGCTGCGATATTCCGGGCGATAGAGCGGGCTTTCCGGCAACACCGTGTTCTGCCCCTCGACCGCCAGCCCGAAATAGATCACCTGGTTGATCTCGTGGCGATTGGTGGCGAGCGACAGGGCGCGACGAAAACGGACATCGCGCACCAGCCCGCGCCACACCGCGTCGTCAACATTGAGATTGGGATAAAGCGCGAGCTGGCTGCCGGGACCGGTTCGCCACAGCAGAACCTTGTAGCCATTGGCCGCTTCGCCGGCCTTCAAAAAGGTGTAATCGTCGAAGCGCAGATAGCGCGCCTGAAGATCGCTCTCGCCGGCCTCGGTTTTGGCGGCAATGATCCGGCTGTTGGCGATCGTGAGTACGATCCGATCGAGATACGGCAGCTGGTGGCCAGCCCCATCGATTCGGTAATAATAGGGGTTCCTTTCAAACACGATACGATCTGCCGGCAGGCTTGTTTTCAATATCCAGGGATCGAGCGACGGCAGGTTGGGGTTATCATTGCGATACATCACGTCCATTTTATTGTGCAATGCTGACCAGTTTCGAACACCCACCTTCTTAACCAGGGCATCGAGGGTCGATTTATCGGCGTATTTGGTATGAAACTTCTTCAGGTAATGCGCCGGACCATAAATGAACAGCGGGTCCGGCCCGGCCAGCGCCGGCAGGAATCGCGGATTTGGCACCGGCCAGCTATAGCGGACCGTTTGCTCGTCCAAAACCGCGAATTGCGGGGGCTGGCGATTGGGCAGCAGCGCCTCGGGCAAGCCCGCGGCCGACAGCTGATTGTTTTCGGCGACATCCTGGAACCAGTAGCGGAAATCCTCCGCCGTGAACGGGTGGCCGTCGGACCATTTATGCCCGGCCCGCAAGTGCAGCGTGAAAATCCGCCCGGCTTCGACATCCACCCCTTCAAGCATGTCGGGGACAATCGCCAGGGCCGGCGTGTAGGCCACCAAGCGGGCATAGCCGTAGACGACCATCAGCCGGGTATCCTTGGGGCTCGCCATCAGCATGCGCAGCTCGCCGCCGGGACGGCCGATCGTCTCCAGCTCGGCCAGGGCAGGCGCGCTCGGCACCCGGCTGGCGACCGGCGGCAGCGCGCCGCGCGCCACCTCGGGCAGCAATGAGGGCGTCTCCAGCAACGCGGCCCGCGCGGCACCCGATGAAGCCGTCAGCAGGAAGACGGCCAGGACGAGTGAAAAGACCGTGGCGGCGGCGACAGCCGCCGTGCGGCAGCGCCCCCGCACGATCGCGGTTCCGGCCGCGGCTCGGGCCAACCCGGCCATCAGCACCCTCCTGCGAGGCTTGCCTCGCGCACACGCAGCGCGCCGGACATCGCGCTGGCTGCCACGCTGTGCCCCGGCGCGATGTCGATCAACTGGACGGGTCGTCCCGGCACGCGCCGGAAGGGCTCCGGCCAGGCCGTGGGATCGGAGGCCCGCCCCTCCATCAGGCGATTGAAATCGAGGTGATGCTCCGGGTCGGGCACCGGTATCGCGGCGAGCAGCGCCTGGGTGTAGGGATGAACGGGATTGCGGAAGAGTTCGCCACGCGGGGCGATCTCGACGATGCGCCCGCTGCACATCACCGCGATCCGGTCGGCGATGTAGTCGACGACCGCCAGGTTATGCGAGATGAACAGGTAGGTCAGCCCGAGCTTTTTCTGCAGATCCATCAACAGGTTCAAGATCTGCGCCTGGATCGACACGTCGAGCGCCGAGACCGGCTCGTCGCAGATCACCAGCTCCGGCCGCAGCGCGAGCGCGCGGGCGATGCCGATGCGCTGCCGCTGTCCGCCGGAAAAGCTGTGCGGGTAGCGCCGCAGATCGCGCGGATCGAGCCCGACCAGGGTGATCAGTTCGGCAACCATATCCTGGCGCGAGCGCGCATCGCCGATGCCATGAATGACCAGCGGCTCGGCAACGATGTCATGGATGCTCATCCGCGGGTTGAGCGAACCGAACGGATCCTGAAAAATGAACTGGACCCGGCGGCGAAAACCCTTCAGCCCCTCGCTGTCAAGCGCCAGGACATCGGTCGCGACGCCGCGGTCGCTGAAGACCACCGCGCCCGAATCCGGCGTCATGGCGCGCAGCAGGACCTTGCTCAAGGTCGTCTTGCCGCATCCGCTTTCGCCCACCAGACCGAGACATTCGCCGCGCGCGATCCGCAGGCTGACGCCGTCGACCGCCACCACCTGCATACCTGTCCCGGCGCGGAACAGCCTGCCGCGCCGCAACCCGAAACTTTTGCGGATGTCGGTGCATTCGAGCAGCGGCCCGGTGGCGTCCGCCGGCCAAGGCTCCCGCTGCGCCATCAGATGCGGCGCGTCCCCCGGCGGGATGTCGCGCAGCGGCGTCAGCCGTTCGCCCGGTTTCATGTCAAAGCGGGGCACTGCGTGCAACAGCGCGCGCAGATAGGGGTGCTGCGCCCGGCGAAAGATATCGTCGAGCGCGCCGCTTTCCATGATCTCGCCGCGATACATGACGATGATTTCCTCGGCGACATTGGCGACGACCCCAAGATCATGGGTGATCAGCAGCACGGCCATGCCGAGCTCGTGCTGCAACTCGAAGAGCAGCTTGAGGATCTGCGCCTGGATCGTCACGTCGAGTGCGGTCGTCGGCTCGTCCGCGATCAAGAGAGCCGGCCGGCAAACCAGCGCCATCGCGATCATCGCGCGCTGCCGCAACCCGCCCGACAACTCGAACGGATAGCTGCGCCAGGCCCGCGCCGGATCGGGAAACCCGACGAGGCGCAGCATGTCGATGGTCAGCTCCTTTGCCTCCGCCGCGCTCCCGCCGCGGTGCAGCCGCAGCGCCTCGCCAACCTGATCGCCGATCGTGTGCAGCGGCGACAATGAACTCATCGGCTCCTGAAAGATGATCGAGATCTGGCCGCCGCGGATTGCCCGCATCGCCGGCCCGTCGGCCGGCAAGCGGGCGAGATCGACCGGCTCGTCGTTGCCGCGCGGATCGGCGAACAGGATCGCTCCCCGGGTAATCTCGCCGTTGCGCGGCAGGATGCGCAGGATGCTCTGGCTGACCACCGATTTGCCCGAGCCAGATTCGCCGACGAGCGCGATCGTCGAGGCTGGCCGGATACGGAACGTGACGCCTCTGACCGCCTCGATGAACCGGCCCGGGGCCGCGAACCGGACATGCAGATCGTCCACCCGGAGCACATCCCTCATCGTCGCGCTCCAGCTTCCGGCAGCCTGATCCCGAGCGACTGCAGGTTGGCCAGCGTCGCCTCGTTCAGCGCGAGGCCGCGCGTCCCGGCGACCTCGGCAGCGCGCAGCACCAGCCGATCGAAGCCGGCAATCCGGCTGTCGAGCTTGACCCTGGCGCCACCCGCGCCGAGTTCGAGCTGCATCCAGCCGCTGCGCCGGTCGCGGCTCGTCGAGTAATAGGTCAGCTTCATGCGGTCGAGCTCGGCCCAGGCGATCGTGCGGCGCAAGGCTCCCTGCGCGCGCAACTCGGTGTCGGTCATCTCGAGGCTCGTCGCGTGCCGCAGCATGGTGCGCAGGCCGAAAATGCCAAAGATCGCGGCAAAGCTGCCCAGCACCGTCGCCGCCACGGTGCCGACCGGTTCGATCGCGAACACCACGCCGGTCGGCACCAGCCCGGCGGCGGCGCGCAGATAGTCTGCGACCATGGCCGCGGCCGGATAGACATGCCGAGTGGTCCCGACGGTGTTCTCGCCAACCTCATCGACCGCCATCATTGCAGCAGCTCGCCAGCGGTCGCCCAGCGGGACGCCGCATGGGCGCGGGTCAGCGCGATCAGGGAATCGAGAAACGCCGCGGTCGGGCCATCCATGATCAGGTGATGCGTCAGGATGCCGATCGGACCGGCCGACGCGGCAGCGTCGAGCCGCTTTGCCCGCAAATGGCCGACCAGGCCGTCCAGCGCGGCGGCCGCACCAATAAATCCGCGATCGCCCCGCCATGCGACCAGATCGACGTGAACATCGATTGCGACGAGCCCGGGCGCGACGAGGCCGGTCGACAAGGCCGCGCCTTTCTGCGATACCATCGTTGAAATCCCGGCGATCCCATTCTCCGAAAGCAGCGGCAGAAATTCGCCGGCGAAGCGGTTCCACGGCGGCACCAGTAGGGGCAGGGCGCGGCGCCCGAACAAGGCTTTGAGGCGAGCCTGCCCGGCGCCGATTTCCGCCGCAACCACCGAGGCGGACCGCCCTTCCGGGTATTCGCTCTTCTTGCCGTGCCTGGCCCGGTTCGCATGCTGCCAGCCATGCTGCAGCACCGCGACCTGCGGCCTGCCGTGCAAGATGGTCGCCAGCTCGGGCCGGGCAAGCGCCGGTATCACGGCAAGCGCGACGGGCACCTCACCGGCAAGCCGCAGCAGGTCACCAAGCTGCGGCGTTGCCGTCACCGCGTCATCGTCGCGCCACCAAAAAATGGCAACGCGCTCGGCCAGCTCCCACCGATCGAGCTCGTCGACGAGATCGGGCCATTCAGCGGTCGTTGCCGCATCGACGCCCGGCAGATCGTTCATCGGCCAATAATACCCTTGCTCGCGCCTGCCACAAAATCCTCGGCGTGGCATTCGCCGGGGCGAATCATCGCGGCGATCAACCGGGCCGTGCACGCCGCTCCGCCGGTGTCGATCGCGACCGTCGCCGGCTCGCGCGACGCCGCGCGCTCGATCGCCGCGGCAAGGGCTTGGGGCGACAGCTCGCTCTCGCGCACCAGCTCGACCGCCCCCAGCGCGGCCAGCCGCTCGGCGCGCATCAGCTGCTCGGTTTCGCGTTCGGCCGCGAACGGTACGAGGACGGCACGCGCACGCGCAGCCAGGATATCGAGCACCGTGTTGTACCCCGCCTGGCTGACCGACACCCGGCAGCCTCGCAGCAGCCCAACGAAATTATAACAGAATCGCTCGACCTCTACCCCTGCCGGAGCATCCGCGCAGAGTGCTGCGAAATCCGCTTCGGGCAGGTTGGTGCCGGTGAACAGGCGCCACTTCCGGCCCGCCAGACACCCGGACCGGCGTGCCGCGAGCGCTGCCTTGAGCAGGGCGTGGCCGGCCGCTCCGCCGCCGGCGGAGACGACGACCTCATCGCCATCGGTCACCGGCACGGCGCCCGCCGAATCGGCGGGAGGGGCGACAAAGCCGGTGTAGATCAGCCGGTCGGCGATGTCCGGGGCCGCGGGGAAACTCGAATCCAAGCGAATCAGGGTGGGATCGCCATGCACCAGGACCGCGTCGAAATCGCGGCGCACGCGCTCGACGATGTCGCGGTGCCGCCGCGGGTCGTCGCGCACCACCACGATGTCGCGCACCGAGCAGATGAGGCGCGGGCGCGGGGTTGCCGCCCGCACCGCGTCGATCAGCGGCTCCAATTCGAAGCGAAAGGCGCGGCGGGCAAACGGGAACCCTTCGATGACGACGGCATCCGGCCGGGCCATGGCAAAGGCCGCGAGCAACGCCGCGCGCCGCCCGTCGCGCAGCGCGTCATCGATCGGCCTGCCGGCGCCGTCGACCAGCTCGAAACGCGCGTCGAGCGCCCGCACGGGGGCCAGCTGCACGAAGCGAATCAAGGGATCTCTCGGCAGCGCGACCGGCGGGCCGCCGCTGACCAGCGTCACGGCGATGCCGTTCCGCGCGAGCGCTTCGGCGATGCGCAAGGCGCGTTGCAGGTGCCCAATACCGAGCAGATGCTGAACATGGAACAGCACCGAAGAGGTCACGCTGCGCGCGCCCTGCCGAGCCGATCGACCGCCGCGGCGAGCCGCGCGGCGGCGACGGGTAGGTCGTGCTCGCGCCGCACGTTTGTCCAGGCCGCCGCCCCCATTGCGGCGCGCGCCTCGCTGTCGAGAATCAGGCGACGGACCGCCGCCGCGAAGGCCGCCACCTCGCCGGGCGGCACAAGCAGTCCGGTTTCGCCCGAGACGACGATGCCGTCGACGCCGCCGCTCGCCCCGGCCACCACGGCCACGCCGCTCGCCTGCGCTTCGAGCAGCGCCATGCCGAAGGCTTCATTGACCGCCGGCCAGACGAACAGGTCGGCCTCGGCCAGGGAGGCGGCGACTCCAGCTTCATCGAGGGTGCCGCGGTAGCGGATTCTGGAGCCGAGGGGTGCCAGCGCGCGTTCGACCTCGGCGCAAGCCGCGCCGTCGCCGACAATGTCGAGCGACCACGGCACGTCGAGCAGCCCGGCCAATGCCGCGCCGAGCAACCGGTAGGAGGCGAGCTTATCGCCGTGACGCATCATCGCCACCGCGACGAGGCGCGGCGGCGATGATGGCTGCCGGGCCCGGCCCCCGCCATAGCGCCGGGCGTCGAGAAACGGCGAAAGCGCGATCCAGCGCTGCGGACCCTGCAACAGCGGCAGCACGCATTCGCGGTCGGCCGGGTTGAGCCCGAGCACGGCATCCGCCCGGCGCAAGGCCTCTTCCACCGCGCGGTGGCCAACCTGCCAGCGGTCGTCGGCCCGTTTCGGCGCGTACGACGCTTCGGCGATGACATAGGGGATACCGAGCGCCGTGCTGATGGCGGGACCGAGCCAATCCGGCGCCTTGTAGTAGAGGTGATAGGTGAACCACAGCTCGGGAGCGGCACGGGGTTCCTGCTGCCATCGGCGCAGCAGCCGCTCGGCGGCGCCGCGGGCGCTCCTGCCGAGGCGGGCCTGGCGCAGCTTGTCGCCCTGGCCGTCATAGCTGCGCAGCC
>CAYMRQ010000032.1:19798-26537 GCA_964392845.1 uncultured Rhizobium sp.
GCCAGAAACGGCTCGTGCCCGCCGCCGCGCAACGCGTCGAGAAAGAGCTGGGCCATCCGACGGTCGCCCGACGGCGTTGGATGATCGGGCGGCTTCAGCGGCGCATAAAACGCAATCCGCATGGCGATCAGTCTGCTGGGCGATCAGTCTGCCGCGGCCAGCGCCGGTGCCCGGGCGAGCGCGGGAAGCTGCTCCGGGAGGCCGAACAGCGCCGCCAATACGGCAATGCCGCCCTGCATGTCGAACGCCTGCCGGACCCGCGCCTCACCGGCGATGCCGAGCCGGATGCGCTGCACCGGATCGCGGATCAGGGCTTCGAGGGCAGCCGCCAGCGCCGGCGGATTACCCGGCGGCACCAGCACGCCGGTGCGGCCGTCCTCGACCAATTCGCCAATTCCCGGCAGCTGCGTCGCGACGCAGGCGAGGCGCTGGCTCTGCGCCTCCATCAGCACGTTGGGCAGGCCGTCGCGGTCGGCATCCCGGCCGATCTTGGCGGCGAGCACGAAGAGATCGGCCTCGCGATACGCCGCGAGGACCTCCGGCTGCGGCCGCTTGCCACGCCACTCGATGCGTCCGTCGAGGCCGAGGCGATGCGCTTGCTGTCTCAGCCGCTTTGCCAGGGCGCCGCCGCCGATATGAACAAAGCGCCAGGCGAGATCGGCCGGGAGCAGCGCCAGGGCGGCGAGCAGATCGTCATAGCCCTTCTTTTCGACCGCCCGGCCGACCGACAGCACAATGACCGGACGCGCCGGATCGCTGCCGTCACCGCCCGCGGATCGCGGCGGCGGCGGCGCAAAGCGGTCGAGATCGAGCCCGTGATAGGACAGCGCGACCGCGCCGGGCTGTGGCGCCAGCTCGGCCAGGTGGGCGCGCCCGGATTCGGTGCAGGTGACCGCCCATTGCGCCGACCCAAGCTTGCCGCGCTTTTCCCAGGCCGGGATCGTCCAGATATCCTTGGCGTGCGCCGATACCGACCAGCGCCCTGCGCGCAGCATCGCCGCATACCGCGCGACCGACGCCGGCGTGTGCAGAAAATGCGCATGCAGGTGACCAATATCCGGCGGCAGCTCGGCCGCTAGCACCAGGGCCTGGCCGAAGCGGCGGATTCGGTTCGGCGTCGGATCGCGGACCAGATCGGCCAGAAAGGCGCGCCGCGCCGCACCGTAGCCCGGCAGCAGACGCCGGCGACGCCAGGCCTCGAACACCCGCCGCTTCTCGTCCCTCAGATATTCCGGAAGGTACAGCACCGGCGCGCGGATCTGGCCATGCACGGGATGGCGTGCGCGGTCGGTCGGGTGGCGCAGCGAGACGATCTGGATGTCGAGCCCGCGCTGTTCGAGGGCCCGGATCTCCTGGGCGATAAAGGTCTCCGACAGACGCGGATAGCCTTTGAGGACAAAGGCCACTCGCCCCCCTTCCGGCAGCGGCGGCGATTCCGACACCGTCATGCGTCCCGCCGAGCGCGCACGCGCAAGCGCTCCGCCCGACCCTGACTGAGCCATTTCTGCGTGAGCCGATTAACGCTTGCCATGCCGTCGAGCAAGCCGGGAATGACCACCGCCGAAGGCCGCTTCTGCTGCGTCAGCTGCAGCAGCGCCGCCGCCATCGTTCGGGGGTCGCGTCCTTGCGCATCGGGTAACATGGCGACGAGCCCGAGTTCCGCCGCGCGCTGGGCGCGGATGTATTGTTCGAGCCGCGGCGCCGTGCGCGGCACGATCAAGGCCGGCTTGTCGAAGGACAGGATCTCGCAAAAGGTGTTGTAGCCGCCCATCGCAACGACCCCGGCGGCGCGCGCCATCAGGGTTTCGAGCCTTGTGTCGAAGGTGATCGTCCGCACCTTGGGCAACCGGGCGGCGCGCGTGCCGAAGGCAGCCTGGTGATCGGGCAGCATGAACGGGCCGAAGACCAGCAGCACCGGCGGCAGGCCGCCTGGGTCGCTCTCATAGGCGGCCAGGACCCAATCGAACAGGCCCTCGCCATCGCCCCCGCCGCCGGCCGTCACCAGCAGGAACTCACCGTCCGGCAGATCGTCGGGCTGCGGAGCGGCCATGGCAACCGGAGCCTGGCGCCGCAAATACCCGGTATAAACCATTCGCCGACGCACGCTCGCCGGCAGCTCGATGCCGGCGAGCGGGTCGCAGATCTGCGGCAGTCCGTAGACCCAGATCTCGTTGTAATATTCGCTCACGGCCGGGATGGCATTCTTGCGCTCCCACTCGGTTTCGAGCGCGCCGGGATCGTCCATCACATCGCGCAGGCCGAGGATCAGCGGCGTCCCCCGCGCCCGCAGCAGGTCGAGCGTGGGCCGCACCTCGCCGTGCAGTCCGAGCGGTTCCTTGTCGACGATGAGGATGTCGGGATCGAAGATGTCGGCGGTGTGGCGGATGATCGAGGACCGCATAGCCAGCGTTTCCTCGATGTCGATATGGAGGTTGAGCGAGACATACTCGCCGTTGCGCAGCTTGATTACGCCGGGAATGCGCACAAAATCAACACGTGACCGAAAGTCGAAGCTGCCGATGATCGGCGAGCCCGATAGGATCAGCACCGACAGCGAGGAGTCGGCATCGACCAGCGAATGCGCGATCGCCCGGCACCGGCGAAGATGGCCAAGACCAAAGGTGTCATGGCTGTAAATCAGGATGCGCTTATGGTCGCGACGGCCGGCCACGCGATGCCTCCCTCTTTCGTCGGCCGGACGCACTATGACATGCGGCAGTAGGACGCGCGAAATGGTCTTTTCTCCGAGGCGCCGGCGATGAAGGCGATGACGGCGCTGGCCAGCTCGGCCGAACAAGTGCTGCGCCCCGGTTTCTTTCCCGGCGCCGCGCCGCGTTCCGACGCCGCCCCGGCGGCAAAGCCGCCGGAACCGGAAACCGGCGAGATCGAACCGACGATCTATCGGTTCATCCTGAAACACAGCCTGCGCTGGCAGATCCTGTTGCTGCTGCTCACCCTCGCCTCGTTCCCCTTCCTCTATTATTCGCTGAAACTACCGAAAACAATCGTCAACCGCGCCATTGCCGGCAAGCGTTTTCCACAGGAATTCCTTGGCATCGAGTTCGACCAGGTGCCGTACCTGATGATCCTGTGTGCGATATTCCTTACCCTTGTTTTGATCAACGGCGCGTTCAAATATTGTATTAACACATTCAAAGGGCAGCTTGGCGAACGGATGCTGCGGCGTTTCCGCTATTCGCTGTACCAGCGGCTGCTGCGCTTTCCACCATCGTATTTTCACAAGACATCATCGGCGCAGATCATCCCGATGATCACCGTCGAATGCGAGCAATTGGGCGGCTTTATTGGTGACGCCTTTGTCCAGCCGGTGTTCCAGGGCGGGCAGCTGCTGGTGATCATCTTCTTCATGTTCATGCAGGACCCGCTCCTCGGCATCGCTGCGATCGCGCTGTATCCGGTGCAGGGCTACATCATTCCCAAGCTGCAAACCAAGGTAAATCAGCTGGGCAAGCGCCGGGTGCGCACGGTGCGTCAGGTTGCCGATCGGGTACAAGAGTCGGCGGCCGGTATCGTCGAGATCCATGCTAACGACACGGTCAAGCTGCAATTGGCCGATTTTGCCCACGTCCTCGGTGTCATCTATGATATCCGATTTGAAATCTACAGACGGAAATTTTTCATCAAATTTCTTAACAATTTTCTCGGTCAGCTAACCCCATTTTTCTTCTTTTCTTTGGGCGGCTACCTGGTCATCCAGGGCGGTCTGTCGTTAGGCTCGCTGGTTGCGGTCCTCGCCGCCTACAAAGACATGGCCTCGCCGTGGAAGGAGCTGCTCGACTTCTACCAGATCAGGGAAAATTCGCGGATCACCTACGATCAGATCATCGAGCAGTTCCAGCCGCCCGGCATGGTCGATGCCCGGCTGCTGCTGGAGGAACCCGATACGGTGGCGCCGCTGACCGGCGAGGTTGCCGTCGCCAATTTGTCGCTCGCCGAGGATGACAAGAGCCGGGTCGTCGACGCGGTGAGTTTTACGGTCGGGATCGCCGAACATGTCGCGATCATCGGCCAGAGCGGCGGCGGCAAAAGCGAGCTTGCCCTGCTCCTCGCCCGGCTGGTCCAACCGACCGGCGGCCGGATCACGATCGGCGGCAAGGATATCGCGGATCTGCCGGTCGCCGTCATCGGCCGGCGCATCGGCTATGTCGGCAACGCCCCCTACGTTTTCACTGGAACCTTGCGCGACAATCTGCTGCTCGGGCTGCGCCACCGCCCGATACGGCCGGCCGAGTATGACGAGTCGACAACACGCCGCCGGGCACGCCAGCTCTTCGAGGCGCGGCGCTCCGGCAACATCGATCTCGATTTGCATGCCGATTGGATCGATTACGAAAGCGCCGAGGTCGCCGACCCCGCCGAGCTCACGCAGCGGATTGCCGAGGTGCTGGCGCGTCTTGACTTCGAGGAAGATGTTTACACCCTCGGGCTGCGCGGCCGGCTCGATCCGGCGATGCACCCGGAGGTCGCCGCGCGCCTGATCGAAGCCCGCCACGCGCTGGCCCACCGGCTGGTGGTGGACGACATCACCAAGCTGGTCGAGACCTACGACGTCGGACGGTTCAACCTGAACGCGACGGTCGCCGAGAACGTGCTGTTCGGCACCCCGATCGGGCCGGTCTTCGATTTCGAGTCGCTCGCCGACAATGCCCATCTGCTGCGCGTGCTCGATCAGGTCGGGTTGACCGACGATCTTGTCGAGGTTGGCCGGCAGGTGGCCGAGACGATGACCGAGATGTTCGCCGGCCTACCCCCCGAGCACGAATTTTTCGAGCAGTTCAGCTTCATCAGCGCCAACGATCTGCCCGAGTTCGCCGCCATTCTGACGGCAGCCGAGAGCGGCAGCGCCAAGACGCTGCCGCCCGAGCAGCGCCGCAGGCTGTTGTCGCTGCCGTTCAAACTGATCGCGGCGCGGCATCGCCTGGGGGTCCTCGACGAACCGATGCAGCAGCGGCTGCTCGAAGCGCGCCGGGTGTTCCGCGCCGAGCTGCCGGCCGAGGCGCAGGACCAGATCGCGTTTTTCGATACCGACCACTACAACGCCGCCGCCTCGCTGCAGGACAACATTTTGTTCGGCAAGATCGCCTATGGCGAGGCCGACGCGGGGGCGCGCGTCCCGCAGGTCCTCTCCGAGGTGCTCGAAGCGCTGTCGCTGCGGGCGGCGGTCATCGATGTCGGCCTCGATTACCATGTCGGCACCGCCGGCTCCCGCCTGTCAGCGGCACAGCGGCAGCGCACGGCGATCGCCCGCGCGTTGCTGAAGCGCCCGGATCTGCTGATCCTCAACGAGGCGACGACAGCGCTCGACGGGCCGGCCCAAGCCAAGGTGAGCGCGGGATTGCACCAGGAAATGGCGGGGCGCGGCCTGTTCTGGGTGCTGCATCGCGCCAGCCTCGCGCGCAATTTCGACCGCGTGCTGGTGATGAGCGGCGGCAAGTTGCAGGAGCAGGGCCGCTTTGCCGAGCTGGACCCCAAGAATTCGCTGACCGCCCTCTTGATTGCGGCGGAATGACCGAGCGCGGCGCGCCGGAAAGAACAGGAGGCAACAGGTGAGCTTGCAGCAGGAATTCGAGTTTCTTCAGCGGGTGCCGTCCTTCTCGGAGATCGAACCGGCCAAGCTCAAGCTGCTGGCGTTCATGAGCGAGCGGGTCGGTTTCGATCACGGCAAATTCGTTTGCCATCAGGGCGATCAGGCCGATGCGGCCTATCTGATCATCGAGGGCGAGGCCGACATCATTCTCGAAGGACCGGCCGGGCCGGTCACCGTCGCCACGCTCGGCGCCAACGACATCGTCGGCGAGATGGCGATCCTGGGCGATGTGCCGCGCAACGCGTCGGTGCGCGCCAAGGGCCGGCTGGTGACGCTGCGCATCGCCAAGGACCCGTTCATGCGCATGGTGCGCGAATTCCCGAGCATGGCGGTATCGATCATGCGAGAGCTGGCGCACCGGCTCGATCTGACCAATAACCAGCTGCGCACCGCGATGGTCGAGGTCCAGCGCCTGAAGGAAGGCGTGGGGGCGACGCCGGCCGAATGAGCCGGCTCGACAGCTTCATCCGGCGGCTTGAGGCGCAGCGTGCCTGCCTCGACCGCGCGGCAGAGCTGATCGGCGACCTCGACGGGTTCGTGCTCGAGCTGGGGCTCGGCAACGGCCGGACTTACGACCACCTGCGCGCGCTGCTGCCCGAGCGGGCGATCTATGTCTGTGAGCGCCGGGTTGCGGCGCACCCCGATTGCCTGCCGCCGCCTGAAATGCTGATCCTCGGCGACATGCGCGAGACTTTGCCGGCGGCGTGCGATTGGCTCGGTGGGCGGATCGCCCTGGCTCACCTTGATGCGGCGACCGGCGATGCGGCGGCGAGCGCCGCCTTGGCAGCGCAGCTGACGCCGAGCATCGTGCCGCTGCTGTGCGCCGGCGCGGTGCTGGCGGCCGAGCCGGCGATCGATTGCCCGGATCTCGAAATCCTGCCGCTGCCCGACGGCATCGCCGCCGGCCGCTATCACCTCTATCGCCGGGTCAGACGCTGAATTCGACCATCACCGGGACGTGGTCGGATGCCTTCTCCCAACCGCGGCTGTCGCGCAAGATTCTGGCCTGGGTAAGCGCGCCGACCAGCGGCGGCGTCACCCAGACATGATCGAGGCGGCGGCCGCGATCGGAGGCCGCCCAGTCGCGGTTGCGATAGCTCCACCAGGTATAGAGCCGCTGTTCCGGCGGCA
>CAYMRQ010000032.1:26547-29705 GCA_964392845.1 uncultured Rhizobium sp.
CACGAAATGCCGAATCGCGTCGACAAATCCGCCGGCCTCGCGCAGCGCTGCGAGGCGGTCGACCTCGACCGGGGTGTGGCTGACCACGCTCAGCAATTGCTTGTGCGACCACACATCGGTTTCGAGCGGCGCGATGTTGAGGTCGCCCACGGCAATCATCGGGCGCCCGGCACCGCGCTCGGCGGCGAACCACCCGGTCAACTCGTCGAGAAATTGCAGCTTGTGGGCAAATTTCGGGTTGGCCTCGGGATCGGCAATGTCGCCCCCCGCGGGAACATAAATGTTGTGCAGCTCGATGCCGCCTTGCAGCTCGACAACCCCATGGCGGCAATCGGCGCGCGCGCACCATGACCGCGTCGCCGCCGACGCGAACGGCAGGCGCGACAGGATGGCGACGCCGTTATAGCCCTTCATGCCATGCACCAGCATGTGGCGATAGCCGAGCGCCTCGAACTCGGCGCGCGGAAACAGCTCGTCCGGGGTCTTCGTCTCCTGGAGGCACAGGATGTCCGGCTGTTGCTCCTCGAGCAGCCGGCGGACCAGCCCGATGCGCAACCGGACCGAGTTGATGTTCCAGGTGATCAAACGCAACGGCTGCACCCGTGAAAAACGCTTACCGCGGGACACCAAAAAAACGGCGCCCGGTCGGGGGGATGACCGGGCGCCTGCTTGCCAGAAGCGCTTGGGAAGATTCCGGGCCCGCAGGGGAGACGGGACCGGTCACCAGAGGGCTTTGGCGCCCTCACCTTCTGGAACCCAGAAATGGGTATCGACCGGCCTGCCCGACAATGCGATTCATGCATGCGATGCCGGCGAAAACGCATACGCGAACCGGGAACCTTATCGATCCCCTAGGCAGCGCGGCGGTCTGCAGCGGACCCCGCAACAGTCGCATGGCAGGCTTGCGCAAATGCGGCAAACAACGCCCGCGAGAACGGGTTTTCCAGCGGCTTGTATTCGGGATGCCATTGCACGCCGACGACGAATCGGGCGCCGAGCAGACTGACTGCCTCGATCTGCCCATCCGGCGCCACCCCCTCGACGAACAAATCGGGGGCCGGGCGGTCGATCCCCTGCCCGTGCAGCGAGTTGACCATCAATTCATCGGTCCGGGCGAGCTCGATAAGCCGGCCGCCCTGGGACAATCTGACGTGGTGCGCCGGGCCGTAGCGCTGGTCGAGCGTCATCGGCCCCTTCCGCCGCCGGTGGTTGAACCGCCCCGGCATCTCGAATATCCGCTGGTAGAGGGTGCCGCCGAGCGCGACGTTCAGCTCCTGGATGCCGCGACAAATCGCCAGGATCGGCAGGTCGCGGCGCACCGCCTCGCGGATCAGCGGCAGCGTGGTCGAATCGCGGTCGGGATCGTGCAGCGTCCCTTCCTGGCTCGGCGGCCCGCCATAATGGTTCGGCTCGACGTTGGAGGGGCTGCCGGTCAGCAGCAAACCGTCGAGCCCATCGAGCAGCGCGCCGCAATCGATCTTCGGCCCGATCGACGGGATCAGCATCGGCAGACAGCCGGCCGCGTCGATGACGGCGTTTGGATAGCGTTCGCTGACGGTGTGGAATGGGCGCTCGTTGATCGAGCGAAGGCAGCACGGAATGCCGATGAACGGGAGGTTGCGACCGGACATAAGTCTCGCTCTTGTTGATGCTGTCAGCGGTTCGATCCGGTAAACAGATCCTGATATTGGAACAGCTTGGGGTCGAGCGCCATACCGAATTGCGGATCGGAGAGGGTGACGCTTGTCGTCTTGCCCTGCTGATCGACGACGATCCATTGCCACAAGGTCAGTGGATTTTGTGTGAACACCAGGGTCAGCGACCCGGCATCGGGCTGCGCGCTCTCGGCCACGGTGACGCCAACCGCGGCCCCGGCATGCTCGAACCGGGTAACGATCACGTCAGCACCAAAGCTGATCGGGTCACGAAGAAAAAACCATGCCGGTGTTGATCTGAGCTCATACTTCGAGACTTGGTTCAATTCCTTGTCCCAGTAATACACATAAGTGCTGTCGGCAAGCAGCGTAATCGGGTTGGGCGGCTGATATTCAAAGCGCATCCGTCCCGGGCGCGCCACCCACAACTGTCCGGTACTAAGCGCCGCATTATTGGCGATCTGCTGGAAACGCGCGGTCATCGTGCGGATACCATTGAGATAGGCGGCGATCCGCTGCAGCTCAAGCGTGTCCTGCGGGGTCAGCACGGCCGGCGCCGGCGCCGCGGCCGCGGCAATCGTCGGCGTCAGCAGCACAAGCGCTGCACCAAGCGCTCGGCAGCGTTGCAAAAATGATGTCACATTCGGCTTTCTTCTTGTCCGCCGCCAATAACGCGATGCCGCAGCAAATAGTCCCGCGGCGGCGCCCGTCAATGCGGCGCGATCGCCGCGAAGGTCGAGCGGCTCACCGCCCCGGCGGGGCGAGGACCTCGCGCTTGCCGACGTGGTTGGCGGGGCTGACCACCCCTTCCGCCTCCATCTTTTCGATCAGGCGCGCGGCACGGTTGTAGCCGATCTGCAGGTAGCGCTGGACAAAGCTGGTCGACGCCTTGCGTTCGCGGCATACGAGGGCGACGGCCTGATCATAGAGGCTGTCGCCCGAGCCGCCCTCGTCATCCCCGGCGAACGGATCAATGGGACCGCCGTCGTCCTCGGTGATCTCGTCGATATAGTCGGGCGCGGCGCGCGATTTCAGGTACGAGACGACGCGCTCGACTTCTTCGTCGGAGACGAACGGGCCGTGCACCCGGGTGACGCGGCCGCCGCCGGCCATGTAGAGCATGTCGCCGCGGCCGAGCAGCTGCTCGGCGCCGCCCTCGCCCAGGATCGTGCGGCTGTCGATCTTCGAAGTTACCTGAAAGCTGATGCGGGTCGGGAAATTGGCCTTGATCGTGCCGGTGATTACGTCGACCGAGGGCCGCTGGGTCGCCATGATGATGTGAATGCCGGCGGCCCGCGCCATCTGCGCCAAACGCTGGATCGCCGCCTCGATCTCCTTGCCGGCGACCATCATCAGATCAGCCATCTCGTCGACGACGACGACGATCATCGGCAATTCGCTGGCGTCGAACGGCTGCTCCTCGAAAACCGGATGGCCGGTTTCCGGGTCGAACCCGGTCTGGACCTTGCGAATGAGGCTCTCGCCCTTGGACGCGGCGTCACG
>CAYMRQ010000033.1:0-8547 GCA_964392845.1 uncultured Rhizobium sp.
TTCTACATGCGGCTCAACGACGACGGCCGCACCGTGCGGGCGATGGACGTGCTGGTGCCGAAGGTCGGCGAGATCATCGGCGGCAGCCAGCGCGAGGAGCGGCTTGAGGTGCTCGACGCGCGCATGGCGGAGCGCGGCATCGACCGCGAGCACTACGCCTGGTACCGCGATCTGCGCCGCTACGGCACGGTGCCGCACGCCGGCTTCGGCCTCGGCTTCGAGCGCACGATTGCGTATTCGACCGGCCTCAGCAACGTGCGCGACGCAATCCCCTTCCCGCGCACGCCGGGCAACGCGAGGTATTGAACATGGAAATCACCATCCGCATTCCCGACGATCTGGCCATGCGCCTCGGCACCGCCGGTGAGATCGAACGCCGCGCGCTCGAAGCGCTGGCCCGCGAGGAATACCAGCTCGGCCATCTGACCAAACCCGAACTGCGGCGACTGCTCGGCTTCGGAACCGGCGAAGCGCTCGACGGGTTTTTGCAAACGCATCAGGTCTACGGTCTCGACAAGGCTCCGCGCGACCGGGCCGAGCCAGCCGAGTCGGCGCCCGACGAAGCCCGCCGCGCGAAAGCGCGCCAGGCCGCCGCCGACATCATCGCGCGGGGCAAGGGCGTCACGCTCGGCGGAATCAAGATCAAGGATCTGATCAACGAAGGGCGCCGGTGAGCCTGGTCATCGACAGTTCGATGACGCTGTCATGGTATTTCGAGGATGAACGAACAGCAGCGCGCATTGCCGTCCTTCACGGCGTGGCGGAGACTGGCGCCGTCGTGCCCGCGCTGTGGCGGCTCGAAGTGCTGAGTGGACTTCAGGTCGCGGTGCGCCGCGGACGCATCACGGTCGCTTATCGTGACGCGTCGCTTGCCAATCTGCGTTCCCTTGCGATCGCAGTCGACCGCAGCACCAACCGGCAGGCCTGGTCGGGAACGCTGCGCCTTTGCGACCGCTTCGGGCTCACGCCGTACGATGCCGCCTATCTCGAACTGGCGTTGCGGCGCAAACTTCCGTTGGCGACGCTTGACGGCGAGTTGGTGCGGGCGGCGCAGGCCGAGAATGTGCCGCTCGTCGGCACCGCGTAACGCGAGCGAACCGTGCGGCATTCGGAATTCAAAATCGGCGATGAATTTCGGTGCGGCGGGGGGACTTGGCGCTGCACCGATATCGGTACGCGCACGATCGTCGCCATACGTCTCGATCGCGTCGAGGTCGGAAGCGATATGCCCGAGCGCGCCGTACACTGAGCCGAGCCGAAGCGCAGGCCGAGGGATGGTTCAACGGGCCGCCTTACGCCGTCGCCGAGAGCCTGTTCGACGAGAACGACATCGAAGCCTGCTCGCCGGAGCCGGAAGCAACGTCTGGATGAACCGGCTTATGCGGCTCGGCGCGACCGCGCCGCAGGCCGGCCTCGGCTTCAAGTGCGTAATTGCTACAGCACGGGCCTCGCCAGCGTGCGCGATGCGACCCTGGCGGCGCTGCTCGCGGCGTCATAGTCCGCCACCAGTTCGCGGAGCCGCGGGATCAGTTCCTGCCCATACCGAACAGCGTCGGGCCGGGGATCGTAGCCTCGGATCAAGAGGCTGGTGGCGCCCAGCTTGTAGTATTCGAGCATCGCCTTCGCCACTGTTTCGGGCGTCCCGACCAGGGCGGTCGAGTTTCCTTGCGCGCCCGTCGCGACGGCCAGCGATGTCCACAGGCAGGTGTCGTGCACCTCGGCTTCCGCAGCGGCCTCCAGGAGCCGCTTCGAGCCGACATTCTGGCGCTTTGGTGCCGGAGCGCCGCCGCGATTGATCAGCACCCGGTCGAGGATGGCCCTGGCCCGGTCCCAGGCTTCGCCTTCCGTCGCCGCCAGGATCGGACGGGTCGACAGGCTGAATGTCGGGGTGCGGCCGGAAAGCGCCGCCTCTTGCCGCACGCGCTCCATGAACAACGCCGTGTCCTTCAGCGGTTCGCCCCACAGCATGAAGACATCGACATGCGGGGCCAGCGCCCGGATCGCTGCCTCGGAGCCCCCACCACCGTAGATCGGGATATGCGGCAGCTGCCGGCAGCGGATTTCCGCATAGGTCCCGCTTGTCCGGTAGAACTCGCCGTCGTGGTCGAACGGCGCCAGCTCGGTCCAGGTCCGGCGCAATAGCGAGAGGTACTCCGCCAAGCGGCGATAACGGGAATCATGGTCGGTCCAGTCGCCGTCTTTGGCCTGCTCGGCGTCGCTGCCGCCGGCGATGATGTGCACTGCCAGGCGGCCGTCGCTCACCTGATCCAGGGTCGCCAGCTTGCGGGCGGCGACCGGCGGCGCCACAAACCCCGGCCGATGCGCCAGGAGGAAACCCAGCCGCTTGGTTACCGACGCGGCGTGCGCCCCAACGAGGAACCCGTCAGGCGCATCCGAGAAATAGCCGATCAGCACGCGGTCGAAGCCGGCCCGCTCGTGAATGCGCGCCGTCTTGGCAATCACGCTGGCATCAAAAGCGGGTCCGGACGGCGGGATCAGCTCCGAGGAGACCCGCGGTGCGATCCAGCCGATCATCTCCACAGGCATAGCAGCGCCTTCCTGAGCGGGAGTAGCTCGCCAGCCTCTGCTCTGAGTGGCGCCTGTCAAGCTCGCCTTTTTGGGAACCGTACCGAAGCGCGGGGCCGAGGTTCCGGTTGCCACCGTTTCGGCGCTGGCCCATCATGGAGCGCCCGGACTGGCCCAGACGGATCACGCCCATGATCACCTCGCCAAACCTCTCGCCCGACAAGCAGCGCGAGATGCTGCGCCAGATGCTGACGATCCGCCGCTTTGAGGAGCGCGCCTCGGCAGATTATCTGGCCGGCAAGATCTACGGCGTCGTGCACTGCTATATCGGCGAGGAGGCGGCCGCGGTCGGCGTCTGCAGCGCACTCCAGCGTACCGACCGGATCATCTCGACGCATCGCGGCCACGGCCACTGCATCGCCAAGGGCGCCGACCTCAACCGCATGATGGCCGAGCTTTACGGGCGGCAGACCGGCTACTGCAAGGGCAAAGGTGGGTCGATGCACATCGCCGATTTCGGCATCGGCATGCTCGGCGCCAACGGGATCGTCGCTGGCGGGATCGCGATCGTCACCGGAGCGGGCCTGGCGGCGCAGATGGAAGGCAAGGGCGGCGTG
Organism: uncultured Rhizobium sp.; assembly: GCA_964392845.1. Classification (GTDB taxonomy): domain Bacteria; phylum Pseudomonadota; class Alphaproteobacteria; order ATCC43930; family CGMCC-115725; genus DATARH01. The sequence goes on from CAYMRQ010000033.1 coordinate 3,144, forward strand.
GCGGTGTCGTTTTTCGGCGATGGCGCATCGAATGCCGGCCCCTTCCACGAATGCCTCAATATCGCGGCGACCTGGAAGCTGCCGATGCTCTACGTCTGCGAGAACAATATGTATGCGGCGAACACCGCGGCCGCGGCGACGCACGCGATGCCGGATGTGGCGGGACGCGCGGCGGGCTACGGCATTCCCGGGATCGTGGTCGACGGCAACGACGTCTTTGCGGTCTATCAGGCGGCAAACCAGGCGGTGGATCGGGCGCGGTCGGGCGCCGGACCCACCCTCATCGAGTGCAAGACCTACCGCTGGCGCGGTCACACCGAGCGCCGCGGGCAGGCCGATGTCCGCGACAAGGCAGAGATCGAGGCGTGGCAGCGCAAGGATCCGATCGCGCTCATCGAGCGGCAGCTCAGGGACCAGGGGGAGCTCGACGATGCCGGGCTGCAGACCATCGAGGGCGAAATCATGGCCGCTCTCGAAGCCGCAATCGCCTTCGCCGAGGCGAGCCCGTTCCCCTTGCCCGATCAGGCGACCGACGACGTGTTTGCGGCCTGAGGAGTTGCATCGGCATCATGCGTCCTTCGAGACGCACCCTTCGGGCGCTCCTCACGATGACGGATGTGTTTGATGGCATTAAGAAAGAACGTCATCCTGAGGAGCCCGCGCAGCGGGCGTCTCGAAGGACGCATGGCGGGTATCCAGCGAGGACCGGACGATGCGAGAGCTGACGTATAACGAGGCCGCCCTCGAAGCGATCGCCGAGGAAATGCGGCGCGACCCCAAGATCTTTTACATGTCGACCGACGCGCTGCCGCCGCTGCTCAGGGAATTCGGCGACCAGCGGGTCAGGGCGACGCCGATCACCGAAGCGGCGCTGACCGGCATGTCGATCGGCGCTGCCGGCTGCGGCTTCCGCCCGATCGTCGATTGGCGGCAGGTGACGTTCTGTTTCGTCGCGATGGACCAGATCGTCAATCAGGCCGCGAAGATCCACTACATGTTCGGCGGCCAGGTGAGCTTCCCGATCCTCTATCGGGCGGCCGTCGGTGGCGGCACCCAGGTCGCGGCGCAGCACTCGCAGTCGCCCTATTCGATGTTCATGAATGTCGCCGGCCTGAAGATGTTTCTCCCGTCGACGCCCTACGACATGAAAGGGCTGTTGAAGACGGCGATCCGCGACAACAACCCGGTCATCTCGTTCGAGTCGAGCCGGCTGATGGGCCGCAAGGGGCCGGTGCCGGAGGAAGACTACACGATCCCGCTCGGCAAGGCCGACATCAAGCGCGAGGGCAGCGATGTGACGGTCGTCGCCCTCGCCTGGCTGGTTCACGAGGCGCTCGCCGCGGCCGAAGAGCTGGCCAAGGAGGGGATCTCGGTCGAGATCGTCGATCCGCGCACGCTGGTGCCGCTGGATGCGGCGACGATCCGCGGATCGGTGCAGAAAACCGGCCGGCTGGTCATCGCCGACGAGGCCGGGCCGACGGCCGGCTTCTCGGCCGAAATCGCTGCCGTTGCCACCGAGGACGCGGCGACATTCGCGCGCCTCAAGGCCCCGATAAAGCGGGTCTGCGCCCTGCCGGTTCCGATACCCTACAGTCCCATTCTCGAAAGCGCGGTTTTCCCCGACCGCAACCGGATCATCGCCGGTATCCGCGAGGTGCTCCGAGGGGGGCGCTCTGCCGAGGCGGCGTGACCGAGCCCCGCCGTCTCGGGTGACAACTTCTCTGCCCGTAAGGAGTCTGCAATGGACGTAACTCCCGTATCCCCCGGCTGCCTCTCCGGTATTCGCGTGCTCGACCTGACGCAGTTCGAGGCCGGCACGACGTGCACCGAGGCGCTCGCCTGGATGGGCGCCGACATCGCCAAGGTGGAGCCGCCTCGCGGCGAAGCCGGCCGCACCGGCTTTGGCGATGCGTACTATTTCATGATGTACAACGCCAACAAGCGGTCGATCACCGTCAATTTGAAATCGGAGCGCGGCCTGGCGCTGGTCAAGGAGATGGTGAAGAAGGCCGATGTCTTCGCCGAGAACTTCGCACCCGGCGCGGTCGAGCGATTGGGGCTCGGCTATGACGTGGTCAGCGCGATCAACCCGGGCATCGTCTATGCCCAGGTCAAGGGCTTCGGCGACGGCAGCCCCTATGAAAAGGGCCTGTCATTCGATCCGATCGCCCAGGCCGCCGGCGGGGCGATGAGCATCACCGGCGAGAAGGACGGCGGACCGGTCAAGCCCGGCCCGACGATCGGCGACACCGGCACCGGCATGCTGATGGCGTTCAGCATCGTCAGCGCGCTGTTCGATCGGGCGCGCACCGGCAAGGGCAGGCGGCTCCAGGTGGCGATGCAGGATTCGGTCATGCATTACAGCCGCGGCATGTTCATCACCCATGCGCGCACCGGCAAGGCGGCGCCGCGCCGGCCGGCCAGCAACAACCCGCCCGGCGGGACCTATCCGTGCAAGCCCGGCGGCCCCAACGATTACGTCTACCTGATGACCAGCCGCGCCAACCCCGAGCATTGGCCGCGCCTCCTCAAGCTGATCGGGCGCGAGGATCTGATCGGCGATCCGCGCTACGACACCCCCGACGCCCGCCTCAAGTGCGAGGCCGAGGTCGAGGAGATCGTCACCGGCTGGACGATGCAGCGCACCAAGCACGAGGCTATGGCGCAACTGAGCGCGGTCGGCGTCCCGGCCGGCGCCGTCCTCGACTCGATGGATCTGACCAGCGAGCCGAGCTTCCGTGCGCGCGGCATCCTGCAAACGATGGTTCATGGCGAGCGCAAAATGACGATGCCGACCTGGCCGGTGCGCTTCGACGGCGTCCCGACCAAGGTCAAGTCGGCGCCATTGCTCGGCGAGCACACCGCCGAAGTGCTTGCCGATTGGCTCGGCCTCGACGCCGCCGCGGTCGCCGGCTTGCGTCAGGATGGCATCGTCTGACGCGCTTGCCGCCGCCCCGGCCGGGACCAGAGCGTTATCGAATGAGGTGAAAAACACCTTTGTCATCCCTGCGAAAGCAGGGATCCAGGGCGACCGCACGTGTCTTCCGCTCCGATGACGACATCGTCGAGCACTGTTGCTATGCCTGGAACAAACTCGTCGACCAGCCGTGGACCATCATGTCGATCGGACTGCGCAATTGGGCACATCGGTTCTAGTACCTCTGCACAGGGATTATGACTCTTTGGCGGGGTTGGGTTAAGCACGGGCGAGTTTGGTGCGGGCGGGCTCGCCGATGCGCTGGTCGAGGCACTGGCCGCGCGGCACACCGATCTCGATCTCGACCATGTTGAGCCAGCTGGCGTGTTTGGGCGTGTAGTGGAACTCCAGCCGGCACAGCCGCCGTCGGGCTTGCGGCGCCGGAAAGGCCTGGTAGAGCGCGCCGGCGGAATGGGTCGAGAGGTTATCGAGGACGACGCGGATCTGCGCGGCCTGGGGATAATGGACATCGGCAAGCTCGCGCATGCAGTGGGCGAAGTCGCGTGCCGCGCGATGTTCGGTGACCCTGGCCTGCGCCAGGCGAAAGCCGGGACGACATTTTTACGCGAGCTCGAGGGTCAGCATCCCTTCGGCCGCCGCCCGCTGCAGCACCGCCGCGATCTGGGCAAATCGCGGGCCGAGCAGATCCGCCGAGCGCGCCGCGTCGAGCCAGACGATCGCGACCGGCTCGCCGCTGTAGTCGCCCAGCGCATCCCACAATGCGTCCGGATTGTTCCCGAAATATTCGGGAAACTGAAACGTCTCGGCGAGGGCGCGGTACACCGCCGCCGCGTCGGCGAGACGGGAGCCGTCGAGCACGCAATTTTTCATCGTCGTCACGTGGTCGCGCCGCCGGGATCTCTCAAGGCACCGGGACAAAGCTGTTGTAGTGATCGAGCGTGACGTAGATGCGGCCATCGTTCGAGAAAATCAGCCGCCTTGGCCCGCGGCTGCGGCAATCGCCATCGAGATCGGCCTCGCGGTAGGTCCGCCCCGGCGCAGCGGGAAGCGCCGCCCCGAAATTGTGGAAATTATCGCCGCCGATCACATGCCCGGGCCAAAGGGCGCATAACCCGCCGCCGCGCCAGCCACGGACCCTTGCCTCTCCCTTGGTGACGTAGCGCGATGGCAGACGGTTGGCGGTGCGCACGCTTTGAACGGTTTCGACAAAGGCGTCGACCTCCCGCAGAGCGAGGCTCTGGGCAAAAGCGGGCAGGGTTTGCGGGTCGGCCGGTCGCTGCGCCTCGACTGGCGCGGCGGCGCCGGCCAGCATGACGAGAACCCAACCGAGGATCGCGACTGCCCGCATCGACGTGCCCACTTATCTGCGCTTGCCGCCTGCCCGCCGTCACAGCATGCTAGGCTGCCTCATATAAAGGGAGAGCGAAATGATCTACGAGCTGCGCGTCTATCACTGCGTGCCGGGCCGGCTGCCGGATCTGCTGAAGCGGTTTGACACGATCACCCTGCCGTTGTGGGAAAAGCACGCGATCCGCCAGGCCGGCTTCTGGACCACGCTGGTCGGCGAGTCGAATCAGGACCTGACCTATTTCCTGAAATGGGAAACCCTGGCCGAGCGCGACGCGAAGATGGGCAAGTTCGGCGCCGATCCCGAATGGCTGAAAGCGCGCGCCGAAACCGAGAAAAACGGCCCGATCGTCGCCTCGATCACCAATTCGTTCCTGGCGCCGACCTCGTTCTCGTCGGTGAAGTGATTTTGCGGGAGAAAACGACATGATCTATGAACTGCGCGTCTACTACGCCGTTCCCGGCCGCCTGCCCGATCTCTTGAAGCGGTTCGATACGATCACGCTGAAAATCTGGGAGCGCCACCAGATCAAGCAGGCCGGGTTCTGGACCGTGCTGGTCGGCGACTCCAGCATGGCGCTCTATTACATGCTGCAATGGGATTCGCTCGCCGACCGCGAAAAGAAGTGGAACGGGTTCCAGGCCGATCCGGAATGGCACACCAAACGCGCCGAAACCGAGAAGAACGGCCCGATCGTCGCCAAAGTGGTCAATTCGTTCCTGCAGCCGACCAGCTTTTCGTCGGTGAAGTAGGCCAAAGTCCGATTGTCGTCCCGGCCTGCGCCGGGACGACAACCGGTTACTCCCCGCGCCAGCGGCGGGTCGCTTCGCTGTCCTCGGCGCGCGCCTCGACCCAGCGCTCGCCCTGCGGGGTTTCCTCGCTCTTCCAGAACGGCGCGTCGGTCTTCAGCCAGTCGATCAGGAAATGGCAGGCGGCGAGCGCCGCCTCGCGATGCGGCGAGGCGGTCGCCACCAGCACGATCCGCTCGCCGGGCTCGAGCCGTCCATAGCGGTGGATGATCAGCGAAGCGGAAAGCGGCCAGCGCCGATTCGCCTCGGCTTCGATCTCGGCCAGCTTCTTCTCGGTCATGCCCCGGTAATGTTCGAGGATGAGGGCGG
>CAYMRQ010000033.1:8557-9388 GCA_964392845.1 uncultured Rhizobium sp.
CCCCTGTCGCGCACCAGCCCGATAAAGCTCGCCACGCCGCCGATGCCGTGGTCGCCGGCGGCGAGCCGGTCTAGCTCGACCCCGGTATCGAAATCCTCGCGCTGTACCCGGATCATCGATGTCTCCCTGGGCTCAGCCTCCGGTCACCGGCGGGAACAGCGCGACCTCGTCCCCCTCGCGGATCGGGTGGTCGCGCCCGACATAATCCTGATTGACCGCGACCCGGATGACCGACAGGTCGCGCAATGCCTCGGCGTAACCGCCGCCGCGCCCGCGCAGCCACAGGAGGAGCCCCGCGACGTCGCGCACCTCCGCAGGCACTGCCAGATCCTCCTCGGCATGCCCGATGCGTGCCCGCAGCCATGCAAAGTACAGCAGCTTCACGACCCGAACACCTCAGAGAACGGCAGGAAATCCACCATCATGCCGGGGGCGAGGTCGCTCATGCTCTCGTGAAGGATCACGAACCCGTCCGATTGCACGATCGAGGAGAGGATCCCGGCGCCGTCTTTCGGGTATTTGCGGGCAACGACGCTGCCGCCGTCGCGGGCGAGGCATGCGCGCAGATATTCACGGCGGCCCGGCTTCTTGCGGTAGGCGAAGCCGGCCGGCACGGCGAAGCTGAGCGGCCGAGTCATCGCCGCGCCGGCAAGGCGCAGGATCAGCGGCCGGGCGAGGATGGCGAAGGTCAGCGCGGCGGCCACCGGGTTGCCGGGCAATCCGATCACGGCTTTGCCATTGCAAACGCCCAAAATGGTTGGCTTGCCCGGGCGCGTGTTGATTCCATGTACCAACACGCCGGGCGCGCCCAACGAGCGGATGACATCGGCG
>CAYMRQ010000033.1:9398-18946 GCA_964392845.1 uncultured Rhizobium sp.
CCGGGCAATCCGATCAGCGGCACGCCCTTCAATTGGCCGAGCGCAACCGGCCGCCCGGGCTTGATCGCGAGCCGCCAGAAATCGAGCCGGCCGAGCTTTTCGATCGCGGTTCTGACATGGTCCTCGTCGCCGGTTGAAACCCCGCCCGATGTCACAATCAGATCATGTCCGGTGGCGGCGGCGGCGCGCGTGTCGCCGAGGGCCCCCGCGCGGTCCGGGCAGATGCCCAGATCGCTGACGATGCAGCCGAGCGCGCGCAACAGCGCGGCGAGCATGACCCGATTGGCGTCGTAGATCGCGCCCGGGGCGAGCGGCGTTCCCGGCTCGCACACTTCGTCGCCGGTCGACAACAGCGCGACGCGCAGCGGCCGGAACACTCCGATTGTCGCGTTGCCGAGCGCCGCGGCGAGGCCGAGATCGGCCGGTTTGAGCCGATGCCCGGCGGGCAATGCCACGCTGTCGGCGGCGACATCCTCGCCGGCATGACGGCGGTTGGCGCCTTTCTTAATGCCGGGTTTGAGATGCACCCGGCCCGCCTCGACGACGCAATCCTCCTGCATCATGACGGTGTCGGCGCCCTCCGGCATCGGCGCGCCGGTAAAGATGCGGATCGCCTCGCCGCTTCGCGCGGCGCGGCCAAGCGGATGGCCGGCGGCCGCCCTGCCGGCAACCGGCAGGATCGTCTCATGATCGGGCGACAGATCGGCATGGGCGAGCGCGAAGCCATCGACGGCGCTGTTGGCGTACGGTGGCACATCCCTGCCGGCAACCAGATCGCGCGCGAGGATGCGCCCGGCTGCTTCCGCCAGCTTCACCACCTCTTCGGCGACGACCGGCGCGATCCGCGCCTCGATCAGCGTGAGCGCCGCATCGACGCCGAGCAGCGCGCCGCCGAACGCAAAGCAATCATCGCTCAGCTGGGCCATGATCCGAAGCCGAGATGGTCTGATATGAAGGCGGCGACCGCACTCGGATCGCCGAGCCGCAACAGCGGGATGGGCGCGGCGATCGCCTCGTCCGAGACGATCGCGACGACATACGGATCGTCGGGATAAAGCAGCTCTTTGCCGAGCGATGGCCGATACACCTCGATCTTGGGGTGGGGATGCCGCTTCCAGCCCTCGACGAGCAGCAGATCGACCGGGATCATGCGCGCCACCAATTCTTCGAGCGTCGGCTCGGGGGCGCCGCGCAGCTCATGCATGATCGCCCAGCGCCGCGCCGAGGCGATCATGACCTCGCTGGCGCCGGCCTGACGATGGCGCCAGGAATCCTTGCCCGGCCGGTCGATATCGAATTCGTGATGGGCATGCTTGATCGTCGACACCCTAAGGCCCCGCGCCACCAGCTCGGGAATAACCGCCGTCAGCAGCGTTGTCTTGCCGCTGCCGCTCCAGCCGGCAAGGCCGAAGATGCGCATCCCCTTCTATCCCTTCGACACGTAGGCAGCCTCGGCGCATGCCGCAAGCGCGCGTCTAATCAGGCGAGGTGCTGCGGCTTGCCATGGCGCGGCGGCGATGCCTGGGTCATATGCGTGAGGCCGGCCCGCAGGTAATCGTAGCCGGTGACCAGCGTCAAGAGCGCGGCGACCCACAGCAACGCCTCGCCGATCACCGCAACCGGCAGAAAAGCCGGGCCGGCATCGCCGACGATCAGCACCCCGATCGCTATCATTTGGATCGCGGTCTTCCATTTCGCCAGCTTGGAGACCGGCAGGCCGACGCGCAGCTCGGCGAGGTATTCGCGCAGCCCCGACACCAGGATCTCGCGGCACAGAATCACCAATGCCGGCAATAGTACCCATTCGGTCGAGAGGCGCCCCTTGGCGACCAGCATGAACAGGGTCGCCGCGACCAAGAGCTTGTCGGCGATCGGGTCGAGAAACCGGCCGAAATCGGATTGCTGGGCCCAGCGCCGCGCCATGTGGCCGTCGAGCCAATCGGTCACCCCGGCCGCCGAGAACAGGGCACAGGCAAACCAGCGCGCGTATTCGCCCGGAATATAAAAGGTCGCGACCACGATCGGGATCGCCAGGATCCGCGACAAGGTCAGCAGATTGGGCAGGCTGGTCAACGGCACACTTTCCTCCGGCGGGACGAACGGCCCGGGCGATTGGCCCTCATCTTACCCATCGGCATGAAAGTGGTCATAAACCTTTTTCGCGATGGCCTTGCTGATTCCAGTGACGCGCTCGATCTCGGCGAGCCCGCCCCGCGCGACGGCCCGGGCCGACCCGAAATGGTGCAGCAGGGCCTGTTTACGGCGCGCGCCGATCCCGGGGATTTCGTCAAGCGGCGACTGGCCGATCGCCTTTGCCCGCTTGGCGCGGTGCGCGCCGATGGCGAAACGGTGCGCCTCATCGCGCAGCCGCTGCAGGAAGTAGAGGACCGGATCGCGCGGTTCGAGCAGGAAAGGCGGCCGGCCGGGCAGGAAGAATCGCTCGCGCCCGGCGTTGCGGTCGGGTCCCTTGGCGATCGCGGCGATCGCGACATCATCGACGCCGAGCTCGGCCAAGACCTCCTGCGCCGTGCTGAGCTGGCCCGGACCGCCATCGATCAGCACGAGGTCGGGCCACATGCCGCGCTCGCGCTCGGGATCTTCCTTGAGGGCGCGGCCGAAGCGGCGGTGCAACACCTCGCGCATCATCGCGTAATCGTCGCCGCCTGCCGGGGCAGGCTTCGTGGCGCTGCTAGTACCCTCACCCGCCCTCGGGCTTCGCCCTCGGGCACCCTCTCCCGCATTGCGGGAGAGGGGGGGACCCAGCGCGTCAGCGATGGGGGGGTGAGGGCTGTCGGTCCCTTTAACCCCCCTTATCGTAAATTTGCGGTAGGCGTTCTTCATCAGCCCCTCCGGCCCGGCGACGATCATCGCGCCGACCGCGTGGCTGCCCTGGATGTGGCTGTTGTCGTAGACCTCGATCCGGTTGGGCGGCCCGTCCAGCCCGAACGCCGCGGCCACGCCGTCGAGCAGCTGCCGTTGCGAGGCGCTTTCGGCGAGCCGGCGGCCGAGCGCCTCGCGCGAAGCTGCGGCAATGCGGTCGACGAGTTTCTTCTTGTCGCCGCGTCGCGGCGCCGCGAGCGTGACGCGTCCCCCGCGCAACGACAACGCCTCCTGGACGAGATCCTGCTCGACCAGAGGATGGCTGAGCAGCACGAGCGGCGGCTTCGCCCGGTTGTCGTAGAACTGGCCGACAAACGCGCTCAGCACCTCCTCGACCGCGAGTTGCCGGTCGTGGCTCGGGAAATAGGCGCGGTTGCCCCAATTATGGCCGCCGCGGAAAAAAAACACCTGGACGCAGGTCTGGCCGCCCGCCTGGTAGCCGGCGATCACATCGGCATCGACGATCCCGGGGACATGGATGTCCTGGTGGCCCTGCACCAACGACAGGGCGCGGATGCGGTCGCGGATCAGCGCGGCGGCCTCGAAATCGAGCGCCTCGGCCGCTTTCTCCATCTCGACCGCGAGGCGCTGCTGGATATCGTCGCTGCGGCCCGACAGAAACAGCTGCCCCTGCTCGATCAGCCCGGCGTATTCCTCGCGACCGATACGCCCGACGCAGGGCGCGCTGCAGCGCTTGATCTGGTGCAGCAGGCAGGGGCGGGTGCGGTTGGCAAAGACGCTGTCGCTGCAGGAGCGCAACAGGAACGCCTTCTGCAAGGCGACCAGCGTGCGGTTGACCGCGCCGGCCGAGGCGAACGGCCCGAAATACGAGCCGGGCTTGTCGCGCGCGCCGCGAAATTTGGTTAGCTGCGGAAAATCGTGATCGGCAGTAAGGTGGATGAACGGAAACGATTTGTCGTCCCGCAGCAGCACGTTGTACCGCGGCATCAGCCGCTTGATCAGATTGCACTCGAGCAGCAGCGCCTCGGCTTCGGTTGCCGCGACGACGATTTCGAGAGCGGCGGTCTCGGCCACCATCCGCCGCAGCCGGTTCGACAGCCCGGCCGGATGGGTATAGTTCTGCACCCGGCTCTTCAGATTGCGCGCCTTGCCGACGTACATCGCATCGCCCTTGCGGTCGAGCATGCGATAAACGCCGGGGCTTGCCGGGACGTTGCGCAGCGCCGCCCGCAATACCGCGACGCCCCCGGCGATCCCGCCGCCGGCCCCCTCCCTTCCCTCCCCCGCTGGCGGAGGAGGGTCAGGGTGGGGGCGCGATGCGAGTTGCTCTGGCGCGGCCCCAGGGAGCACATCCGGGAGCACACCAGCGAGGACATCCGGGAGCGCATCGGGCGGCGCGTCGGCTGACAGACCGCCGGGGCTGCGGCGCGGGTCGAGCGGCGCCGGCTTGCGCCGGCGCTGCGCCGGGGATCTGGCCGGAGCCGCCGGGGCAACCGCCTGACCCGTCATCGGATTTTCAGCACTTCCGGGCATATCCACCAAACCTGGGGATAAACCTGTCGAAAAGCTTGCTCGGCGCGAACCAGAAATCAACCAAACTCTACACTCCAATGCATTGCCCAAAAAACAGGCAACGACCTAAGTATTTAATTTAACGAGAATTTTTTCTGTCAAGTGGTAAATCAACGGCAACAATCCCTGAGAGGCGGAGATCAAGGCGATGTCACAGATCGGTCACACTCGCTGTGAACAACTCCGGATCCGCCGCCAAGACACAAGCTATTTCCACGGCTTAATTGAGACATTTTGCCGCGAGCCAAGGCGCCGCAGCGGCCATGCTATTCGACGACCGGGGCCTGGCCGGGCTGCGCCCAGCCGAGGTGCTCGCCGCCATCGAGCGCGATCATCTGACCCGTCATCGCCGGCGCCGCGAGGATGAAGCGCAAGGCCGCGGCGATCTCGCTCGGGCTGGTGCCGCGCCGCAGCGGCAGGCTCCGGCACCGTTCGAGAAATTGCTCGGGGCTCTGGCGTGGGCTCGGCATCGTCGGCCCGGGTCCGATCCCGTTGACGCGGATGCGCGGCGCCAGCGCCAGCGCCATTGTCCGGGTGAGAGTCCATAGCGCGGCCTTGGTCAGCGTGTAGGAGACGAAATACGGCGTCAGGTTCCATACGCGCTCGTCGAGCATGTTGATGACGGCGCCGCCGGCATCCGGCGGGAGCAGCGCCGCGAATTCCTGGCTCAGCACGAACGGCGCCCGCAGATTTGTCGCCAGATGCGCGTCCCAACCCTGGCGGCTGACGGTCGCCAGCGTATCGTTCTCGAAGATCGAGGCATTGTTGACCAACACGCCGATCGGTCCGAGCGCCGCCGCGGCCTGCGGCAGCAGCTGCTTCACGGCAGCCTCATCGGCGAGGTCGGCGGCGAGCGCCACCGCCTTGCCGCCGGCCCGGGCGATCTCGCCAACCAGCGCCTCGGCCTCCGCGCGCGAGCGATGATGATGGATCGCCACCGCAAAGCCGGCTTCGATCAGCGCCGACACCAGCGCGCGGCCGATCCGGCGCGCCCCGCCGGTGACCAGCGCCGCCAGCGGCATCGGCGGAGTCGCGAAGCCGCCGGTCAACTCTCCGGTCAACTCCCCGGGCAGCTCGCCCCCGGCATCGCTCTCAAGCGCGGGCACGGCGTGCCTTGCCGCGGGCGCGCACCTTGGCGCGCACCATCTCGCGGGCCGACATCCCGGCGCGTCCCGCGGTCGAGCGCCCGCGCGCCCCACCCTGGGCGTCGAGCGCCAGGCCTAATTCGGCCTGTTCGAGCCGGCGGATCTCATCGCGCAGCCGTGCCGCCTCCTCGAATTCGAGATCGGCGGCGGCGGCGCGCATGCGTTTTTCGAGATCGGCGATGACCGCCTTCAGATCCTTGCCTTGGTAATGCGCGGCGTCGCTTTCGCCCAGCCCGACGGTGACGTGGTCGCGCTCGTAGACACTGTCGAGGATGTCGGCGATGCCGTGCCGCACGCTCTCCGGGGTGATGCCGTGCGCGACGTTGTAGACCTGCTGCTTCTCGCGCCGGCGGTCGGTTTCGTCGATCGCCGCCTTGAGGCTGTCGGTCATGTGATCGGCATAGAGGATCGCGCGACCGTCGATATGGCGCGCCGCCCGACCGATCGTCTGGATCAGCGAGGTGCGCGAGCGCAGAAAACCTTCCTTGTCGGCGTCAAGCACCGCGACTAGCGCGCATTCCGGGATATCGAGCCCCTCGCGCAAGAGGTTGATCCCGATCAAGACGTCGAACACCCCGAGGCGCAGGTCGCGGATGATCTCGATGCGCTCGATCGTATCGACGTCGGAATGCAGGTAGCGCACCCGCAGCCCGGCTTCGTGCAGGTATTCGGTCAGCGCCTCGGCCATCTTCTTGGTCAGGGTGGTGACCAGCACACGGTGGCCCTTGGCGGCGGCGTCACGGCACTCGGCCATTAAATCGTCGACCTGATTCTCGATTCCGCGGATGATGCAGGGCGGGTCGACGAGCCCGGTGGGCCGCACGATCTGCTCGACGAAGACGCCGCCGGCGCGCTTCATCTCCCAGGGCCCCGGGGTGGCCGAGACGAACATCGTCTGGCCGCGCATCGTGTCCCATTCGGCGAATTTGAGCGGCCGGTTGTCGGTGCACGAGGGCAGCCGAAAGCCGTATTCGGCGAGGCACGTCTTGCGCGTCCAGTCGCCGCCGAACATGCCGCCGAGCTGCGGCACGGTGACATGGCTTTCGTCGACGATGACCAGCGCGTCGCGCGACATGTATTCGAAAAACGTCGGCGGTGGCTCGCCGGGGCGCCGTCCGGTCAGGTAGCGCGAATAGTTCTCGATCCCGGCGCAGGCGCCGGTCGCCTCGATCATTTCGAGATCGTAGGTGGTGCGCTGCTCGAGCCGCTGCGCTTCCAACAGCCTGCCCCCGGCGTGCAGCTCGTCGAGGCGGAGCCGCAAATCGCGCCGGATCTGCTCGATCGCCTGCAACAGGGTCGGGCGCGGCGTGACGTAATGGCTGTTGGCGTAGATCTTGATCGAGTTGAGCGCCGCCAGCTTCTCGCCGGTCAGCGGATCGATCTCGTGGATCGCCTCGATCTCGTCGCCGAACAGCGAGAGGCGCCAGGCGCGGTCCTCGTAATGCGCCGGGAACAATTCGATCGTGTCGCCGCGCACCCGGAAATTGCCGCGGAAGAAGCTGTGGTCGTTGCGCCGGTATTGCAGCTCGACAAGCGCCGACAACAGCTTGTTGCGGTTGATCCGGCTGCCGACCGCGAGCGATTGGGTCATCGCCGAATAGGTCTCGGCCGAGCCGATGCCGTAGATGCACGACACGCTCGCGACGACGATGACGTCGCGGCGTTCGAGGATCGCCCGTGTCGCCGAGTGGCGCATCCGGTCGATCTGCTCGTTCAGCGAGGATTCCTTCTCGACATAGGTGTCGGTGCGCGGGACGTACGCCTCGGGCTGGTAATAATCGTAATAGGAGACAAAATATTCGACCGCGTTCTCGGGAAAGAAGCTCCGCATCTCGCCGTAGAGCTGCGCGGCCAGCGTCTTGTTCGGCGCCAGGATGATCGCCGGGCGCCCGGTGCGGGCGATGACATGCGCCATCGTGAAGGTCTTGCCCGAGCCGGTAACCCCCAAGAGCACCTGGTCGCGCTCGCCACGTGCGAGCCCCTCGCACAATTCGTCGATCGCCTCCGGCTGGTCGCCGGCCGGCTGAAACTCCGAATGGAGCCGGAACGGTTTCTCGATATCGCCCTGCGGGCGTTCGGCGACGAGCAATGGGGCAAGCATGACGGTTAAGATAAGCCCGCGCGGGCCGCGATGCCAGACGGCTGAGATCGGCGTATACTGGACCGGTGAACGGGAACGGGCCGCCGCACGCCGAGTGTACGGAGATTCTTGATGATCGAGAATGAGAGGGAGACATTGATCCGGCAATATGCGGTCGGCGAGATAACCTGGCATGCCCTGCGCGAGCGGGGTTTCGATGATTACGTGCAGGTGCTTGCGGCACTTGGAGAACTCGGGCTGCGACCTCCGGTTGCGGCGATGGTTGGGCCGAATGTCGAAGCCCGTCGCCGCGGTCGCGCGGTTATTCGTGAAGCGTTGCGGGCGCACAAGTGAGCCAGTCGTTCAGCCTGATCGTCACCGACACCTCACCGCTGTTCACGCTGGTGCTTGCAGGGGCGCTCGACGTTCTGCTGCGACCGGCGCTGCCGGTGCGCATCCCCGATGCGGTCTACATCGAAGCGACACGGGTTCATGGCGCACCGGGAGCCGAGCAGATCGTCGAATGGATTAATGCGCATCTCGATCTGGTGCAGATCGTCCCGACCGACATCGGGATCGACCAACAGCGCCGGCTCGAAGAAGGTCGAACAATTCGCGGACTCGGCGAACAGGCGGCGATCGAGGCGCTTGAACGATTTCTTCGCAGCGATCCGATCGCCCAGGCGCTGCTGCTTTTTGAAGACACCGACATCGAGAAGCGCCATGCGGTCGTCGACCAACGCGTCGGGCTGATCAGCACCGGAGATTTTCTGCGGGAGCTTGAGGCGGCGGGCCTTATTCAATCGACCGACCACATCCTCGATCTGGCGGCTGCGCAGGGCCGTAACGTCGAGCGGCAGCGCCATGTTGGAGAGGATTCCACGACGCGGGAGCGCCTGCGGCAACAGCTCGGACGCCGCGCGGATCAACCAGGAGCAACGCGAGACAGGACATGACGGATAGCAGCGGCAATGCGGTCGATTATTTCGTCGATCGGCATCTGCGCGAGGGGCGGGGCGGGCGGCTTGCCTTTGCCGATCCGTGGCGCAGCCTGACATACGCCGAGCTGGCGGCGGCCTCGGCACGGTTTGCCGCGGGGTTGCGCGCCGCCGGGATCGAGCGCGAGCGGCGCATCGCCCTCGTTATGCTCGACACGATCGACTTCCCGATCGCATTCTGGGGGGCGTTGCGCGCCGGGATCGTGCCGGTGCCGATCAACACGCTGCTGCCGGCCGACATCACCGGCTACATCCTCGGCGACGCCCGGGCCGCGGCGCTGGTCGTCTCGGCTCCGTTGATCGCTGCGCTGCGGCCAGGGCTAGACCGGCTTGCCGGGCTCGCGCGGATCATCGTCAGCGCTCCCGATGGAAGCACGCCCATCTCCGAGCTGGGAACAACGGGCTTCAAAGCCTTTCTCGCGACCCCCTCCGCCAACGCGACGCCGGCCGAATGCTCGCCCGACGAGGTCGCGTTCTGGCTCTATTCCTCGGGCTCGACCGGCGCCCCGAAAGGCGTGCGCCATGTCCATTCGAGCCTCAAGGCGACCGCCGACACCTATGGCGAAGAGGTGCTCGGCATCCGGCCCGACGATCTGATGTTCTCAGTAGCAAAACTGTTTTTCGCCTATGGGCTCGGCAATTCGATGACCTTCCCGATGGCGGTCGGCGCCGCCTCGGTGCTACTGCCCGATCGGCCGACCCCGGATTCGGTGCTGGCGACGATGCGCCGCTGCCGGCCGACGATCTTCGCCGGGGTGCCGACCTTGTATGCCGCGCTGCTCGCCGATCCCGAGCTCGGGCCCGGCGCCGGCTCCGACCGGCTGCGCCTGTGCATCTCGGCCGGCGAGCCCTTGCCCGAGCATATCGGCCGGCGCTGGCGCGAGATCGTCGGCAGCGACATCCTCGACGGGC
>CAYMRQ010000033.1:18956-29536 GCA_964392845.1 uncultured Rhizobium sp.
GGCATCGGCTCCACCGAGATGCTGCACATCTTCCTGTCGAACCGGCCGGACGACATCCGCTACGGCGTCACGGGCAAGCCAGTGCCGGGCTACGCGGTGCGCATCCTCGATGATGCCGGCGGCGAGGTCGCGCAGGGCGAGCCGGGCGAACTCGTGGTGCGCGGCCCGAGCGCCGCCGAGGGCTACTGGAACCAGCGCGACAAATCGCGCCGCACCTTCCGCGGCGAGTGGACCCATACCGGCGACACCTACACCAGCGATGCCGACGGCTATTACCGCTATTGCGGACGCAGCGACGACATGCTGAAGGTCGGCGGCATCTGGGTGTCGCCGTTCGAGGTCGAGGAGGCGCTGATCGGCCACCCCGCGGTCCTCGAGGCGGCCGTTGTCGGCCACCCCGATGCGGACGGGCTGATCAAGCCCCTCGCCTTTGTCGTGCTGCAGCAGAGTGCGCCGCGCGATGACCCCCTCGCCCTGATGGAGGCTCTGCAGAACCACGTCAAGGAAGCGATCGGCGTGTGGAAATACCCGCGCTGGATCGAGTTCCGCGACAGCCTGCCGAAGACCGCGACCGGCAAGATCCAGCGCTTCAAGCTGCGCGACAGCGGCGCCTCGCGGCCGTAGGGCGGGTTAAGCGCAAGCGCAACCCGCCGCCATCGCCCGATCAGTGCACGAAGCCGGCGCTGCGCGGGATCGCCAGGCTCAGCTCGGGCAGGCAGATGATCAGCATCAGCCCGATCAGCAGCGCCAAGACATAGGGCCAATAGCCCTTCGCGTGCTACCCGACCGACACCTCGGCGAACTTCAGCGCCATCAGGAGCCCGACCCCCATCGGCGGCAGGAACAGGCCGATGCCGACCGCGGCGGTATTCCGCCGTAACGTACGGCATTCCGGGTCGAAGGCTGGCGGAAGGCGCTGCGCTTTTCCGCCCTCGACCCGACCTCCACGACCAGGTTGCCAACCGCATCGACCCGGGCATGGTCACCCGGATAGAGCACCGTCGTCGCCGACATCAGCGCCGCTGCGGCTTTGCAGCGCGAGCGCGCGCTTGAGGCCGCGCTCGGTGCCGAGGGCGCGGTTTTCCGGGGTGGTCGGCACCTTGGCGACGGTGACCCTCTTCGCCCGCTCATCGCAGGCGAGAGTGTCGGTGAAGGTGCCGCCGACATCGGAGGCGACGCGCAGGCGAGGCGGGGGCATTGCCGTAGCCTAAGCGCGGCCGCCGACCATTGCCAGACCGAGACACGGTGCAGCCGGTGCGCAGCCTCCTTGACGGCGGCGCGCGGGGCGCCATGCTGGTCTGCGTCATTACAGGCCCCCCGGAGGTTCCGCGATGCCGAATGCGCAAGAGTCCGCCGCCACCCCGATCGTTGTCGCGACCCTGCGGGGCTGGCTTGGCGACGGCGGCGAGATCGCCTTCATCGATGTGCGCGAAGACGGCCAGCATGGGGCCGGTCACCCGCTGCTCGCGGTCAGCCTGCCGTATAGCCGACTGGAGCTCTGGATCGGCCAGCTGGTGCCGCGGCGCTCGTGCCGGGTGGTGCTCGCCGATGATGGCGACGGGGTCGCCGACAAGGCGGCGCGCCGGCTTGCCGCGCTCGGCTACCGCGCGGTCCATGTCCTCACGGGCGGCACCGCCGCCTGGGCGGCGCAATACCCGCTGTTCCCGAGCAGCAACGTGCCGAGCAAGGCGTTCGCCGAGATCGTCGAGCACGATTACGGCACGCCGGCGATCACCGCCGCCGAGCTCGACCGGCGGCGCCGCGCCGGCGAAAAAATAATCGTGCTCGACAGCCGCCCGCTCGATGAATACGCGCGGTTTCACGTGCCGGGCGCGATCACCTGTCCCGGCGCCGAGCTGGTGCTGCGCTTTACCGATCTGGTGCCGGAGCCCGACGCGCTCGTCGTCGTCTCCTGCGCCGGGCGGACCCGCGGCATCATCGGCGCGCAATCCTTATTGACCGCCGGTGTCCCCAACCCGGTCATGTCGCTCGAAGGCGGGACGCAAGGCTGGCGGCTCGCCGGGCTCGACCTCGAAGGCGGCATGACGACCGCGCTCAAACCGGCCAGCCCCGGCGCGATCGCCGCGGCGCAACGGCGCGCCGCAACGGTTGCCGCCCGCTTTGGCGTGCGCTCGATCGATGCGGCGACGCTGACCGCGTGGCAGGGCGAGGCCAAGCATCGCACGACCTATCTGCTCGACGTGCGGACGCCGGACGAGTTCGCCGCCGGCCATTTGCCGGGCTCGGTCTCGGCGCCGGGCGGGCAGCTGGTGCAGGCGATCGACCGCTGGGTAGCGACGCGCGGCGCGCGCCTCGTGCTGATCGACGACGTTGGCGCCCGCGCGGTGATGACGGCGCAATGGCTGATGCAGCTGGGCTGGGACGCATTCGTGCTCGACCGCCCGTTCGACGGGCAAGCGCTGGAGAGCGGCGGCTCCGGCGCGCTGTCGCCGGCCCTGCCCGAGGTGATGGCGATCACGGTCGCCGAGGCCGCGCATTGGCTGAATGATGGAGCAGCTGCCATCGTCATCGGGGCGAGCGCCGACTACCGCGCGGCCCATCCCGAGGACGCGGTGTGGGCGATCCGGCCGCGGCTCGATCGCCTACCGGCAAGCGTGTTGCGCGCGAGCCGCATCGCCGTCTTTGCCGAGGATGACGCCCTGGGGGCGCTGGCGGCGGCGGATCTCGCGGAGATCACAAAGCGGCCGGTGGTGCTGGTGCAGGGCGGGCTCGATGCATGGCAGGCGGCCGCCCGCCCGTTTGTCGCCTCGCCCGACCAGCCGCCCGACAGCGAACGCATCGATTACGTGTTCTGGAACCATGATCGCCATGCCGGCAATCAGGCGGCGATGCGCGCCTATCTGCGCTGGGAGACCGAGCTGCCGGCCGAGATTGCCCGCGACGGCCTCGCCGGCTTCCGGCTCACGCCGCCATAAACCGCGGGTCCGGCGATCAGCTCAGGAACTGCTCCTTTAGCACGCGTTCCTCGAGGTTCGCGTCGCGGTCGAACAGCACGGTCATCGCGATATCGCGGTTCTCGTGGATCTCGACCGAGACGACATCGCGCACTTCGGTGTAGTCGGCGACGGCGCTGACCGGCCGCTTGTCGGTTTCCAGCGCGTCGATGCGCACCCGCGCGCCATGCGGCAAAATCGCGCCGCGCCAGCGCCGCGGGCGGAACGCGCTGATCGGGGTCAGCGCCAGAATGCCGGCGCCGAGCGGGATGATCGGGCCGTGCGCCGACAGATTGTAGGCGGTGCTGCCGACCGGGGTCGACAACAGGATGCCGTCAGCCATCAGCTCTTCCAGCCGCACGACGCCATCGACGCTGACCCTGAGCTTGGCGGCCTGCCGGCTCTCGCGCAACAGCGACACCTCGTTGAAGGCGATCGCGCGGCGGCTCGTCCCGTCCTCTTGCGATGCGGTCATTTCGAGCGGATGCAGCTGCACCGGTTGCGCCCCTGCGAGGCGCTCATTGAGCCCGTCGAGGCGATAGGAGTTCATCAGGAACCCGACGCTGCCGCGATGCATGCCGAAAATCGGCAGCCCGGTTGCGACAAAGCGGTGCACGGTTTCGAGCATGAAACCATCGCCGCCGAGCGGCACGATGATATCGGCATCCTGCGGCTCGACCGTGCCGTAACGGCGGCGCAATTCCTGGAGCGCCTGCTGTGCCGCCTCGGCGTCGGAGGCGACAAATGCAACCCGTAGCGCGCCCGGGGATTTTCCCCGGGATGTCGGCGCGGCGGTCACCCGCCGGTGACGCTCATATGCCGGGCGATTGCAGGCCGGTTGTGGCGGCGGTCGATGATGAAATCGTGGCCTTTCGGCTTGCGGCTGATCGCCTCGCGGATCGCCGCGTCGAGCGGTTCGTCGCTTTCCGATTGCCGCAGCGGGGTGCGCAGATCGGCCGCATCCTCCTGCCCCAGGCACATATAGAGCGTGCCGGTGCAGGTCAGCCGGACCCGATTGCAGCTCTCGCAGAAATTATGGGTCAACGGCGTGATGAAGCCGAGCCGCCGGCCGGTTTCGCGCACCGTCACATAACGCGCCGGCCCACCGGTGCAGTAATCGCTGTCGTCGAGCGTCCAGCGCCGCTGCAGGCGGGCGCGCACCAGGGACAGCGGCAGGTATTGATCGAGCCGGTTCTCGCCGCCGATATCGCCCATCGGCATCACTTCGATGATGACGAGGTCGAAGCCTTCCGCCCCGACCCAGGCGACCAGATCGTCGAGCTCGTCCTCGTTGACGCCGCGCAATGCCACCGTGTTGATCTTGACCGCGAGCCCGGCGCGCTTGGCGGCGGCCAGCCCGTCGAGCACCTGGTCGAGCCGGCCGCGCCGGGTGATCTCGGTGAATTTGTCCGGATCGAGCGTGTCGACCGAGACATTGACCCGGCGCACGCCGCAATCGCGCAACTCTTCGGCATAACGGGCGAGCTGGCTGCCGTTGGTCGTCAGCGTCAATTCGTCGAGCGCGCCCGATTTGATGTGGCGGCCGAGCGCACGGAACAGGGTCATGATGTCGCGGCGCACCAGCGGCTCGCCGCCGGTGAGGCGCAATTTGCGGACCCCCTGGCGGATGAAGGCGCCGCACACCCGATCGAGCTCTTCGAGCGTCAAGAGCTCGGATTTCGGCAGGAAATTCATCTCTTCCGCCATGCAATAGACGCAGCGGAAATCGCAGCGGTCGGTGACCGATACGCGCAGATAGGAGATGGTGCGTCCGAACGGGTCGATCATGCTAGGCTCTACATGCGCCGTCTGGCGGCGTCTGCCGAATATATAAGGCCGTGCCGGCCCGCTGTCGCCCCCGATGTGATCATGGCTATTCGGCGCCGCGCAGCGGCTCCTCCGGCGCCGGCGGGAACCAGTCGCCGAGGATCCGGTCTTCGGTATAGGTAGTCGTGCGAATCCGCCCGACGATCGCGGGATCGACTTCGGCGCGTTTGCCAAGTTCCCTGATCACGAGCCTGGCTGCGCGTGGCGCCTGCCTGGCGATCTCGGCGCTGATTTCCCGCTTGAGGCTGGGGCTGCGGTCCAGCAAATCTTCGATTTCGTCCCTGGCGTCGATGACCGAATTTTCCCATCCCCGCTGCGGGTTGCGCGCGGGCGAATGTTCCAGCTTCAGCAGATGGCGGATGATCCGTTTGATCTGACTGCCCAAGGCCGATTTTTGCGAGATGCCCAAGCCTTCGATCTCCTCGGCCAGGTTCTCCCAATCCAATAGCTGGTTCGATCCGGTACGCGCGGCCGCGCGTACCGCGTCGGCCTGCTGCTTCGACCACGCGGCGAAATCCTCGTCGTAAAGGGTTTTGAGGTCGTTCATTGCGCCGAACCCCGCAGCCGCTCGGGATCGGGCGGGAACCAGTCGCCGAACACCTGGTCCGGGGTGTAGGAGGTGCCGCGCACGCGGGCCAAATCCACCGAAGCAGTTTCGCCCCGCTCCTCGAGATCGTTGACGGCCTCGCGGATACCGCGCACGGTTTGCCCCGACACCAGCTGGCTAAGTTCTCGCGCGAGACTCGGGCTGTCCGCCAGTAAATCGTGAATCTCCTCGCGCGCGTCGCGGATCGATGCTCTCCAACCCCGCCGCGGATCGGTTGCCGCTGAATATTCCAGCTTGACGAGGTGCTGAATGATACGGCGGATCTGGCTGCGCAGCTCGCGCCGCAGCGATTTGCCCAAATCTTCGATCTCCTCGGCAAGGTTCTCCCAGTCGAGCTGCTGGTTGGAGCCAGTCCGAGCAGCCGCGCGCAAAGCCGCGGCCTGCTGCAGTGACCAAGCAAGAAAGTCCTCGTTGTAAAGGGTCTTGATCTCGGCCATCGCCCCTCCTGGCGCACCGCATTATTCTACCAAACATGGCATCTGCTGGCTTGAAGGAAAAGCCGGCGGTGCCCATCATCGCAATCATGCAGGAATTCGCGGTGCGGCCCGATCCCGATGACCCGCGCCTCACCCGCCGGGTCACGGGGATCGACCAGGAAGGCAAGCCGATCGAGACCGCGGTCGTCACCGAGCGGCCGCTGACGCTGTTTCTGAACGGGCGCGAGATCGTCACGATGATGACGATCGGCGATCACCCCGACTACCTCGCGGTCGGCTACCTGCTCAATCAGAACATGCTCCGGCCCGAGGACCATATCATCGCCATCGATTACGACGAGGAGATCGAGACCGTCGTCGTGCGCACCGACCGCGAGACCGATTTCGAGGACAAGCTCAAAAAGAAGACGCTGACCTCGGGCTGCGCGCAGGGGACGGTGTTCGGCGACCTGATGGAACGATTCGACGAAGTGCGGCTCGATCCGCGGGCGGTGCTGCGCACTTCCTGGCTATATGCCTTGTCCCGCAAGATCAACACGGCGCCGAGCCTCTATCTCGCCGCCGGCGCGATCCATGGCAGCGTATTGTGCGAGGAGGACCGGGTGCTCCTCTACATGGAGGATGTCGGCCGCCACAACGCGGTCGACAAGATCGCCGGCTATATGCACCTCAACGGGATCTCGCCCGCGGGCAAGATCTTCTACACCACCGGGCGGCTGACCTCGGAGATGGTGATCAAGACGGTGCAGATGGCGATCCCGATCCTGATCTCGCGCTCCGGCTTCACCGCCTGGGGCGTCGAGCTGGCGCGCCAGGCCGGGCTGACCCTGATCGGACGGGCCAAGGGCCGGCGCTTTGTCGCGCTCGCCGGGGCCGAGCGGATCGTCTTCGATGGCGATCCGCGCAGCGTCGGCGATGAGCCGGCTCGCCTCGCCCGCAAGGCAAGCCTGGCGGAGGAAACGGCCGAGGACGAGGCGCGATGAACATCGTCGGGCTACTGCTCGCCGGCGGGCAGTCGCGCCGCATGGGCGGCGGCGACAAGGCGCTGCGGCTGCTTGGCCCCCAACCCCTGCTCGATCATGTCATCGCTCGCGTGCGGCCGCAGGTCGCCGCGCTGGTGCTCAACGCCAATGGCGACCCCTCGCGTTTCGCCCGGTACGGGCTGCCGGTCGTGGCCGACAGCATTGCCGATTTCGCCGGCCCGCTCGCCGGAATTCTTGCCGGGCTCGATTGGGCGGCCACAAACCGGCCGGATTGTGCGCTCGTCGTCAGCCTGGCGACGGACGCGCCGTTTCTGCCGGCCGACCTCGTGGCGCGACTGGTCGAGGGCATGAGGACGGTAGGGGCCGAGCTCGCCTGCGCCGCATCTTGTGGCCAGCCACACCCGGTCATCGGATTGTGGCCGGTGCATCTGCGCGAGGCATTGCGCGAGGCTGTGGTCGCCGAAGGGATCCGCAAGGTCGACCGCTGGACCGCGCGTTATCGGCTGGCGACGGTGGCGTTTCCCGACGAGATCGGCGGGGTCGATCCGTTCTTCAACGCCAACCGGCCCGAGGACCTCGACCGAGCGGCGGCGCTGCTGGGCCGGATTGCCCGCTGAATTTGCGCTGAGTGGCGGGCCATTGCCGGCGTTTTCGCATCATGCCAGCATGTCGCCATGACGCGACCCATCGATCTGCGCGTCGTCAAGCTGCTCGCCGCGCGGCTGTGCCATGATCTGATCGGCCCGGTCTCGGCGATCAGCAACGGCGTCGAGCTGATGGCCGACGAAGATCCCGGCTTTGTCCGCGATGCCATTGCGCTGGTCGGGGACAGCGCGCGCAAGGCCGGCCGGAATCTGCAATTCTATCGGTTCGCCTACGCCTTCAGCGGTGGCGAGCTGGCCGGCCCAGCGCCCTGTCTGCTGGCGGCCGAATTCTTCGCGCAGACCCAGATCGAATGCGATTATCAGGCCACGGCGCGGGCGCTGTCGCTCGATCGGCAGCAGCTGGCCTGCGCGATGCTGGCGCTCGCCGGCGAGGGCCTGCCCCGCGGCGGGCGGCTGGTTCTGAGCGCCGGCGCGGTCGGGCCGGAGATCGCCGCAACCGGCGCGGGCCCCGGCCCATCGCCGGAGATCCGCGCCGCACTGGCCCTTGCCGCGCCGACCGCAGAGCTCAGCTCGCGCACGGTTGGCGGGTATTTCGCCGGATTGCTCGCCGAAGCGCAGGGGTGGCGTCTGGTCGTCGCCGATCAGCCCGGTGGGTTTCGCCTCGGTACCGCAAATCTGTAGCGGCCGTGATTCCCACTCGCGCCGGGGTGAGCGTATTTGTGATTAACGTTCAGGCGCGGCGCAGCTCGGGCGCCGTGTCGACGGGATCGCGCAGCACGTAGCCGCGGCCCCACACCGTTTCGATGTAGTGCTCGCCGCCGGTCGCCGTGGCGAGCTTTTTACGCAATTTGCAGACAAAGACATCGATGATCTTGAGCTCCGGCTCGTCCATCCCGCCGTAAAGGTGATTGAGGAACATCTCCTTGGTCAGCGTCGTCCCCTTGCGCAGGCTCAACAGTTCGAGGATGCCGTATTCCTTGGCGGTGAGGTGCAGCGGATGGTCGTCGACCGCGACAAGGCGGCTGTCGAGATTGACCACCAGCTTGCCGGTGCGGATCGTCGATTCGGCGTGACCTTTCGAACGGCGAACGATCGCCTGGATCCGCGCGATCAGCTCGCGCCGATCGAACGGCTTGGTCAGGAAGTCGTCGGCGCCAAAGCCCAGGCCCTTGATCTTGTGATCGAGCTCGCCCAGACCTGACAGGATCAGGATCGGGGTGCGCACCCGCGCCGCGCGCAGCCGGCGCAGCACCTCGTATCCGTCGATGTCGGGCAGCATCAGATCCAGAATGATGATGTCGTAATCGTAAAGCTTGCCGATCTCCAGCCCATCCTCGCCGAGATCGGTGGTATCGCAGATGAAGCTTTCCCGCTTGAGCATCAGCTCGATGCTTGCAGCCGTGGCGGCATCGTCCTCAACCAGCAAAACGCGCATCACAAATCTCCCCGGGGGGCTGGCCGGCGGTCGTCGCGCCGTCCTCGTTAACGAGTATTAGCGAGAGCGGTTAAAAAATGCTTACGCGTCTCGCTGGCAAGCTCCGGGCGGCCGGCTTGGAGCGCAGCTTAACCCGATCTTAGCGCCATTGCGATAGCTCGGAGGCGGGCGCCGTCAGGTCAACATCCGGCGGCGAGCTTCGATCCCGCGTGCAGCCGGAAATGCCGAATGAGTATCCTTGAGAACCGTCTCAGTCTGGGTCGCCTGCAATGCGAGGAACGGCGGCGTTATGTCGCCGAGCTCGATTCGCTGGCGCAACGATTGCGCGCGGATGCCTGGCGGTTGCGAGCCGAGATCGAGCGGGCCATCGCTGCCGGCAACCCGGTTTTCGCCGGACCGCTGCTCGATCGCCACAACAAGCTCGCGCGCTCGATTGCCGCAATCGACGCCCGGATTGCCGAGGCCGGCGACGCGCTCGCCGCGGCCGAACGGGAGCTGAAACGCTACGAACTCGCCCGGGCGCAGCGCGCCGACGCTGTCGAGCTGGCCGACCGGCGCCGCGCGTCCCACTCCCCCGGCGCGCGGCAAGCGGCATCGCCGATCGCCGGCCCCGACCGCGGCGGCTGACCACAATCGCCGCGCGATCCGCGCGGCCGCGACATCGCCGGCATCGCGGATCGGCGCCGGCTCTGCCTCGGCGTGAGGTGCTCGCCTCACTCAGCCAGCCAGTAAATTAAATACTTAGCTGAACGCGATCGGCGCGTCAGAATGCATGATCTCCGGAGTCTTTAAAAGCGCCTGAGCCCACGAGGAGATCAAATGAAGCGGCGCGCGTTGATGTTCCTGCTGGGTGGCGCGGCGCTCGCCTGGCCGTTCGCCGGTCGCGCGCAGCAGAAAGCGATGCCGGTGATCGGCCTGCTCGGCGGCACGACGGCGGCCGTCTTTGCGTCTCGGATCGCCACATTCCGCCAGGGATTGCGCGAAACCGGCTATGTCGAGGGACAAAATGTAAAGATCGAATACCGCTGGGCAGAGGGTCGCTACGACCGGCTGCCCGCTTTGGCCACCGATCTCGTCGGACGCAAGGTCGACGTGATTGCGGCGTTCACGCCCCCTGCGGCACTAGCGGCGAAAGAGGCGACCTCCACAATCCCGATTGTCTTCTCGGTCGGCATCGACCCGATCGCGGCCGGCCTCGTCGCCAGTCTCGGGCGGCCGGGCGGCAACCTCACGGGCGTCAGCAATCTTCTTAACGAACTGGTGCCCAAGCTGCTCGAACTGCTTGCCGAGCTGGTTCCCCAGACCGACGTGATCGCCCTGCTGGTGAACCCGAACAGCCCGGAAGCCGAGCCCACGATCCGAGGCGCTCAGGAAGCGGCGCGAGCGAAGGGGGTACAGCTCCCTATCCTGGAGGCCGGCACCGAAAGCGAGATCGACGCCGCTTTCGCGACCCTCGTCCAACGGCATGCCGGCGCGCTCGTCGTCGGCGCCGATCCGTTCTTCACCGGCCGGCGCGAGCAGCTCGTGGCGCTGGCATCACGCCATGCCGTGCCGGCGATGTATTACTGGCGCGAGTTTCCCGCCTCCGGCGGCCTGATCAGCTATGGACCGAGCCCTACGGTTGCCTATCGTCTGGTCGGCACTTACGCCGGAAAGATCCTCAAGGGCGCCAAGCCCGCCGACCTGCCGGTCCAGCAGCCGACCCGGTTCGAGCTGGTGATCAACCTCAAGA
>CAYMRQ010000034.1:0-18573 GCA_964392845.1 uncultured Rhizobium sp.
TTCTAGGCGGGTTGCAGACGATGGGCTTTCTCGGGCTGTTTCTCGGTCCGGCGGTCATGGCGGCGCTCGTCGCGCTGTGGCGCGAGTGGACCGAGCCGGCGCACGCCGCCGCTGCCGCGCCGCCGCAGCCGGCGCGGCGCGCAGCCGGCGGTCGCTCCGGCCGCAGGCGCAAGGCGTGAGTTCCCTCCGATTATTTTCGGCCCAGCGGCGCGCTTTTCCCCGGTCCCCAATGCCTGCCCCCAGGGTAATCGCTTGAATCGAATGCTGTGGGGGATTCCCATCGGGGCAGAAAGAACGTATCGAGAATCTCCTGTTGAGGGAGGTTCGCGATGGGCGGTCGGTGGGACACGGGCTGGGTTGGCTTGAGTTCTTCGAGGAGGTGCCGGAACCGCGGCAGAAGGCAAAGGTGCTCTATCCGCTGCCGGAGCTGTTGCTGTGCTGCCTGGTGGGCGTGCTGTGCGGTGCCGAGGGATGGGTCGAAGTCGAGGAATACGGCGAAGCCAAGCTCGATTTTCTGCGGCGCTTTCTGCCGTTCGAACACGGCATTGCCAGCCACGACACCTTCTCGGACGTGTTCAACGCGCTCGATCCGGAGGGTTTCAAGGCGGCCTTCATCGCCTGGACCGCGGCCCTGCAGGAGGACATCCGCGAGATCGTGGCGATTGACGGCAAGACGCTGCGGCGCTCGTTCGATCGCGGGCAGGGCCGCGGGCCGATCCACATGATCTCGGCCTGGGCCGCCGGGCAGCGCCTGGTGCTGGGTCAGCCCGCGGTCGGCGCCAAGGAGAATGAGATCACCGCCATCCCCGAGCTTCTCGTGCTGTTGAACCTCAAGGGCGCCATCGTCACCATCGATGCCATCGGCTGTCAGAAGAAGATCGCCGCCGCCATTCGCGGACGCGGCGCCGATTACCTCTTGGCGCTCAAGGAGAACCAGCCGACCCTCTATCGCGATGTCGCCGATTTCCTCGTCGAACAGTGCGTCAACGGCTTCAAGGATTGCGCCGCGGGGAGCTGGGCCACCCATCAGACAACCGATGCCGATCATGGCCGCATCGAAACCCGCCGCCACTGGATCACCAGCGACATTGGCTGGCTGCGCCAGCGTCATCCGGCATGGCCCGATCTCACCAGTATCGCCATGATCCAGGCCGAGCGCCAGGAGCCGGGCAAGCCGGCCACTCGCCAGACCCGCCTCTACATCGCCTCGATCGACCCCGATGCCGTCGAGTTCGCCCGCGCCGCGCGCCAGCATTGGGGCATCGAGAACGGCCTCCATTGGGTGCTCGATGTGATCTACCGCGAGGACGAATGCCGCATCCGAAAGCGCAACGGGCCGGCCAACTTCGCCACTATCCGCCACATGACGCTCAACCTCCTCCAGCGCACCAAAACCAACAAGAAAAAGAGCATCCGCGTCAAACGCGGCCTCGCCGCTCTCGACGAAACTTTCCTCCAATCCGTCCTGATGGCAGCCTGATGCCTTCAAGCGATTCCCCTGTGCCTGCCCCAGGTTGGGGTTGACTCGCCGCGAACTCCGGATTTTGCTGCTCTCGACATCGCATCCCCACGCTCGCGATGCCGGTGCGCCGGAAGCCATGTTGGAGGAAGCATGAGGTACGTCTGCGATGCGTCTGGCGGCAAGACATGGTTTCGGATCGAGAGCGAGGCCGAGGCAGTCGCCGAGTCGGAGACCATGCGCCACGCTGTCGAAAAGTATTTCCACAAGGAACACGACAAGGCGGCGCAGAGCTTTCGCCCGGTGTCGAAAGTCTATTTCGAGCAGGAGATCGGGCTGAAAGCGCACATCCTGCGCGAGATGCCGTTGTTTCTCACGCTGCGCGACGGCGATGGCAACCCGCTGGCGACCGCGATGCTGCCGCCGAGCGGTAAGGACGACCGGAGCTTTCGCCCGATCATCGTCGGACCGGGGAATGCCGACCCCTACCCCGATCAGGGCGACGCGATCCGGGCTCTCGCCCAGCATTATGCGATGACGCTCGACCGCGCCCGCTGCTACCCCTACCGGCGCGACTAGTCTCAGCCCGCCGCGCGGCCCAGCCGACCGCCGCGACCGGGTAGCGGCGGCTATTTTGCCGGCTCTGGCGACATGAACGCCGGGCGCTGGCCGACCCATAACAGGGTGGCGTCGGGCGCCAGGGACGGATCCCCCACCAGCGCTGCGCCAATATGCGCCGCGGTCAGTGCCGCCTTGAGCTGGAGCGCCTGTTGCGGCACCGCACCCCGGTCGCGCACGACCACGGCAATGCCGTGCACCGGCTCAAGCGATTTCGGCGCCGCACGACGGATCTGCTGGCCCTCGATCTGCCACCCGACCATCAAGAGCGAGGTTGCGATGGCCTTGGCGAATTCGGCGCTGTCCTCGATCATCGGATGGGCGGTGATCGCGATCTGCCCGCCGGGCTTGCCGACCAGGTTCTGAATGATCAGCTGGCGCTGGCTCTCGTTGGCGGTGCGCGCGCCGCCCTGCTGCTGACCCTGACAAAACAATCGCGGCATTCTCGATCCGGCTCGGTTAAGAATCCCTGTCGGCGGAATATTCGGAAATGAGGAGATCGGGATGAACGCACGCCAGGCCATGCGGCACCTCGTTGCGCGGACCGGCTACACGATGGTGCCGGGAGCTTACGATACGCTGACGGCGCGGCTCGTCGAACAGGCCGGGTTCGCGGCGGTCTATCTGACCGGGGGCGGCTATTCGCGAGCCAACGGCTATCCCGATATGGGGCTCTTAACGCTCGGCGAAAACGTGCGCTTTATCGGCCTGACCGTCGAGGCGGTGGGGATCCCGGTCATCGCCGATGCTGATACCGGCTACGGCAATGCCCTCAACGTGATCCGCACCGTGCGCGAATACGAAAAGGCCGGGGTCGCCGCCTTCCACCTCGAAGACCAGGTCAGCCCCAAAAAATGCGGCCATTACGACGGCAAGGAGGTGATCTCCAAGGGCGAGATGGTCGGCAAGATCAAGGCCGCCGTCGACACCAGGCAGGACGGCGACCTGGTGATCATCGCGCGCTCGGATGCGCGCGCGATCGAGGGAATCGACGCCGCGATCGACCGGGTCAACGCCTATCTCGAGGCGGGCGCCGATGTCGGCTTTGTCGAGGCGCCGCAGAGTGTCGACGAGCTGCGCATCGTCGGCCGCAGCCTCTCCGGGCCGGCTCTCGTCAATGTCTTCGAGGGCGGCAAGACACCGATGCTGCCGGCGAATGAACTCGAGGCGATGGGCTTCCGGCTCGGGATCTACCCGTCGCAGACCCATCGCGCCGCGATTCGCGCCGCGCAGCGGGTATTGCAGGCGCTGAAGGAAGACGGCCACACGACCCGCGTCGAACCCGACCTCGCCACCTTCCAGGAGCGCGAGGAAGCAGTCGGCACCGCGCATTGGCGGGAGTTAGAGGCTAAATACATGCGGGTGGTGTAGCTGCTTGCCTTCTTGAAATCGACCAAATTGTTCATACAATAAGCTGTGGAGATTACCTTCGATCTGGCGAAGAACGAGCGCAACATCGGCGAGCGCGGTTTATCGTTCGAGCGCGCGGTCGAGACTGGGATCCGGGTCATCAGCTTCCGCAAGGCGAATGCGAGAGAGGCAAGGCAGTATGGCGAAGCGAAAGCCATTGATCGATGAAGACGGCGAGGTCCGCGAGTTGACCTTGGAGGACTTCAGGCAGTTTCGCCCGGCATCCGAAGTCCTACCCCCATCGCTGTTGGCAAAGCCGGCGGCCCGTCGTCGCGGACCGCAGAGGACCCCGACCAAGGAGCGCACCACGATCCGCCTATCGCGCGATGTGCTTCAGCGCTTTCGCGCCGGGGGGCCGGGTTGGCAAGCTCGGTTGGATGCTGCTCTGCGCGAGTGGTTGGATACGCACCCGGCTTCATAGTCGCCTGGTTGGACATATTTTCCCTGCCGGCAGGGATCGGTGACCGCGGGGGTTCCATTTCGGCGCTAGGCGATCGCGCTCTCGCGGGGGCTCAGCGCTCCGAGGTGGCGGGCGACGTCAACCTCGTCGATCTGCTCGGGCAGAAGGAATATGTCGGCGTATTGCCGGTAGACGCCGGAGGTCAGCAAGAGCTCGAACAGGTCGGGGTCGATGTGGCCTTCGCGGCTCATGCGCGCCATGATGTCGATGCACTCGGACAGCTTCTTGCGCGCCTTGTAGGGCCGGTCGCGCGCGGTCAGCGCCTCGAAGATATCGGCGATCATCATGATCCGCGCCGGGACGCTCATCTGATCGCGTTTCAGCCCGCGCGGATAGCCGGTCCCGTCCATCTTCTCGTGATGTCCGCCGGCCCATTCCGGGACGCGCCGCAAATGCTTCGGGTAGGGCAGCGCTTCCAGCATGATGATGGTTTGCACGATGTGATCGTTGATGTGATAGCGCTCCTCGTCGGTGAGCGTGCCGCGGCGGATCGACAAATTGTAGACCTCGCCCAGATTGGCCTTGTGCGGCGGCGGCTTGATGACGAAGCCCCAAGGGTTGTCGGGTGCGAGCGGCGCTGCGTCATGCGCGATGATATGACCGGGCTTGTCGGCCAGCAGGTGCTCCGTCGCGGGCAGCTTCTCGCGGGTTTGCGGCTGCCGCGCGCTCTCCTCCCATGACAGGCCGAGCGTGTCGTCGAGGGTGCGCCGCCACCTGACCCCGGCGATGCGCTGGAGCCGGGCGATCTTTTCCGGCGCCATGAATTCGCCACCGATATTGCATTCGGCGACAAAGGCGAAATCGTCGTCGAGCTCGGCGAGGCGCGCATCGCGCGCGATGCGCAGGGCCGGCTCGTCGCTGCCGGCCATGACCGCCCGCAGGTATTCGATCTCGGCGTCGCGCTTGACGATTTCGAAGCGGGCGCGGATCTCATGAATGCGATTGTAGCTGGTCTCGAGCTTGGTCGCCTTGTCGACGACGAATTCGCGGGTCGTCACCTTGCCGCAATCATGCAGCCCGCCGGCGACTTCGAGCTCGTACCACTCCAGCTCGGTCAGATGAAAATCGGCGAGCGGGCCCTGCTCGGCGGCAACCGCCGCCCGGGCGAGCATGTTGGTTAGCTCGGGGACGCGATGGCAATGCCCACCGGTATAGCTCGACTTGGCGTCGATGGCGCCGGCGAAGACCTTGAGCACCGCGCGGAACAGGTTGCGTTGCGCCTCGAGCAGCATCTGGTTGTTGAGCGCCACCGCTGCCTGGCTGGCGAGCGCCTCGATCAGTGGCACGACCTGCGCCGAGAACGCGATGGTGTGCCCTTCAGGGGCTCGCGCGTTGATCAGCTGCAGCACGCCAACCACTTCGCCGTCGTGGTTCTTGAGCGGGACGGTCAGAAAGGATTGCGAGCGATAGCCGGACCTCTGATCGAACGCGCGCGTGCCGCTGAAGTCGAAACCCGGCGCGTTATAGGCATCGGCCAGGTTGATCGTCTCGCCGGTTACTGCCGCCGCCGCGACCACGCTCTTGGTGTTCGGCGTGCCGTCGGGGTCGCGCAGAGGGACCGGCGAGTACGGGATCGGCGCCCCGGTGGTGCCACCCAAGGCGATTCCCATCGTGTCGTTGCGCATGATCATGAAGCGCAGCTCGCGCCCGGCCTCGCCGACGAGGTAGAGGGTCCCGCCATCGGCGTCGGTCAGCTCCTTGGCGCCGAGCAGGATCTTCTCCAAGAGGCGGTTGTGGTTGCGCTCCGCCGACAGCGCGATGCCGAGCTCGATCAGCCGCGGGTAGGCAAGTTCCCGGTCCTCGGCAAGCGAACGTGGGGCCATGATCCCCTCCCGGCCAACCGCGGGCGTCGCCCCTGTCAACGTGAGCAACGACCCCGCAGTCTATTATAGATTGTGTGCAGGGCCGGGTCTTACCATATCGGCGAGCGGCCGCCATCGACGTTGATCGAGGTGCCGGTGACATAGGAGGCGGCATCGGAAGCGAGGAAGCAGGCCACGTTGGCGAACTCCTCAGCCCGGCCCATCCGGCCCAACGGCACCGCCTCGCCGGCCTTCTTGATAAAATCCTCGAGCGAGACATTGGTGCCCTCGCGGGCGTGGCGGCGGACGATCTGGTCGCTGACGATGACGCCGACATGCAGCGAATTGGCCAGCACGTTGTAGGGCGCGCCTTCCTGCGACAAGACCTTGGTAAATGCCAGCTGGGCGGCGCGGCTGATCGAGGTTGGCGCGCTATCCGGCCCGGGCGCCTTGGCGCCGATGTTTAAGACGCTGATGATGCGGCCCCAGCGCCGCTCTTTCATCTGGGGAAAGAGCAGACGCGCGAAGCGGACCTGCGCGAACAATTTCAGGTCGAAATCGGCCTGCCACTGCTCGTCGGTGAGTTGCTCGGACGGGCCGCGCGTCGACTGGCCGGCATTGTTGACAAAGATGTCAACTTTGCCGAACTCGGACATCACCTGGTCATAGGCCTTCTTGATATCGGCGGCCTTCGACACGTCGCAGCTGATGGCGGCCACCTTGCGACCCGGGGCGCCCGCCGCGATCTTCTGCTTGGCTTCGGCGAGCGTGCCGGGATCGCGTGCCAGTATCGCGACATCGGCGCCCGACGCCGCGAATTCCTGCGCAATTGCCAAACCGAGCCCTTTGCTGCCGCCGGTGACGATCGCGCTCCTGCCGTCCAGTCGGATTTCCATAACCAAACTCCTCCGCAGAATGAACCAAACTCAATGGCGTGCCGGCGCTGCACCGGCGCAGCGCCTAGTTTGCCGTGATGCGATCGATCTCGTCCATGTCTTCGCGCGACAGCGCCCACGCGGCGGCGCGGACATTGGCCTCGACCTGCTCTGGCGCGGTGGCGCCGGCGATTACGCTCGCCACCGCCGGCCGGTGCAACAGCCAACTGAACGCGAGTTCCAGAAGGCTGCGCCCGCGCGCCGCGCAGAAACCGGCGAGGCGCTCGACGACGGCCCAGTTCCGCTCCGTCAGGTAGCGCTCGGCGGTGCGCGGCGTCGTGGCGAGGCGCCCGCCCGCCGGCAGCGGCGCGTCGCGCCGGTATTTCCCGGTCAAGAGCCCGTTTGCCAATGGCGAAAACGGGATCAGCCCGAGCCCATAGGATTGGATGACCGGCATCAGCTCGCGGTCAAGCTCGCGTTCGAGCAGGGAATAGCGCTCCTGGCAGGCGACGAAGCGTTCGAGGCCGAAATGCGTTGCGGTCCATTGCGCCTCGACGACCTGCCAGGCGGCCAATGTCGAGCAGCCGATGTAGAGAATCTTGCCCTGCCGCACGAGGTCGTCGAGCGCGCGCAGGGTCTCCTCGATCGGCGTCCTGGGATCGGCGATATGCTGATAATAGAGGTCTATCCGGTCGGTGTTGAGCCGCTTCAAGCTGGCCTCGACGGCGCTGACGATATAGCGCCGCGACGCGCCCTGGAGCCTGCCCTCTTGGTCCATCGGCCGGGCAAACTTGGTGGCAAGCACGATCTCGTTGCGCCTTCCGGCAAGGGCGCCACCGAGATATTCCTCCGAAGCGCCGCGCTCGCCATAGGTGTCCGAGGTGTCGAAGAAGGTGATGCCGAGGTCGAGCGCCTTGTGCACGACCGCGCGCGTCGCTTCCCTGTCGCTGCGGCTACCAAAATTGTTGCAGCCGAGCCCGACCGCCGAAACGATCAGGCCGCAGCGGCCGAGATTGCGCTGTTCCAACGAGGCGTCTCCTGATCCGATATGACCGGCCCGGCATTATAGAGGACATTGGGAGCCCTATTCAAAATGACCTGCACAATGCCAACGAGTTACCGTCACCCCCGCGAAAGCGGGGGGCCAGAGCAAGCGATGAAAACTTGGGGCTCCTGGATTCCCGCTTTCGCGGGATTGACGCGCAAGGTACGGATAATCATCCCATTTTCGGTCAAACCGTGATGCATCAGGTCGGCGCGACCGCACCGGCGATATTCGGGGCCGACCCGTTCTGGGTCGCGATCGCCGTCTTCGCGCTGACCTATCTGCTGGTCATCGCCGATCGCATCAACCGCTCGATCATTGCCTTGCTCGGCGCCGGGATCATGGTGGTCTCCGGCGTCCTGAGCCAGGACGAGGCGATTCGGGGCATCGATTTCAACACGATCGCGCTATTGACCGGGATGATGGTGCTGGTGGCGATCACCCGGCGCTGCGGCATGTTCGAATGGCTGGCGGTGTGGTCGGCGCAAAAGGGCCGGGCGCAGCCCTGGGCCATTCTGGCGATGCTGTCGGTCATCACGGCCGTTCTCTCGGCGTTGCTCGACAACGTGACCACCGTGCTGCTGGTCGCGCCGGTGACGCTGGAGATCAGCCGATATCTCGAGGCGCCGCCTTACCCGTTTCTGTTCGCCGAGGTGTTCGCCTCGAATATCGGCGGCACGGCGACGCTGATCGGCGACCCGCCCAACATCATCATCGGTTCGGCGGCGCATCTCAGCTTCAACGATTTCGTGGTGAACCTGACACCGGTCATCGTCGTGGTCCTGGCGGTACAGCTGGTAGCGACGCACCTGATCTGGGGCCGGAAGATGCGGGCAAGCCCCGACGCCCGAGCCCGCGTCATGGCGCTCGACATGCGCAGCCTGATCACCGACGCGAAGCTGATGCGCAGCTCGCTCCTCGTCATCGGCGGGGTTATCGCCGCCTTCGTGTTTGCGGGGCCGCTTGGCCTCCAGCCCGGCACGATCGCGCTCTTCGGCGCCGCCATCCTGATGCTGCTGCACAATATCGAACATCACCGCGAGCGCGAAAAGCAGTCGATGAGGGTCACCGAGACGTTCAACGAGGTCGATTGGATCACGATCTTCTTCTTTCTCGGGCTGTTCGTCATCGTCCACGGCATAGATAGCGCCGGCGTGCTCGACCTTGCGGCGCGACACCTGATCAGACTGACCGGGAATGACCTCAGGGCGACCGCGATCGCGATCCTGTGGGGTTCCGCAATCCTGTCGGCGATCGTCGACAACATCCCGTTCGTCGCGGCGATGATCCCCCTCATACGCGAGATCGCGCCGCATCTGGGGGGCGCCGACCAAATCATGCCGCTGTGGTGGGCCTTGTCGCTGGGCGCCTGCCTCGGCGGCAACGGCACCCTTATAGGCGCCTCGGCGAACCTCGCGGTGGCCGGGATCGCCGAGAGGAACGGGGTCGATTTCCGCTTTACGACCTATACCAAACACGCCTTTGGCCTGATGCTGATCAGCGTGGCGATCAGCAATGTTTACCTGTGGCTGTGCTATCTTTAGCCTGCCGGAAAATGTGAGATTTGCGAGGGAGGACATCGACGCGGCGTCGAGCATTCATCGCGACCGGAGGTGTTGGGCTGGTGGGCGCGGCGCTGGCCGCCCCGGCGATCGCGCAATCCCAGCTGGAAATCAAATGGCGCATGGCCGCAAGCTGGCCAAAGAGCCTGGACACGCTCTTTGGCGGCGCCGAGTTGCTTGCCAAGCGGGTCGCCGAGGCGACCGACGACAAGTTCCAGATCCGCGTCTTCGCCGGCGGCGAGATCGTCCCGCCCTTGCAGATGACCAGCGCCGCGAACATCAGCGGCGCCATGTTGGCGATCAGAAAGGCGGTCATTCGACCGCGCCTTTGAGAAACTCCTCGGCCATCGGCTCGCGATGCAGTTCGAGCGGATCGGGGATCCGGCCGAGCAGGAAGGCGGCGCGCTTGATGATCTCCGACGCCCCTTGCAACACCAGCAGCAGAAAGCCAACCGGAATCAAAAGCTTGACCGGCCAGCGCAACAGCCCGCCGGCATCGGCGGAAAACTCGTTGCGTACAACCAGTTCGACGAACATCGGCCAGGACAGCGCCATGATGATCGCCATCGGCAGCAGGAATAAGAGGCCGCCCAGGAGGTCGATCCAGGCGCGCACCCGCGGCGGCAGATGGCCGATGACGACGTCGATCCGGACATGCTCGTTGTGCAAGAGGGTATAGCCCGAGGCAAGCAGGAACACCGCCGAGAACAGATACCATTGCAGCTCGAGCCAGCCGTTCGAGCTCTTGTCGAACAGGTATCGCACGATCGCGTTGCCGGCGCTGACGACGACCGCGGCCAGGATCAGCCAATAGACGAGATGCCCGACCCGCTCGTTGAGCGCGTCGATCGCGCGGCTCAGGCGCAACAGAAGCGTCACCCCGATACTCCCAAGGCGAAGGAGGCGATGCAGCCTGGGAAAAACTTGCGCCAGCCCGGCCGCGGACCCGATTGGCCTAGCCGATCGAATCGACCGCATGCAACATAATTCGCCCGGTACCCGGCGCGTGCCCGAGTGAGGAGGCCCGGGTCGGGAGGCCCGGGTCGGGAGGGTCGGGTCGGGAGGCTCGGGTCAGGAGGATTGGCGATGGCCGATGACGGCTCGATTGCCCGCTACCGCACCAACCTTCAGGGCGAGGTCGACAGCGCCGCGCTCTACCGGGCGATGGCCGAAGCGGAGAAAGACCCGCATCTGAGCGAGGTATACCGCCGCCTTGCCGCGGTCGAAGAGGCCCACGCCGAATTCTGGCACAAGCAGCTGGGCGGGATCGGCGCGACCGGCATGGCACGGCGTCCGGGCTGGCGGACG
Organism: uncultured Rhizobium sp.; assembly: GCA_964392845.1. GTDB lineage: Bacteria > Pseudomonadota > Alphaproteobacteria > ATCC43930 > CGMCC-115725 > DATARH01. Next base: position 10,540 of record CAYMRQ010000034.1, read on the forward strand.
CGCGCGCTCGGCTGGCTCGCCCGGCGCTTTGGGCCGCAATTCGTGCTGCCGACCTTGAGCACACTGGAACAGCGCGGCAGCGCGCAATACGACGAGCAGCCCGAAGCCGTCGCCGGCGGCTTGCCGGGAGCCGAGCGTTCGCACAACCGGGTCGTCGAGGCGATGGCATCGGCGATGCCCCGCGGCGCCTCGGGCAGCAGCCTCGCGCGCCTGGAGGGGCGCCACCGCACCGGCGGCAACGCGCTGCGCGCCGCGGTGCTGGGCGCCAATGACGGGCTGGTTTCCAATCTCAGCCTGGTGATGGGCGTCGCCGGGGCGTCGGTTTCCGGCGGCACGATCCTGTTGACCGGGCTGGCCGGGCTGGTCGCCGGTGCGTGCTCGATGGCGATGGGCGAATGGCTGTCGGTGACCAGCTCGCGCGAGCTCTCGCAGCAGCAGATCGCCGTCGAAGCCGACGAACTGGAGCGGAGGCCGGAAGAGGAAAAGGAGGAGATGGTCCTCATTTATCAGGCCAAGGGTCTCGACGAGGCGGCGGCGCGCGCCCTCGCCGACCGGCTGATGGCCAACAAGGATAGCGCACTCGACACGCTGGTGCGCGAGGAATTGGGGATCGATCCGGCCGAGCTCGGTGGCTCCGCCTGGATTGCGGCGGGTACGTCGTTCGGGCTGTTCGCGCTCGGCGCGATATTCCCGGTGGCGCCGTTTTTCTGGCTCGGCGGCACGGCGGCCCTTCTCGCCAGCCTCGGCGCGAGCGGCGTCGCGCTGGTGCTGATCGGCGCCGGGACCTCGCTGTTTACCGGCCGCGGCCTGTTCTTTTCGAGCGTGCGCCAGCTCGCCATCGGCTTTGCCGCGGCCGGCATCACCTACGGCATCGGCCGCCTGGTCGGCGTCTCGCTCGGCGGGTAATGCGCCGCCCGATGCCGGCTGGTACAGTTGCTGCTGCCGGTACGGTTAATACCGATGTAACGAGAACTTCGTAAGCTGCGGCATCGGCGGTTGCGCGAGTGCGGATATGCCTGTGGGGGGTGGGGCCATGCCGTCGAGCTACGACTATGATCTCTTGGTAATCGGCTCGGGCCCGGCGGGCCAGCGCGCCGCGATCCAGGGCGCTAAGCTCGACCAGCGCGTCGCCATTATCGAGCGCACGACCGTCCTCGGCGGGGTCAGCGTCAATCTCGGTACGATCCCGTCGAAGACCCTGCGCGAGGCCGTGCTCGAATTGTCGGGGTATCGCTCGCGGGAATTCTACGGCGCTTCCTACACGGTCAAGCAGAACATCACGATGCAGGACCTCCTGGTCCGCACCAACAAGGTGATCCAGCATGAGATCGACGTGACGCGTCATCAGTTGATGCGCAACAGTGTCGAGGTGATCTCGGCGACCGCCTCATTCGACAGCCCCGAGACGGTTCGGCTCGACTTCATCGACGGCAGCACCGCACGTACCGTCAGGGCGCGCCATATCGTCATTGCTTCCGGCACGGAGACGACGCGCGACCCGCAGATACCGCTCGACGGCAAGGATGTCCTCACCAGCGACGACATATTCAAACTCGACCGCCTGCCGCGGACGCTGGCGGTCGTCGGCGCCGGGGTCATCGGCTGCGAATACGCCAGCATCTTCGCCGCCCTTGGCGTGCGCGTGACGCTGATCGACAAGCGCCATCGCCTGTTGCCGTTTGTCGACGAGGAGATCGTCGACACGCTGTGCTACCACCTGCGGGAAAACCGCGTCACCCTGCGCCTCAACGAGGCCGTCGAGAGGATCGAAGTCGCCGAGGACGGGCCCGGCAGCCGGGTCAGGCTGCATCTGGAGAGCGGCAAGACAATCATCACCGAAAAGGCGCTGTACTCGGTCGGCCGCACCGGCGCGACGAACCGGCTGGCGCTCGACAAATGCGGGCTTGCCTGCGATGACCGCGGCAGGCTCGTCGTCGACGAGCATTATCGAACCGACGTGCCGAGCATCTACGCGGTCGGCGACGTCATCGGCTTCCCGGCGCTTGCCTCGACCTCGATGGAGCAGGGCCGCCTGGCGGTGTGCCATGCCTTCGGCGTCAGCGCGCGCAGCGTCCCGGCGCTGTTCCCCTACGGGATCTACGCGGTTCCCGAAATCTCGATGGTCGGCAAGACCGAGGAGGAATTGACGCACGCCGGCATCGCCTACGAAGTCGGCAAGGCGCGATACCGGGAGATCGCCCGCGGCCAGATTATCGGCGACACCACCGGCCTATTGAAGCTGATATTTCACAGCGAGACCCGCGAATTGCTCGGGGTCCACATCATCGGCGATGGGGCCAGCGAGCTGATCCATATCGGCCAGGCGGTTCTGTCATTTGGGGGCACGATAGACTACTTCATCAATACGGTTTTCAATTACCCGACATTAGCTGAATGCTACAAGGTCGCGGCCTTTGACGGGATCAACCGGATCGGCGTATTTCAAGAGACCGATGCCGCCGACGCGCCGATAACGGCGTAGCTTGCCGACCTATCCCGCCGGATGCAGCACGAAGCCGGCCGGGCGGCCGGCGCGGCGGGCGGCTTCGGCGGGCGGGAGTGCCGGGTCCCAGGCATTGGCGTCGAAGCGGTAGCCGTTGACCCGGTCGGCCTCGCGCGACACGACATAGAGTAAGGGCGGCACCATCTCGTCGGGCTCGACGAGGCGCGCGGCGCGGCCGTCGCGGCTCATGGCGCGCATTTCCTCGGCCATGCCGGGTGTGTTGGCGCCGGCGCCGGGGTTGACGATGTTGATCGTCAGCCCGGTCCCCTCGACCTCCTTGGCCCATACCTCGGTCGCCATTTCCAGCGCCGCCTTGGTGGCGCCGTAGGGGTGCGTGCCGGCGCGGTTCATCGTGTCGAGCTTGGTCGTCACATTGACGATGCGCCCCCAACCCGCCTCTACCATCGCGGGCGCGACGCGGCGGCTCAGCCGATCGGCGGCGATGAAGTTGACGGCGACGACGTTGTCGATGATCTCGTCACCGACGTCGTAGAAGCGCTGGATATTCGGCCGGCGGAAGCGCGGCGGGTCGATATAGGTGAAGGTCAACCCGGCGCAGTTGACGAGAATGTCGATTTGGCCGAACCGCTCGATCGCCGCGGCGACGACGCGGTCGCATTCGCCGGCCTCGCGCAGATCGGCGACAAGCGGCTGCAAAGGACCGGGCAGTTGTGCCGATGCGCGCTCCATTTCGGCCAAATCCTCGGCGATATGGCCGACCGCGAGAACCGGGTGGCCTTCGCGCGCCAGCCCCAGCGCCATCGCCCGGCCGAGACCGCGCAGCCCGCCGGTGACGAGCGCTACCTTCTGCTGCATCGGACCCTCCCTTGCGTTGCTCACGCGATCATTTTGAATTGTCGTCCCGGCGAAGGCCAGGCGAAAGCCGGGACCACTTCTGCCGTGGATACCGGCTTTCGCCGGTATGACAAGGAAGAAAAACGACGATCCAGATCGAACGAACTTCCGAACCACCACACCAGATTGCTTCGTTCCGCTCGTAATGACACCTCCTAAACGTCATTGCGAGGAGCCCACGGGTCGGCGCTCCACGCCACCCGAGGACAGGCTCCGCGCCGACCCAATCCCGGTCGGGCGTGCCCCGCCGGCAAACGCCAGGCTTGGCGCGGTGCGACGATTTCGCCAAAGTACCGCTATGACGACCGCCATGGACACCGATAGCGGGATCGCCGCGCTCGCCCGCCTGATCGACCAGGCGCGCCACGCGGTGGTGTTCACCGGCGCCGGGATCAGCACCGAATCGGGGATTCCCGACTTTCGCAGCCCGGGCGGCATCTGGACGAAGATGGCGCCGATTGATTTCGACAGCTTCCTCGCCTCCGATGCGGCGCGCCGCGAGACCTGGCGGCGCCGCTTTGCGATGGAGGAAACCTTCGCCGCCGCCGAGCCCAATCGCGGCCACCGCGCCGTCGATGCGCTGGTCCGGCGCGGCAAGGTCAGCGCGGTTATCACCCAGAACATCGACGGGCTGCACCAGGCCTCTGGGATCCCGGCCGCGAAAATCATCGAGCTGCACGGCAACACCACCTACGCCACCTGCCTCGATTGCGCGACGCGCTATGAACTTGCCGATTTGCGCCGCGCCTTCGAGCGCGATGGGCAGGCGCCGCGCTGCTACCGCTGTCACGGGTTCGTCAAGACCGCGACGATCTCGTTCGGCCAGGCGATGCCGCAAGCGGAAATGCGCCGGGCCGAGACCCTGACGCTGGCCGCCGATCTGTTCATTGTGCTCGGCTCCTCGCTGGTGGTCTATCCGGCGGCCGGGTTTCCCGAGCTGGCCAAGCGCAATGGCGCCGCTCTGGCGATCGTCAACCGCGAGCCGACCGGGCTCGACGAAATCGCCGATCTGGTGATTCACCAGGGCATCGGCGATACGCTCGGCGCCGCGGTCGGCGTCAACTAGCGAAGGCGCTACGATGGCGCACGAACATCAGCGCACCCGTTTGATGCCCAGAGCACCGATTTTTGCGTTCGCGTTCCTGGCGCTCGCGTCTGCCGGACACGGCCAATCTCTCCCGGAGATCGACCGCCGCGAGGCTGCTCTCGTCGAGGCATGGCAGAAAACGCCGTTGACGATCCGCCGCGCCGTTTTCGTGTCGAAGCACCCGGACGGGTTCGGCATGTACGCCGCTCGCGAGACCAGCATTTTCAAGCCCGGCGAGCGGTTGGTCACCTATGCCGAGCCGGTCGGCTATGGCTGGAACGTCATTGGCCAGGGCATGTACGAATTCGGCTTTATCGTCGATTTCCTGATCAAGCAGCCCGACGGTAAGATCGTCGCCGGTCAGCAGGACTTTGCCAAGCTGGCGCAGACGAGCCGTGTCCGCAACCGCGAGTTCATGCTGACCCTGACCCTCGATGTCACCGGGGCCGACCCGGGTGATTACGTGCTCGAATACAAGCTGCGGGACATCACCGGCGACAAGTCGACAAGTTTCGAGCTTCCTTTCAAGATCGCCAAGTGAGCGGCCCGGCCCGATCGCGATAATCTTTCAAGGATGGGTTCATCGTGCCACTCATTCAGAAGAACCTGTTCACCAGCGACCTGCAGCGCTAAACCGCTGCATTATGAAGAGGGGAGCCGGGACATGAGACTGGACAATAAGGTCGCGCTGATCACCGGCGGCGCCTCGGGCATGGGGGCCAGCATGGCGCGGGTGTTTGCCGGCGAAGGCGCCAGGGTGGTGGTCGCCGACATGCTCGCCGACGAAGGCAAAAAGCTCGTCGATGAGATCACCCGCGCAAACGGCACGGCGATCTTCCAGCGCCTCGACGTGACCAGCGAAGCCGAGTGGCAGGCCGCCATCGCCGCGACCCTCGCCGCCTACGGCAAGCTCGACATCCTGGTCAACGATGCCGGGATCAGCGGCAGCGCAGTCGACGATCTGTTCGATACCGCCGCCTGGCAGCGCCTGATGGCGGTCAATGCGACCGGCGCCTTCCTCGGCATGAAATTCGCGATCCCCGAGATGCAAAAGGCCGGCGGCGGCTCGATCGTCAACATCTCGTCGATTTCCGGGGTGACCGGCCAGCGCGGCATCCATGTCGGCTACAACGCCTCGAAGGGCGCGGTTCGCACCCTGACCAAGGCGGCCGCCGTGCAGCACGGCCGCGACAACATCCGGGTCAACTCGGTCCATCCCGGGCTGATGCCGCCGATGCGCACCTCGGGGCGGACCGCCGACCCGGTGGTGCGGGCGAAAATGCTCGAAGGCGTGCCGCTGCGCCGCGCCGGGCGGGTCGAAGAGGTGGCCAACGCGGTGCTGTTCCTGGCGTCGGACGAAGCCTCCTACATCACCGGAATCGAGCTCTATGTCGATGGCGGCTTCCTCGCCGTCTAAGGATCTGAAGTTGCGAAAATCAGTCCATTTCTTCGTCATTCCCGCGCAAGCGAGAATCCAGGGCTCCAAGGCTTCCACGGTTGCCCTGGACCTCCGCTCTCGCGGGGGTGACGGGTAAATCCGTTTGGGGTCGGATGCTGACGAACCGAGGAGAATGGCGATGTCCTACACGCTTGATGCGTTCTGCCGCGATTGCCATGCCGCGCTCAAAGCCGATACCGGCCCGGGTGGGCGGGAGGCGGTGCGGCGCCAGCTGGAACTTCTGCTCGCCGACCGGGATTTCCTCGCCGGGCATGTCCTGTCGGCCCCGCCCGGCCGGCACACGCTCTACGAGGACCCCGAGCTTGGCTTTGTCGTGCTCGCCCATGTCAACCCCACGGCCGGCAAGTCGCCGCCGCACGATCACGGCGCGTCCTGGGCGGTTTATGGCCAGGTCACCGAACATACCGACATGACCGAGTGGCGTCGCGCCGAGGGCGGCGACGCGCCGGGCCCGGCAACGCTCGAAATCGTGCGCCGCTATCGGCTGGAGCCCGGCCGCGCCGGGGTTTACGACATCCGTGCGATCCACGCGATCGATTATCCCGCCGGCGCCCGTTTCGTGCGGGTGACCGGGACCGACCTCGAGCACGTGCCCCGGCTCAAATTCGACCTGGCGCGCGGCGAAGCGCAGATCATCGAGAGCGTCTCGGCCGGGCCGGCCTGAGCCCGCGGCGCACTCGGCAGCGGCGCGCGGGGTCTCAGGCGGCGGTTTTCCCCCACGCGGCCTCATAGTTGCCGACGAACTCAGGCATCAGTTCGGCCGCGATCGGCCGGCTTATGTAATAACCCTGGGCCGTGTCGCAGCCCATCTCGATCAGGCTCTGCAGCGCGGCGTCTCCCTCGACGCCTTCGGCGACGCTCTTCAGCCCGAGCTTGCGCGCCAGGTCGATAATGATCTCGACGATAACTCTGCAACCGACGTTGCTCATCATCTGCGTAACAAACGAGAGGTCGACCTTGATCTCCGAGAACGGCATCCTTTGCAGCTGCACGAGCGAAGAGTATCCGGTGCCAAAATCGTCGATCGACAGCTTGAAGCCCTTGAGCCGCAAGCGGGTCAGGACGTCCATCATTTGCACGGCCTCGCGCATCGCGCCGGTTTCGGTCAGTTCGAGGGTCAGGAACGCCGGGTCGCTTCCCGCGTTCCGGCAATGTTGCTCCAGCCGATCCGGCAAATCGAGATCCACCAGGTCGCTCGCTGAAAAATTCACGGCGACCGTGACTTCGAGGCCAAGCTTGTCGGCACCCCAGCGGACCGCTTGCGCCGCCGCCGTGGCGACGACCCAATCCGTCACGCCATGAATGAGACCGGTCTCTTCCGCGAGCGCGATGAATTGATTGGGTCGGATGATTCCACGCGTGGGGTGACGCCAGCGCACCAGCGCTTCGGCGCCGGTAATCCGGCCGAGGCGGCAATCGAGCTTCGGCTGATACTCGAGGAACAGCTGATCCGCCGCGAGCGCGGCCTCGAGATCGGCGGACAGCAATGGTTTCCACGCCTGCTTGAACGCGGCGAGCCGTTCTTGCAGGCTCTCCACCCGCATCGGCTTGGGCAGCGCCTGGCTCATATTTAGGCCGCGCTCGCGGCCGAGCTGGATCGCCGACTCCAAAACTTTTCCGTCCGCGCCGCTGGTCAGAACGACATGCGCGGGGCAGTTGTCGGCCGCGAGGGTGCGGAGCAGCTGGACCCCGTCGGTGCCGGGCATCTTCAGATCCAAGATGATGACGCTCGGGTGCCACTGCCGCGCCGCGTGCATGAAAACGGACGGATCGCGAGTAACGACCACCTCGAACCCGCTAGCCTCGGCAACTTTCTGGACGATTTGCCCGAAGGCCGGCTCGTCATCGATCACCAGCAGCCGGTCGCCGTAGAGGTCGTCTGCCATTGCCTGCGCACTCCCATACCCCGTCGCTTATCATGATGAGCGAGCGGATTCCGCCGCGCAACCATTATCATTAAATTATGACCTCGCCACATGGCAAAGTTGTAATTTTCTGATATGCTGAAACTTCGCTACCGGGCGAGCGGATTCCCAGTGCGTACCGTTTGGCAGGTAATCGGAACATGTCGGCGCTGACGGACCAAGCCCAGCAGACCACGATGCGGTTTGGCCTCAGTATAAGGAAAGG
>CAYMRQ010000034.1:18583-21012 GCA_964392845.1 uncultured Rhizobium sp.
TCGCTGATCGAGGCGAGCCTTGACCCGCTGGTCACGATCAGTCCGGACGGCACCATCACCGACGTCAACGAGGCTACCATCAAGGTCACCGGGGTACGGCGCGAGAAGCTGGTCGGGACGGATTTCTCGAATTACTTCACCGAGCCGAAGAAGGCCCGCGAGGGCTACCAGCAGGTCTTCGCCAAGGGCTTTGTCACCGACTACCCGCTGACCATCCGGCACCAGGACGGAAGGCTGATCGACGTTCTCTACAACGCCTCGGTCTACAAGGACCCCCGTGGCAACGTGCTCGGCGTGTTCGCCGCGGCGCGCGACGTGACAGCACAGAAGCAGGCCTCGCAGTACGCCCGCTCGCTGATCGAGGCGAGCCTCGACCCGCTCGTCACGATCAACCCGGACGGCACGATCACCGACGTCAACGAGGCCACCATCAAGGTGACCGGGGTGCCGCGCGAGAAGCTGGTCGGGGCGGATTTCTCGAATTATTTCACTGAGCCGGAAAAGGCCCGCGAGGGCTACCAGCAGGTGTTCGCCAAGGGCTTCGTCACCGACTACCCGCTGACGATCCGCCACAAGGATGGCCGGCTGGTCGACGTTCTCTACAACGCCTCGGTCTACAAGGACGCAGGCGGCAATGTGCTCGGCGTGTTCGCCGCGGCGCGCGACGTCACCGAATCCAAGCGCGTCATGGGCGATTTCACCGAGACCAAGAACTTCCTGGATAACATTCTGGAGAGTTCGACCAAGTACTCGATCATCGGAAAGGACCTCAACCACAAGGTCCTCTCCTGGAACGAGGGGGGCCGGAGGAACTACGGCTATACAGCGGAAGAGATCATCGGCAAGAATTCGGAGATCCTTCACACGCCCGAGGACATAAAATCGGGCGCCGTCGCCAAACTGCTGGCCACCGCCAGGGAGGACGGATTGGCCGAGGGCGAGTTCGAGCGCGTCCGGAAAGATGGTTCCCGCTTCGTGGCGAGTGTTGTTGTCACACGCCGCAGCGATGCCGCGGGCAATCCGATCGGCTATCTGCTAATGAGCAACGACATTTCGGAAAAAAAGCAGGCAGAAGAACAACTGCGTTTCGCCTCTCAATACGCCCGCAGCCTGATCGAGGCGAGTCTCGATCCGCTGGTCACCATCAGCCCCGAGGGCAAGATCACCGACGTCAACGAGGCGACCACCAAGGTGACGGGCGTGCCTCGCGAAGCCCTCATTGGGACGGATTTCTCCGACTACTTCACCCAGCCCGAGCAGGCGCGCCAGGGTTACCAGCCGGTCTTCGCCAAGGGCGCGGTTACCGACTACCCGCTGACGATCCGTCACAAGAATCTCCAGCTGACCGAGGTCCTCTACAACGCCTCGGTCTACAAGGACGCCGCGGGCAACGTGCTCGGCGTCTTCGCCGCGGCCCGCGACGTGACCGCTCAGAAAGCGGCCGAGACGGAAATCGCCGAGCAACGCGGCCGGGAACTCGGGAGGCTGGCGGAACTCGAACGGTTCCAGAAGCTGACTGTCGGTCGTGAGCTGAAGATGATCGAGCTGAAGCAGGAGATCGAGGAACTGAAGAAGGCGCCGATCCAGAGCGCACTGGCGTGATTGCCATGCATTCGGACAACCGGGCGGTGGTGAGGGACAGCGCTCTGGTCGACGCGCAGAGCTACGCCAGCGCGATCCTCAACATCCTCGCCGATTCCGCGGACGAGAAGGTAACGCTGGCAGAAACCCAGCGTGCGGTTCTCAACATTCTGGAAGACTCTGCCGATGAAAAGCTGCGCCTGGGCAGCACGCAGCGTGCGGTCCTTAATATCCTTGAAGACGTCGCTGGCGAGCAGACCCGGCTCGAAGCCACGCAAAAGGCGGTCCTCAACATCCTGGACGACTCGGCCGAGGAAAAGGCTCGCCTGGCCGAGACGCAGCGTGCGGTTCTCAACATCCTCGACGATTTCGGCATCGAGAAGACCAAGGTCGAACAAGCCAACGTCGCACTTCAGCAGGCCAACGCCGTGGCCGAGGGGGCAAACCGCGAGCTTGAGGCCTTCAGTTATTCGGTCGCGCACGATTTGCGCGCGCCGCTCCGGAGCATCGACGGGTTCAGCGCCGCCTTGCTGGAGGACTGCGCCGACGGGCTCGACGAGGACGGCAAGGTCTATCTCGGATATGTCCGCGAGTCGGCGCAGCAGATGGCAAAGCTCATCGATGATTTGTTGTCGCTGTCGCGCGTGACCCGGGCCGAGCTTCGCCGTTCATCGATCGACCTCGCGGCGATCGCCCGAACCGTATTGGCGCAATTACAAAAAAACCAACCGGACCGGGCGGTCGAGCTGGTCATTGGGGGAGAAATGCCGGCTGACGGGGACGCCGACCTCCTCCGGATCGTCCTGGAGAATCTGGCGGAACAGCTCGGCACGATCTTGGGCGGCGAA
>CAYMRQ010000034.1:21022-29497 GCA_964392845.1 uncultured Rhizobium sp.
CTGGAGAATCTGCTCGGCAACGCCTGGAAGTTCACCGGGAAATGTTCGCGCGCCCGCATCGAATTTGGTCAGATGGCGCAAGCAGGGCCCACGGTTTACTTCGTCCGCGACAATGGCGCCGGCTTCGACATGGCTTACGCGGGGAAACTGTTCGGCGTGTTCCAGCGTCTCCACAGCGTGAGCGAGTTCGAGGGCACCGGCATTGGACTGTCGATCGCCCAGCGCATCATCCGCCGGCATGGCGGCCGGGTCTGGGCCGAGAGCGAGGTTGGTCGCGGGGCGACGTTCCACTTCACGCTTGAGGAGGGCATCATATGACAGAAAAACTCATAATGCTCGTTGAGGACAATCCCAAAGACGAGGCGCTTACTCTTCGCGGATTGAAAAAGAGCGGCATCATTAACGAGGTGGTCGTGGCGCGCGACGGCGCCGAGGCGCTCGACTACCTGTTCGGCAATGGAACTCAGCCCGCCTCGGTGGATCTGCCGATCGTGGTTCTGTTGGACCTCAAGCTGCCAAAGATCGATGGTCTCGAGGTCCTGAAGCGCATTCGTGAGGACGAGAGGACGAAGTTGCTGCCGGTTGTCATCCTCACTTCGTCGAACCAGGAGGAAGATCGCCTCAGGGGTTACAAGTTGGGCGCAAACAGCTACGTGCGCAAGCCGGTCGGTTTCAATGAGTTCGCCGATGCGGTGCGGCAGCTCGGGCTCTACTGGTTCGTCCTCAATGAGCCAGTGCCGCCGACCGGATAGGGTCCGCCATGGAACATCAGCTGCGGATTTTGCACCTGGAAGATTCGCCACCGGACGCAGCATTTGTGCGGGGTGTGCTGCGGCGGGCAGGAATGGCTTTCAACCTGCGCTGTGTCGATACAAGAGAGGCTTTTGTCGAGCAGCTCGAGAAATTTCAGCCGGATCTGATTATCTCGGATTACCAGCTGCCGTCGTTCGACGGGCTGGAGGCCCTGGCGCTGATGCGTATGCGACTTCCAGAGCTGCCGTTCATTCTCACTTCTGGCTTTATCGGCGAGGAGGCGGCCGCAGAAGCGCTGAAATGCGGCGCCACGGACTTCCTGCTGAAAGCCAATCTCAACGCCCGGCTCGTCCCGGCCGTTCAGCGAGCGATGCGCGAGGTCGAGGAGCACGCCGAGCGGAAGCGAACAGCGGAGATGCTCCAGCGGGCGCAAAAGATGGAGGCGATCGGCAATCTGACCGGCGGGATGGCGCACGATTTCAATAATCTGCTCGGCGTCATCATCGGCAATCTCGATCTGCTGCGCGACCGGCAAAAGGGCGATCCCGATGCGGACGAACTCAGCCGCGACGCCCTCGACGCGGCGTTGCGCGGCGCCGATCTGACGCGGCGGCTGCTCGCCTTCGCCCGCCGCCAGCCGCTCCAGCCGTCGCGCACCGATGTCAATGCGCTGATTGCCGGGATCGTCAAGCTGCTGGAGCGCATGCTCGGGGAGCAGATCCAGATCACCCTCGATCTCAATCCCGACACCTGGCCGGTGGTGGTGGACCCGGCGCAGCTTGAATCGAGCCTGACCAATCTCGCGACCAACGCGCGGGATGCGATGCCCGCCGGCGGCCAACTGATAATTACGACGGGGAACAGATCGCTCGACGCAGACTACGCCTTGCAACATGCAGAGGTGCAGCCCGGCGACTATGCGATGATCGAGGTCAGCGACAGCGGGACCGGCATGTCGCCAGAGGCCGCAACCCGTATTTTCGAGCCCTTCTACACGACCAAGGAACCAGGCAAGGGGACCGGTCTCGGGCTCAGCATGGTATTCGGGTTCATCAAGCAGTCGGGCGGGCATATCAACGTCTACAGCGAGGTCGGGACCGGCACGATTTTTCGTCTCTATCTGCCACGCGCCGGGGTCGGTGCGGAGGCGGGCGGGTCGATCACGCCCGCCGCGCTGGTTCGCGGCAGCGGCGAGACCGTGCTTGTGGTCGAAGACAATGCCAGCCTGCGTCGCGTGGTGGTGCGTCAGCTCACCGAATTGGGCTATCGCGTCCTGGAGGCGGCGGACGCTCAGACGGCACTCCGGGTTATCGAGAGCGAACGGGTGGATCTCATACTCACCGATGTCGTCATGCCCGGCGGGACCAGCGGATACGATATTGCCCGCGCCGTACTGTCGCGCTGGCCGGCGATCAAAATCGTGCTGACATCCGGCTTTCCTGAAAACAAAATCAATGGCGACGCCAACACACCCAGCCTGCCGCTGCTGAGCAAACCCTACCGCAGAGACGAACTCGGCCGGCTTATCCGCGACGTACTGGAGGGATGAATGCGGGCCAGGTCATCGGTGCGCTGGTCGGCAGCGTGCGGCATAGCCTCACTCGGCGGCGGCGCTCTCGGGCGGCTCGGCGACAATGAGATTGCCCTTCATATGGTCGAGCGCCCGCATCAGCATCTCGCGCGCGTCCGGGGGCAGCCCGGCGCAGGCCTCCTCGCGGATCTCCGCGTTTAACGCCAGGACCCGGTCGAGCACGCTCCAGGCAAGCGGGGTCAGCCAGAGCGTGCGCACCCGCCGGTCGGTCGGATGCGGATGGCGCTCGACGAGGCCTTCCTCGTGCAGCCGGTCGAGCATGCGCACCAGCGCGATCGGCTCAATGTCGAGCATCGTCGCCACCGCTGCCTGGCTCAGCCCCTCGTTGCGGGCAATATGCAGCAGCGCGCGGGCCTGCTGGCGGGTGATCGGCAGCCCGGTTTGCCGGGCGCGCCGCTCGAAGCGGCGGCGGATCAGCCGCGCGACATCATGCAGCATGGCCCCGATATTGGGCTGGAGCGTCGCCGGGTCCGGGCGGCTCGCGGGCGCGGCTTCGGCCGGCGCGCGCATCAGCGGTGCCACCGTGACCGCATCATTCGGCGGCGCCACGCGGGCCCTCCACCAATCCCGGGCGCGGCGTGTCGGTCATGGCCGCCGCCAGTCGCGACTGGCGGTGTGAACCGCCAAGGAAGCGGCTCAGGCGATCGAGGTAGAGGTAGATGACCGGCGTGGTGTAGAGGGTCAGCCATTGCGAGACGATCAGGCCGCCGACGATCGCGATGCCGAGCGGCCGGCGCAGCTCCGAGCCGGCGCCTTGCCCGATCGCGATCGGCAACCCGCCGAACAATGCCGCAAACGTCGTCATCATGATCGGGCGGAAGCGCAACAGGCACGCCTCGTGGATCGCCTCGAGCGGGCTCTTGCCCTCCTGCCGCTCGGCCTGAAGGGCGAAATCGATCATCATGATCGCGTTCTTCTTGACGATCCCGATCAACAGGATGACCCCGATCAACGCGATGACGCTCAGATCGTAGCCCGGGACCACCCACTTCCACGCGAGGAGCGCGGCGCCATCGCCATGCGCGGCATACCACAGGAGGTTGGTGATCGACGGCCACCACATCAGCATGAGCAGCGCGCCAACGCCGGCCGAGGGGAGCGCCGACAGAATGGTGATCGGATGAATGTAGCTCTCGTAGAGCACGCCGAGCACGATGTAGACGACGAGGATCGCGGCGGCGACGAGTAGCGGGGTCGAGGACAGCGAGGCCTGGAACGCCTGCGCGGTGCCCATGAACGCGCCGTTGACGGTCGCCGGCATGCGCAGGTCGCGCTCCATCGCCTGGATTTTTTCGACTGCCTGCCCGATCGCCACCCCGGGTGCGAGGTTGAACGACAGCGTCACCGCCGGAAACTGCCCCTGATGGCTCAACAGCAGCGGTTCGACCTTCGAGGTGAAATGGGCAAAGCTGCTCAGCGGCACCTGCGCCCCGTTCGGACCCGAGATGTAAATTTTAGACAAGGCGGTCGGGTCGTTCTGAAACTCCGGCTTGACCTCGAGGATCACCTTGTATTGGTTGGTCGCGGTATACATCGTCGCGATCTGGCGCTGGCCGAAGGCGTCATAGAGCGTTTCATCGATCAGCGAGGCCGAAAGCCCGAACCGCGAGGCCATATCGCGGTCGATGTCGATCGCGATATGCGGGGCGGCGATCTGCTGATCCGAGGCGACATCCTGCAATTCCGGCAATTTCTGCATCGCCGCTAAGACGATCGGCGCCCAGTGGTTGAGCTCGTTGCTATCGGTATCGGTTAGCGTGTACTGGTATTGCGTGCGGCTGAGGCGGCCGCCGATGCTGATGTCCTGCCCCGATTGCATGAAGAATTTCGCGCCTTGGACCGCGGCTATCTTGGGGCGCAGGCGCTGGATGACCTGATCGGAGGTCACGTCGCGCTGGTTATGGGGCTTCAGCTGCATGAAAACGCGGCCGGTATTCTCGGTCGGGTTGAAGGCGTAGGCGCCGGCGAAATAGAACGCGCCGCTAACGGCCGGGTCTTTTTGGACGATATCGACGATCTGGTGGACGATCCCGGCCATCTTGGCAAACGAGGTGTCCTGGCGCGCCTCGGCTATGCCAAAAATAAAGCCGGTGTCCTGTTGCGGGAAAAATCCCTTGGGAATTATCACATAGAGATATCCGGTCGCCACCATCAGCAGCAGCGTCGCAATCAGAGCGGACAGCTGGTGCCGGAAGACGAATTTGAGCCCGCGGTTGTAGCCGTTCAGCGCCGCGACAAAGCCGCGTTCGGCCATCCGGCTGAGGGCGCCCGGCGGATGCTCGCCCTGTCCCTTCAGAAACAAGGAGCACATGACCGGGGTCAGGGTCAGCGAAATGATGGCGGAGGCGATGACCGCGACCGAGACGACGACCGCAAATTCGCGGAACAGGCGGCCGACAATCCCGCCCATGAACAATAGCGGGATGAATACGGCGATCAGCGAAAAGGTGATCGAGATGATCGTGAAGCCGATCTGCCCGGCGCCCTTGAGCGCCGCCTCGAACGGGCGGTCGCCCTGTTCGAGATAGCGCACGATGTTCTCGATCATGACGATCGCGTCGTCGACCACGAAGCCGACCGAGATCGTCAGCGCCATCAGCGATATGTTGTCCAGGCTGTAGCCGACCGCGTACATGACCGCAAAGGTCGCCAGTAGCGACAGCGGCACCGCCAGGCTCGGGATCACCGTCGCCCAAACCGTCCGCAGGAAAATAAAGATGACGAGGACGACCAGGCCGATCGTCAGCATCATCGTGAACTGCACATCATGCACCGCGGCGCGGATCACAATCGAGCGGTCGGAGACCAGATCGATTTCCACCGAGGGCGGGATCGATTCCTGCAGTTTCGGCAACATCTGCTTGATCGTGTCGACGACCTGGATCGTATTGGCCCCGGCGTCACGCTGGATCGCCAGACCCTCGGCCGGCTTGCGCTCGAACCAGGCGCCGGTTCGCGCGTTCTGCACCCCGTCGATGACATCGGCGATGTCGCCGAGCCGTACCGGCGCGCCGTTGCGCCAAGCGACGATGACCTTGCGAAAACCCGCGGCGTCGAAAATCTGGTCGTTGGTGTCGAGCGTGATCGTCTGGTTGGCCCCTGAGAGATCGCCTTTCGGCCGGTTGACGGTCGCCTGCGTGATCGCGTTACGCAGGTCTTCAAGGCCGATCCCGCGCGCCGCCAGCGCACCGGGGTTGACCTGGACATGCACGGCATAGGGCTTCTGGCCGAAGATGCGGGATTCGGCGACGCCTTTCACCGTTGCCACCTTCTGGGCGATGATCGTGTAGGCATAGTCGTCGATGCGGTAGACCGGCATCGCGTCGGAATGGATCGCGTAGATCAGGACGGGGCGATCCGCCGGGTTGGTCTTGCGGTAGATCGGCGGGTTCGGCAGGTCTTTCGGCAACAGCCCCGTGGCTGCGTTTATCGCCTGCTGTACATCCTGGGCAGCGGCATCGATGTTCCGCTCGAGGTCGAATTGCAGGGTGATAACCGTCGTCCCGACACCGCTCGTCGAGCTCATCTCGGCCAGGCCGGGAAGCGCGGCAAATTTCTGTTCAAGCGGGGTCGCCACCGCGGACGCCATCGTTTGCGGGCTGGCTCCCGAATAGGTGGTTGTCACCACGATCGTCGGAAAATCGACCCTCGGCAACGCCGCGACCGGCAACAAATTGTAGGCGGCGATCCCGAACACGAGCACTCCAAGCATCAAGAGCGAGGTCGCGATCGGGCGCCGGATAAAGGGTTCGGAGATGCTCATCGGCGATTGCCCTGAAAACGGTGCGCGGCGCCTAGGTCCGCAGCTTCAGCCGGGCTCATCCGGCCGCTCCCGGCGTCGGCGCGGAGACCCGCACCCGGGCGCCCTTGGTCAATCGATACTGGCCTTCGACCACGATCTTCTCGCCCGGCGACAGCCCCTTCGTGACGACGGCGATACCGTCCTGCACCACGGCGATTTCGACGTCCCGGCGCTCGACCGTGCTATCGTCCTTGATCACGTATGCGTAGTGGCCGGTCGGCCCGTCCTGCACCGTCTGCGCGGGCACCGTGGGCACCCCTTTGCGCACATTCAGGATCACCCGGAGATTGACGAACTCGCCCGGCCATAGCCGCTCGTCATCATTGGCGAAGGTCGCCTTGAGGCGGATTGTTCCGGTGGTCTGGTCGATCGCGTTGTCGATCAGCGTCAGCTTGCCGGTGGCCAGCAAGGTCTTGCCGTCGCCGCCATAGGCCAGCACCTCGAGCGGCGCCTTGGCCTGGCGCTCGCGGATCTTGTGGGCGTTCTCCTGCGGCACGGTAAAGCTGGCGAAGATCGGCTTCACCTGGCTGACCGTGACGAGTCCGGCGGCATCGGTCGCCCGCACCATATTGCCGGCATCGACCAGCCGGGCGCCGAGCCGGCC
Source organism: uncultured Rhizobium sp. (assembly GCA_964392845.1). GTDB lineage: Bacteria > Pseudomonadota > Alphaproteobacteria > ATCC43930 > CGMCC-115725 > DATARH01. The sequence goes on from CAYMRQ010000034.1 coordinate 27,773, forward strand.
GTCGATCGGCGAGCGGATGGCGGCATAGCCCAGATTGAGCCGCGCGGTATTGATCTGCGCCTCGTCGCCCTTAAGCGCGGCCTGCAGCTGCGCCACCAGCGCCTTCTGCTGGTCATAGGTTTGGCGCGACTTGAAGCCGGACCCGACCAGTTCCGCCCAACGCGCGAGATCGGCTTGGGCGCTGGCGAGCTGCGCCTCGTCCTTCTCCTTGGTCGCCTGCACCAGTTCGAGAGTGGCCTGAAACGGGCGCGGGTCGATCTGCAACAGCGCGGCCCCGGCCTTGACGTCCTGGCCTTCGGTGAAGTCGACCCGCACGATCTGGCCGTCGACCCGGCTCTTGATCGTGACCATGTTGAACGCCTGAACCGTGCCGATCGCGTTAAGCATTACCGGCACATCGGCGACGGCGACATTCCCCGCGGTGACCGGGACACCGGGGGCGACGGGACGCGGCGCATCGGCTCGGGCAGCCGGGGCAGCCGGGACAGCCGGTTCCAACGCCCGCATCAACCCTGCCGCGGCGACTACCGCGAGGGCCGCGACCGCGGTAATCGCAACCTTCGTCATACCGAGCGCCTCCCTGGGACGGGCCAAAGTGGTGCTTGTCTATTATAGACGAAAGCTACGGTACCATCCCCGCGGCCGCGAGGCATCACGATTCGGTTCCCGGGTCGGTTCCGGGTCTGCGACATCCTGCCGCGAGAGCCTTATCGCCGCAGGATCGCCGCGGGCTCAATCGCCCCAGGTTCAATCGCCCCAGGTTCAATCGCCCCAGGTTCAATCGGCATTGCAGCGCGTCACCTTGCGGCTGACGACCCAGTCCCGATGAGTCCCGGGAGCCTGCGCCATCATCGGGCTGTGGCGATGCGCATCAAGCGCTGCCTGGTCGCGCCACGCTTCGACCAGGAGGACACGGTTATCCTCTTCGATCGCCAGCAGCACATCGAATTGCTGGCAGCCATCCTGGGCGCGCGAGCGCGCGGCGTGCCCCCTGGCGACGTCGATGAAGTCGTTGCGGTGCTGCGGCGTCACCTCGTACTCGACGACAGTCATGATCCGGCTCATGGGGATTTCCTCCGCTCGCGTTCCGCGGCATCATTGCGGGTGGCGCGGCGCCTGATCAAGTGCGCTCCGCATGACGAGGGAGGGTCCCGACGATGGCTGCTCAGGATGCATTGCGCACGATCGTGCCGCTCGCCGGCTGGCCCGCGGAGCGCGCCGGTTCGGTCGAGATCACCGGCGGCGCCGACCCGGTATTGCCGACCCCGTTCCGGATCGGCGAAACCAGCGCCGCTTCGCTCGGCGCGATCGGGCTCGCCGCCGCCGATCTGTGGGAATTGCGCAGCGGGCACCGGCAACAGGTCGCGGTCGATCTGCGCCAAGCGACGGCCTCGTTGCGCAGCGGTCATTACATGCAGATGGACGGCAAGAAGGTCTCGACCGAGCGCAACGCGGTGATGGGCGTCTATCGGGCGAAGAACGGCCGGTGGAGCTATGTCCATGCCAATTTCCCGAACCATCGCGCCGCCGCGCTCAGCGTCCTCGGCTGCGCTGAAGATAAAGACGCGGTGCGGGCGGCGGTCGCCAAATGGGACGCGCTCGAACTCGAAGAGGCGATCATCGCCGCCAAGGGCGCCGGCGGCATGGCGCGCAGCATGGCCGAATGGGCAAGGCACCCGCAGGCCGCCGCGATCGCCTCGCTGCCGCTGATGGAGATCGTCAAGA
>CAYMRQ010000035.1:0-2464 GCA_964392845.1 uncultured Rhizobium sp.
AGCGGCTCGCTCCGGCGGTGTTCAGCAAATCGGGCCTCATGGTCGGGCTCGGCGAGGACAGGGCCGAGGTGCTGCAGGTGATGGACGATCTGCGCTCCGCGCAAGTCGATTTCCTGACGATCGGGCAGTATCTGCAGCCGACCCCGAAGCATCATCCGGTTGCCCGCTTTGTCACGCCCGATGAGTTCGAGACCTATCGCCGGCAGGCGCTCGGCAAGGGCTTTCTGATGGTCTCGGCCTCGCCGTTGACGCGGTCCTCCTATCATGCTGGCGAGGATTTCGCCCGGCTCAAGGCCGCCCGCGCGGCCGCCCTCGGCGATCGGGGCTAGCCTTCGCGCGATGCCGACCCATGCCGAGCAGCGGGTGCTGCCCTACACGCCGGAGCAGCTCTTCGCGCTGGTCGCCGATATCGAGCGCTACCCCGAATTCCTGCCCTGGTGCCTCGGCGCGCGGATCCGCGAGCGAGCGCCGGACGTGATCGTCGCCGATCTGATCATCGGGTTTCGCATGTTCCGCGAGCGCTTCACCTCGCGCGTCGCGCTCGCCCCGCCGCGGCGCATCGATGTGACCTACACCGAGGGGCCGTTCCGCTACCTCAACAATCACTGGATCTTCGACAGGGTGGCGGGCGGCTGCCGGCTCGATTTCTTTGTCGATTTCGAGTTCAAGTCACGCATCCTGCAGCGCGTCATCGAGCTGTTGTTCCACGAGGCGGTGCGCCGCATGGTCGCCGCGTTCGAGCATCGCGCGCAGGCTCTCTACGGCACCCCGTCGCCCGATCGCGCCGGCAACCCGGCGGTGTGATCTACAATCGAAAGCCGATATTCCGCGGATGGTTCTCATCAAGGTGCACATCCCGGCTTTGTTGGCGTAGAAATCTCCGATTGCCAGAGGAGGAGGAACGGTCATGGCGAAGGGTGCGCTGATCGCGGCGATGGATTTCTCCAATGTCGCCGCCGACGAGTTCAACGACTGGTACGACAACGAGCACATCCCCGAGCGCCAGCGCGTGCCGGGCTTTCTGACCCTGCAGCGGTGGATCGGCGCGGAGAACCCGCGACAGTCGGTCGCGACCTACGACCTCGACAGCATCGCCGTGCTGCAAAGCCCGGGCTATCGCGCGATCGGCGGCGAGAACCTGTCGCCGTGGTCGAAGCGGGTGACCGCCAAGGTCGAGCGCCTGCTGCGCTATGAAGGCGAGCAGATCCTGCCGGGCGACGCGACCGCGCCGGCTGGTGCCGGCGGGCTCCTGCTGGTCGGCATGACCCCGGGGCCGGCGGTCGAGACCGCGTTCAACGCGTGGTATGACACCGAGCACATCCCCGCGCTGGCGCGCGTCCCCGGCGTGCTGTGCGCGCGCCGTTACCGGTCGAGCGGCTGCAACCCGAAATACGTGGCGCTCTACCATCTCGCGTCGCCCGGGGTGGTCGACACACCGGAGTGGAAGCGGGCGAGCGAGTCGACCCCGATGCCCCAGCACTTGCGCGACCAGATCAGCAACCGGCTGCGCCTCGTCTGCCGGAACTACGTGCGCGGGTAGGCGCGCCAGGCGGCGGGCTACTCCGCCGCCAGCGCGGATTGTTCCGCGGCGATCAGGCGCTCGACCATGCGGCGCATGTGCATCCGGTTGGCATCCGAGGCGATGTCGACGAGCCCGGTTTCGCCGAACTCGTCGAGCCGCGCCTGCTGCGCCTCGACCATCACCCGGTCCTCGACAAAGGTCGGCGCGATCTCGCGGTACAGCTGCTCGGTCGCCTCGGGCTCGTTCTGCCGGTAGCCGTTGGCGACCGACCAGAAATAAAAGCAGGTGGTTTCGGTCTCCGGGGTCAGCCCGTGAAACAGCCGGATCTGGAACCGGAAATCGCGCTGCGGGTCGTCCGTGGCGGTGCCGGCATCGGTCGCGCCGGTCCATTGCAGGATGCTGCTCGGCGCGATGAATTCGAAGTCCTGCAGGCGGTCGACCCGGCCCGTGAACCCCGCCGCCTTGACGTAACTGGGCGGTGGCAGTGAGTTCTTCATCCAACGCGTGAATTTAAGGCCCGCCGGCGTCCGCGTTGTCTTCATCTCGGCATCGACATGCGCGCCCGGGTTGCCGCCGACGGTCTTGGCGTGCAGATAGCCGAGATGCGTCAGGTCCATCAGATTGTCGACCATCAGCATGTAGTTACCCTTGATCGGGTAGACGTCGTGCTTGTTGGGCCACTGCCCCTTGTCGTTGTGATAGGGAAAATCGACTATTCCGGCGGGGTCGGCGAGGGCGGGGTCGCCCATCCAGAGCCACACCAGCTGGTCCTTTTCGACCGCGGGATAGAAGCGCACCCGTGCGTCTTCCGGGATCAGCCTTTGCCCGGGGATGCCGACGCACTGCCCGGAGCCGTCAAACACCAGGCCGTGATAGCCACACTGGATGCCGGCATCGACCACGGTTCCCCGATGCAGCGGCGCAGCGCGATGGCAACAGCGG
>CAYMRQ010000035.1:2474-28248 GCA_964392845.1 uncultured Rhizobium sp.
TCGTTGCAGATCCGGCGGGCGAGCGGCTCGGCGCCGATCTCGTCGGCCCAGGCGGCGATGTACCAGGCGTTGCGGAGCAGCATCGGCGGCTTCCTTCTCGGCGAGTGCGATCGGATTTCGTCAATGATAAGCCTCCGCCTCTGCCGGGAAAAGCGCCGCATTGTCAACTCGCGGTTGGATCGAAATCATCCGCGCCGCTGAATCTGCAAGAAATCAGCAGCAAATCTCTCGCGCACTGGGTGTGTATGGGGGGTTGAGAGGAAAAAACCCCATGATTTTCCTCGATCAATCCGCGTCGACGGATTTCGCGTTGCCCGAACCCGTCCGCTTATTTGCAGCAAATCAGCAGCAGATTTTCGGCTGCGGCTTGTTGCAGACGCCGGCGCGGGCGTGGTTGCGGATGCAAAGATTGCGTGTCGGACATCCGTGCCTCCAAAGCCGTCCCAAGGCGCTCCCAAGGCGCCCATTGAATTGCCAATATAAAAATTATGCCATATAATTATGGCAATTTTAGCGTCGCTCTGCCGGAACGACCGCTCGGTGGCCCGTCCTTACGCTGGGGAGGCGCACCGTTCGGCAGCGTATCAGTTTGAATTTCGGTTTCCGACCCACAACGGCCGCTCGTCGGCGCCGACCCGTTCGGCAGGTCATGGCCCCGAAGCAGACACCGGCCGAGAGATTAATGCGACAGGAATGAGCGCGGGCGGCGAACCAGCGGTAGCAACGTCAGGCCGAAGACGAACAGCACGCCGATCAGCAGCAGCAGGTCGTTGTAGGTCAACACGAGCGCTTCGCGCTGCACCAGGTTAGCGAGCATTTTGACCGCGGCCCGGCCGGGATCACCTGGGATCAGCGAATCAAAGCGGCTGGTGTGCGCATCGAGAAACTGCTGCACCGCGGAGCGTGCCGGGTTGATGTCTTCGATCAGCCGGTTCCAATGAAAATGCAGCCGCTCGTTCATGATCGTGACGATCGTGGCCAGGCCGATTGCGCCGCCGAGATCGCGGGTCAGGTTGTATAGCCCGGCGGCGTTCCTCATCCTGTCGGCCGGCAACGTGCCGAGTGCAATCATATTGGCCGGCAGATAGCAGCAGATCAGCCCCAGGCCCCGGACCGCCTGCGGCACGAACAGCTCCCAGAAGCCGGTCTGATTGGTCAGCGTGGCGTTCAGATACATCGAGAAGGCGAAGAGGCCGAAGCCGATCGCCAGCATCAGGCGCAGATCGAGCTGGCGCGCGATCCGAGTACTGAGCGGCGACATCACCATCGTCACCAGACCGGTAACGATAATCGTCAGGCCGATTTGCAGCGCGTTGTAGCCGCGCACCTGGGCCAGAAACAGCGGCACCAGATAGGTCGTGCCGTACATGCCGACACCGACGACGAAGGTGAAGAACGCGCCCAGTGCAAAATTGCGGTTGAGGAAGGTGCGCAGATCGACGATCGGTTGGCGGTAGGTCAGCACCCGCCAAAAGAACAACCCTCCGCCGACGACCGACACAACCACGGTGGCGCGGATCGTACCGTCGTCGAGCCACGCGATTCCCGGCTGCAACGGCGCAGCCGAGAAAGGTTGCCATTAGCAGCATGCCCGCCACGTCGAAATCGCGCAGCAGCGACAGGTCGGGTTTGTCGATGTCGATCGTTACCCACACCACCGCGGCGACCAATAGACCGGGCACGATGTTGACCAAGAACAGCCAATGCCAGGAAAACGTATCGGTCAAAAAACCGCCGAGGGTCGGGCCCAAGGTCGATGACAGGCTTAGAATCACTGAGATGATCGCGATGACGGTCGCCAGATGCCGGCCGCGGAACCTGGTGTACACGACCGGCCACACGGTCGGCGTAATCGCGCCACCACAAAACCCTTGCAACGCCCGATAGACGATCATCTGGTCCAGATTGGCGGCGGTGGCGCACAACGCGCTGGCGCCGGTGAAGCCGAGCGCGGCGATCACGAACAGCACGCGCGTCGACAACAGCCGGGACATAGTCCCGGACATCGGCACCATCACGACATCCGCGATCAGATACGCGGTTTGCACCCAGACGATCTCGTCGGTGCTGGCCGACAGCCCGCCCTGGATCTGGGTCAACGAGCTGGTAACAATCTGTACGTCCATTATCGCCATGAACAGCCCGGTGCCCATGGCCAGGACGCCGATCCAGTCGCGCAGCCGCGGCGCCCCTTCCGGCAGAGCGGCGGCCGGCGGTTCCGGCGCCGCCGCCGGCCGGACCGCGGCGGCTTCGGTTGGTTTGCGCCGGGCCAGCGAGATCCGGCCGAACCGGCCGCGCCGCAATGTTTCGACGAGGGTCATTGCCCGGCCCTCAGGGTTTGACGGGAGCGGTTGCCGGCGATGCCGGCGAGCGGGGCGCGGATCATTGTGTCGAGATCATTGCGAGCGAGTTGGCGGGTTGCCCGGCGGCGCTTCGGATGGGTCGCGGCAAACAGCATGCTCATCGCGCCCCTTCGGATTGTCCGAATGCCGCAACGCGATCCGAACCGGCCGCGTCGATTCCGGCACCGATCGTCCTCCGCATCTCCCGGTCGGAGACGGCACCCCGTGCCCAGCGGCCGGTCCCGTGCTCATCGAACAATATCAGCCGTGAGAGTCCGGCAAGACGCGAAAAATCCTCCCAGAGCGGGTTTTCCATATCCAGTCAAGGTTGGAAACGAAACCCGGTGCATAGACCAGGTCGACATCCCCGTTTCCCACCTGATTGACGATGCCGACCCGCCTAAGCGGCGCGCGATTGGCTGCTCTCGGCGCGACTTTGTCGTGGCAACCGGATAGAGGATTGGCAGCCGAACCATATTGAAAAATCGCCGAGTTCAGCTCTGGCGGGCGCCGATATGCGCCACCGCGTTGATTTCGACCTTCAGCGACGGATTGGCGAGTGCCGCCACCTGAACCAGCGTCGAGCACGGAAAATTGCCTGTGAAAAACTCGCGACGTGCCTGCCACACTTTTTCGCGTTGGCTGATATCGGTGACGAAGATCGTCACCGTGACGATGTCGGCCATCGTGCCGCCAGCCGCCTCTATCAGATGCTTGATCTTGCCGAAGATCGATTTGCTCTGGGTGTACTCGTCGCTCAAATCGCCGCCGCTTGCGGTCATACCGGCGACGTAGGCAATCTCACCGACCACTAGGCAATTCGACCAGGTGCCCGGTTGCGGCTCGTTGACCTGTGGGCTGACTGCGCGGACGATGCTGCTCATGGCGTTGACTCCGTGTCGTTCTGCACTGCACTAGTTCGATGCTGACCGTATCAGAGCGGGGATATAACACAACCGGCCCGCCGCCGACCTGCGCCGCGACAGGGTGCGCGTTGCGCGCCGTCATTGTCTGAGTGTTTGCCTTGGGTCGACCGACCCAAGGGCAACGGAACGGCCGGAGTTGGCGCTGCCTCGCCATCGGCGCGCGTATCGGCCAAGGACTGAATTCCACCCATAGCAGGATCATAGACTCAACCGAGAGACTACCCCCCATTCCCGGTCCGGAGACCGGTTCAGCCCGGCCGCGCCTCGTCTTGCAGCAGTTCAAGCGCGAGCATCAGCGCCGCGTTGCGGATCTCGGCGCGGTCGCCCGGGAAGATGCGGCGCTCGATTCGGGCGGCGCCGTCCTTGCGGGCGACGCCGAGATAGACCAGCCCGACCGGCTTTTGCGGGGTGCCGCCGCCGGGGCCGGCGACCCCGGTGATCGACACCGCGAGATCAATGGGTGCCCGGGCAACGGCGCCGCGCGCCATGGCAGCGGCGGTCTGGGCGCTGACCGCGCCGTGCGCCGCGATGGTGTCGGCCGAGACGCCGAGCAGCTCCATTTTCGCTTCGTTCGAATAGGTCACGAAGCTGCGCTCGACCACGTCGGACGACCCGGCGATCGCGGTCAGCGCCGCGGCGACGAGCCCGCCGGTGCAGGATTCGGCCGTCGCGAGACGCCAGTTGCGCGCCCGGCACAGGGCCAGAACCTGCGCGGCGAGCGCGAGGGTTTCAGGGTCGAACACCGAAAACTCCTTCGCCGATCAATAAGAGGAGGATAGCGTAGAGCGCCGCCGCGACATCGTCGAGCATGATGCCGAGCCCGCCTGCGACCCGGCGCTCGATGGCGCGCGCCGGCCATGGCTTGGCGATGTCGAACACCCGGAACAGGAGAAAGGCGGCCATATAGGCGCGCCAGTCGAGCGGCGCGGCGACCAGCACCAGAAATTGCGCCGCCACCTCGTCGATGACGATAAAGCCGGGATCCTGGTGCCCGCTGGCGCGCGCGACGGTTGCCGCCGCCCAGCACCCCAGTGCGAAGGCGAGCATGGCGGCGGCGGCGAGTGCGGCGGGGCCGGCCAGAGCGCAGATCGCCCAGGCGAAGGGGAGGGCGGCAAGCGACCCCCAGCTCCCCGGTGCCCATGGCAAGAGCCCGGCGCCGAACCAGGTCGCGATCAACGCGGCCGGGTGCCGCAACGGCAGGCCGAGACGGGGTTCGGTCATGTACGGAGGCTGGTTCCGAAGGGCCGACTGATTGGGATCGTCATCGCGGCGAAGGCTGGGAGCCGCCGATAAGTTAGATTTACCACGAAGACGCGAAGATCACGGAGAAGCACGCAGAATTGCCATCCCGGCGAAGGCCGGGAGCTATGGCGGAAATGGGTCCCGGCTTTCGCCGGGATGACACGACAGATAGTTGCTCCTCCTCCGTGTCCTTCGTGTCTCCGTGGTTCATCTTTTTTGTGAATGGGTCCCAGCTTTCCCGGGACGACAAATTGGTGGTCAGAAATCAGAGCAGCGCCTTGGAAGCCCGCATTATAGCGGCAGCCGTACGGTCGCGACCGCTTGCGCGGCGATCCCTTCGCCGCGGCCGGTGAAGCCGAGCCCTTCGGTCGTCGTCGCCTTGATGCTGACGCGGGCCGGCGAAATCGCGAGAATGGCGGCGACGCGTTCGATCATGCGCGCCCGGTGCGGCGCGATTTTCGGGCGCTCGCAAATCACCGTCACGTCGACAGCGGCGATATCGCCGCCTTTTTCCCGCACCAGCGCGGCGGCGTGGGCCAGGAACCGGTCCGACGCGGCGCCGCGCCAGCGCGGATCGCTGGGCGGAAAATGCATGCCGATATCGCCGGCGCCGATCGCTCCCAAGAGCGCATCGGTCAGCGCGTGCAAGCCGACATCGGCATCGGAATGGCCGACGAGGCTGGCATCATGCGGTATCGCGATGCCGCAGATCACGACATGGTTGCCCCCACCGCTCCCTCCCGCGCGAGCGAGGGAGGGCAGGGTAGGGGGACCGAAGGGGTGGACATCGAAACCCTGGCCGACCCTGATATCGCCGGTTCGCGCCGCGAGCAGCCGCTCGGCCGCGGCGAGGTCTTGCGCCGTGGTCACCTTCAAATTGTCCTCACTCCCGGGAACCACGAGCGGCGCCATCCCGGCGGCCTCGGCAACCGCGGAATCGTCGGTCAAGACGCGCCCGGTCATTTTCCGGTGCGCCGAGAGAATGGCCTGGAAGTGAAAGCCTTGCGGGGTCTGCGCCCGCCACAATTGCGCGCGGTCGACGGTGTCCCGGACCCGGCCATCCTCGACCCGCTTGATCGTGTCGCCGAGCCGCAGGGCCGGGATCGCGGCCGGTGCCCGATCGAGCGCGTCGAGGATCCGGTCGATCAGCGCATCGGGAAACGGCCGCGCGCCGTCGTGGATCAGCACAAGCTCGGGATCATGGGGGACCAGCGCTTCGAGACCGAGCCGCACCGAATCCTGCCGCTCGGCGCCGCCCGGCACCGGCGGCATGACCGAAAGGCCGGCCATCGACTCAGCGAAAATTCCGCGGTCCTCGTCGCGGATCACGACCTGCACGCCAGCGATCCGAAGATGCGTGGCAAACGCCGCCACGGCATGGCGCAGCACGCTCTGGCCGCCAAGCGGGAGATATTGCTTGGGCAGCGCGCCGCCGAACCTTGTGCCGCGGCCGGCCGCAACGATAAGAGCGTAGGTAGCGGTCATCCGGGTTAAACTAACCGCGAACGCGCTGGCCCGCTAGGCGATGCGGGGCTGTAGGATGGGCTGAGCGACGCGAAGCCCATCTTGTCTGCGGCGACGCCGTGTCGATCGGTTTCCCCCGGCTTTCGCCGGGGTTGGCCCATCCTACGAAGTTGGGCGTTGTGCTGGCCGATGTTGCGGTGCAACAAACTTTGCGGTAAAATGCCTGCCTATTTTTTCGGCATTTTGGAAAATTGAGTAATCCGTGAGCATTCTGCTCGGTTCCGTTGCGCTCGCAGACCCGGTCATCCTGGCGCCGATGTCGGGGGTGACCGATCTGCCATTCCGCCGCATCGTCAAGCGCCACGGCGCCGCGCTCGTCGTCTCCGAAATGATCGCGAGCGAATCCGCGATCCGCGCGACGCGGCAATCGCTGACCATGGCGCAAAGCTGCCCCGAGGAGCAGCCGATGGCCGTCCAGCTCGCCGGCTGCGAGCCGCGCATCATGGCCGAGGCGGCCAAGCTCAACGCCGATCGCGGGGCGTGCCTGATTGACATCAATTTTGGCTGCCCGGTCAAAAAGATCGTCAACGGCCATGCCGGGTCGGCGCTGATGCGCGACGAACTGCACGCCGCGCGCATCCTCGAAGCAACGGTCGGGGCGGTCGATCTGCCGGTCACCCTCAAGATGCGCACCGGCTGGGACGACCGCAGTCGCAATGCGCCCCGCCTCGCGCGGATTGCCGAATCCTGCGGCATCCGCATGATCACGGTGCACGGCCGCACCCGCTGCCAGCTCTATGCCGGCAGCGCGGATTGGCGATTCATTCGCGCGGTCAAGGAGGCGGTCTCGATCCCGATCATCGTCAATGGCGACATCACCAGCCTCGACGACGCCGACCAGGCGCTACGGGAATCGGGAGCCGACGGCGTGATGGTCGGCCGCGGCTGCTACGGCCGGCCGTGGCTGATCGGCCAGATCATCGCATGGCTGCGCGACCGGCGCCGGCTCCCCGACCCGCCGCTCGCCGCGCAATTCGACATCGTCCGCGGTCATTACGACGACATGCTGAGCCATTACGGCACGGCGGTTGGCCTGCGCATCGCTAGGAAGCATCTCGGCTGGTATTCGAAAGGGCTGCCGGGGTCGGCGGAATTCCGCGCCGCCGTCAACCGGACCGAGGAGGTGTCGCGGGTCAAGACACTGCTGCGCGCCTTCTACGAGCCGCTCATCGAGACCCCCACCCTAACCCTCCCCCGCAAGCGGGGGAGGGAAGGGTGGGGGCGGGAGGCGGCATGATCTCGTTGCGCCAGCGCCGCTCAGCCGCATCGCCAGTCGCGCGAGGGGCTGCGGTGCCCGATACGGCGGCGCTGCTTGCCGCGTTGCCCAATCCGGTGATTGCGCTCGACCGCGACGGCGCGGTTTGCTTCGTCAATCCGGCGGCGGAGCAGTTTTTCGGGGTCAGCGCCGCGGCGCTGACCGGCCATCCGCTCGCCGATGTCATCGTGCCGCACAGCCCGCTCTTCGCGCTCGCCGATGCGGTTTGGCGCAGCGGCGGGTCGATCGCCGAATACGACGTGCTGCTCGAAGGCCCGCGCCTTGCGGCCCGCTCGGTGACGATCGCCGGCGCGCCGGCCGGCGAGGGGGCCGACTTCCTGGTGCTGACGCTGCACGAGCGCTCGATGGCCGACAAGATGGACCGCCAGCTGACCCACCGCAACGCGGGCCGTTCGATCACCGCCATGGCGGCGATGCTGGCGCATGAGGTGAAAAACCCGCTGTCGGGAATTCGCGGCGCGGCACAGCTCTTGGAAGAGGATGCCGATGCGGCCGGGCGTGAGCTGACCCAGCTGATCTGCGACGAGACCGATCGCATCGTCGCGCTGGTCAACCGCATGGAGGCCTTCGCCGGCCACGCTCCGATCACCCGCGACGAGGTCAACATTCACGAGGTGCTCGACCGCGTGCGCAAGATCGCGCAATCGGGCTTCGCCCGGCATGTGCGCCTCAATGAGGATTACGATCCCTCGCTGCCGCCGGTGCATGGCGACCACGACCTCTTGCTTCAGGTATTTCTCAATCTCGTCAAGAACGCGGCCGAGGCGGCGCCAAGCGCGGGCGGCGAGATCGTGCTGACCACCGCCTATCGTCACGGGCTGCGCATGGCCGCGCCGAGCGGCGACGGCCGCCGCCATCTGCCGCTGATGGTGTCGGTGAGCGACAACGGCAGCGGCATCCCCGACGACCTCAAGCCGCACCTGTTCGATCCGTTCGTCACGACCAAGCGCAACGGAACTGGCCTTGGTCTTGCACTCGTCGCCAAGGTGATCGGCGATCACGGCGGCGTCATCGAGTTCGACAGCCAAGCCCGGCGCACGGTATTCCGGGTGTTTCTGCCCGTCGTTACGCCAGGGGGCGTTACGCCGACGGGGGGTTGCGCAAAACGGTAGCGGCTGATGGGCGCGACAATTCTGGTGGCTGACGACGATCGGGCGATCCGCACGGTGCTGAACCAGGCGCTCGCCCGGCTCGGACACGATGTGCGGATGACCGGCAACGCGGCGACCTTGTGGCGCTGGGTCGCCGACGGCGAGGGCGACCTCGTCATCACCGACGTGATCATGCCGGACGAGAACGGCCTCGACCTGATCCCGCGCATCAAAAAGCTTCGCCCGGAGCTGCGGGTCATCGTCATGAGCGCGCAAAGCACGCTGTTGACCGCGGTCAAGGCGACCGAGCGCGGCGCCTTCGAGTATCTGCCCAAGCCGTTCGATCTGCGCGAGCTGGTCCGCGTCGTCGAGCGCGCGCTGAGTACCCCGCCGAGCGCGCCGGCGCCGAGTTCCGATGAGCCTGAGGAACAGCTACCGCTGATCGGCCGGTCGCCGGCGATGCAGGAGATCTATCGCGCCATCGCCCGGCTGATGGGGACCGATCTCACGGTCATGATCACCGGCGAAAGCGGTACCGGCAAGGAGCTGGTCGCCCGGGCATTGCATGATTTCGGCAAGCGCCGCTCCGGGCCCTTTGTCGCCATCAACATGGCCGCGATCCCGCGCGAGCTCATCGAAAGCGAGCTGTTCGGGCACGAGAGGGGGGCCTTTACGGGAGCCACCGCGCGCAGCATGGGGCGCTTCGAGCAAGCCAAAGGCGGCACGCTGTTTCTCGACGAGATCGGCGACATGCCGGCCGAGGCGCAGACGCGCCTCTTACGGGTGCTGCAGGAAGGCGAATACACCGCGGTCGGCGGCCGGGTGCCGATACGGGTGGATGTCCGCATCATCGCCGCCACCCATCGCGATCTGCCGCAGCTGATTCGCCAGGGCCTGTTCCGTGAGGATCTGTTCTACCGGCTCAACGTCGCGCCGATCCGGCTGCCGCCGCTGCGCGAGCGCAGCGCCGACATTCCCGCCCTGGTGCGCCATTTCACCGCGCTCGCGGCGCGCGAGGGTTTGCCGCTCAAGACGATCGACGAGGCGGCGATGGAGCGGCTGCGCCGCTATCGCTGGCCGGGGAATGTGCGCGAGCTCGAAAACATGGTGCGCCGCCTGGCCGCCCTCTATTCGCAGGAAGTCATCGGCCTCGAGGTCATCGAGGCCGAGCTGGCCGAGGCGCCGCCACCGGCGGTGCTGCCGGCCGAAGCCGCGGGCGGCGAGGGGCTCGCGGCGGCGGTCGAACGCCACATCATCGATTATTTCGCGGCGCACCGGGGTACGCCGCCGGCCGCCGGCCTCTACGACCGGGTGCTGCGCGAGATCGAGCGTCCGTTGATCGTGGCAACGCTCGGCGCGACCCGCGGCAACCAGATCAAAGCCGCCCATTTGCTCGGCCTCAACCGCAATACCCTGCGCAAGAAGATCCGCGAATTGGACATCCCCATCGTCCGCGGCCTAAAATAGCCGGACGCCCGCCCGCTGCTGTCGCTCGAGCTCCGCCGCCCGGCGGAACAGGCGTTGCGGCGGGGGCGGGGAGCAGGCGTCGTCGGAGCATCGTTCGGCGGCGAGTTCGGTAAGGATTGGCGAATGAGCCTGGCGCGACAGGTCCGCAGCTGGGCCGGCGGCACCGGCCTATGGCGCAAGATCGCGATCGCGCTCGCGGCCGCGGCGCTGGCCTCGGGGGTCGCAACCTATCTGGCGCTGACCGGCGCGCCACCGTTCGGGCCCCGTCCGGGCGTCGTCCTCGCGCTGCTCTATCTCGATCTCGTGCTGTTGCTTGCCTTGGCGGCGCTGGTCGCCAAGCGGCTTGTCGAGGTGTGGGCGGAACGCCGGCGCGGGCTCGCCGGTTCGCGGCTCCAGGTTCGGCTGGTTGGGCTGTTCAGCCTGATCGCCGTGCTGCCGACGATCATCGTCGCGGTGTTTTCGTATCTGTTTTTCAGCTTCGGCGTCGAATCCTGGTTCAGCGACAAGGTGCGCACCGCAATCTCCGAATCGGTCGCGGTCGCCGATGCGTATGTCAAAGAGCACCAGCAGGCGATCCGGGCCGATGCGCTGGCGATGGCAAGCGACCTCAATCGCTCTGCCGCCTCGTTGCAGCTGAACCCGGAATACCTCGCGCCGGTCTTGACTGCTCAGGCGGCGATGCGCGGGCTGACCGAAGCTGCGGTCCTTGATCGCAAGGGGGCGATGCTGGCGCGCACCGGCCTGGTGTTTGCCCTCGGCTTCGAGGCTGTCAGCCGGGACGCATTGCGGCGCGCCCAGCAGGGCGAAGTTGTCATCATGACCGACGACCAGGAGGAGCGGGTGCGAGCGCTCGTCCGGCTCGACGAGTTCAGTGATCTCTACCTTTATGTCGGGCGGTTCATCGAGTCGCGGGTGCTCGCCCATCGCGAAGAGACCCACCTCGCGGCGGCCCAGTACGAGCGGCTCGAAGGCCAGCGCTCCGGGTTCCAGATCACCTTCGCGGTGATCTACATCCTGGTCGCGATGCTGTTTCTCGCCGCGGCCATCTCGATCGGCATTCACTTCGCGGCCCAGCTTGCCGACCCGATCAGCCGCCTGGTCGGCGCCGCCGAGCGGGTGCGCGCCGGCGATCTCTCCGCCCGGGTCCCCGAAGGCGACAAGGACGACGAGCTGGTCTCGCTCAGCCGTGCCTTCAACCGGATGACCAACCAGATCCAGAGCCAGCAGCGCGAGCTGATCGAGGCCAACCGCCAGCTCGACGAACGGCGGCGGTTTACCGAAGCGGTGCTGACCGGGGTCTCCGCCGGGGTCATCGGCCTCGATCGCGGCGGCCGCATCTACCTGCCCAACCGATCGGCATCGGCGCTGCTCGGCGTCGATCTCGATCTGTCGATCGGCGAGGACCTCGCCGACATCGCCCCCGAAATGGCCGGGCTCTTGGAGCAATCGGCCCGGCGCCCCGACCGGCTGGCGCAAGCGCAGGTCCAGATCGCCGGCGCCAACAGCATGCGCACCCTGTTGGTCCGCATCGCCGCCGAGTATGATGAGGTTGAGATCAGCGGGTTTGTCGTCACCTTCGACGACATCACCGAGCTCTTGTCGGCCCAGCGCAAGGCGGCCTGGGCCGATATCGCCCGCCGTATCGCGCATGAGATCAAGAACCCGCTGACCCCGATCCAACTCTCAGCCGAGCGCCTGCGCCGCAAATACCTGAAAGAGATCAAGAAGGACCCGGAGACGTTCCGCATCTGCACCGATACGATCATCCGCCATGTCGGGGATATCGGGCGGATGGTTGACGAGTTCTCGTCATTCGCCAGGATGCCGGCGCCGGTGCTGAAACCCGCCGACCTGACCACGATCGTCGAGCAGGCTGTCTTCCTGGAGCGAACCGCGCATCCCAAGATCGGCTTCGAGACCCGGTTTGCCGCGCGTCCGGTGCCGCTGCGCTGCGATGCGCGTCTCGTCGGGCAGGCGCTGATCAACATCCTCAAGAACGCGCTCGAATCGATCGAGGGCCGAATCGCCGAGAGCGGCCCGACCCCGCCGGGACAGATCATCGTCACAGTCGAGGCGGGGGGCCTTGTCGCGGTCACCGTCGAGGACAATGGCAAGGGCTTGCCGCGGCACGGCCGCGAGCGGTTGACCGAGCCTTACGTCACGACCCGGGCAAAGGGCACCGGCTTGGGCCTCGCCATCGTCAAGAAGATCATGGAAGATCATCATGGCGAGCTGATGCTGTCGGATCGGGAGCAGGGCGGCGCGCGGGTGCGGCTGGTCTTTGCCGGCGATGTCCGGCCCGCCGGCCGTGCCGGGTCGCCCGTAGCGCACGCGGAGTTGAGTTCGGTCGACCATGGCGCATGACATCCTGATCGTAGACGACGAAGCCGACATCCGGATGTTGATCGCCGGGGTGTTGAAGGACGAAGGCTATGCGACCCGCGACGCCGCCGACAGCAGCGAGGCGCTCGCTGCGATCCAGGCGCGCCAGCCGACCCTCGTCATCCTCGACATCTGGCTGCAAGGCAGCGAGTTCGACGGCATTGCCATCCTGCGCCGGCTGCACGCCGAGATGCCGTCCGTCCCGGTCGTCATGATCAGCGGGCACGGCACGATCGAGTCCGCGGTGGAGGCGATCAAGATCGGGGCCTACGATTTCATCGAGAAGCCGTTCAAGAGCGACCGCCTGCTGCTGGTCATCGCGCGCGCGATCGAGTCGGCCCAGTTACGCGCCGAAAATGCCGAACTGAAGCTGCGCGCGGGCGGCGAACTCGATCTGGTCGGCGCCTCGCCGGCGATCAATCAGCTGCGCCAGCAGATCGAGCGCGTCGCGCCAACCGGCAGCCGCGTGCTGATTACCGGCGCGCCCGGCTCCGGCAAGGAAGTGGTCGGCCGCTTGCTGCACGCGCGCTCGCGCCGCGCCGCCGGGCCGTTTGTCCCGGTCAATTGCGCGACGATGCGACCCGACCGGCTGGAGATCGAGCTGTTCGGCTGCGAGGCCAGCAACGACGGCGCGCCGCGCAAGGTCGGCACCTTCGAGCGCGCGCATGGCGGGACCCTCTTTCTCGACGAGGTCGCCGACATGCCGATCGAGACGCAGGGCAAGATCGTGCGGGCGTTGCAGGAGCAGACCTTCGAGCGGGTAGGGGGCTCGTACCGGGTCGAGGTCGATGTGCGCGTCGTCGCCTCCTCCAATCGCGAGCTGGCAGCCGAGATCGCGGCGAGTCGCTTTCGCGAGGATTTGTTCTATCGGCTGAACGTGGTGCCGATCCGGGTGCCGCCGTTGCGCGAGCGGCGCGAGGACATCCCGCTGCTCGCCCGCCATTTCATGGAGCGCGGGGCGGAGGCGGCCCGGATCTCGGCGCGCGATTTCGGCGAGGACGCGCTGGCCGCATTGCAGGCCTATACCTGGCCCGGCAATGTGCGGCAATTGCGCAACGTCGTCGATTGGCTGCTGATCATGGCGCCCGGCGATACCAGCGAGCCGGTGCGGGCCGACATGCTGCCCAACGAGATCACCGCGATCGCGCCGAGCGTCGTCAAATGGGACAAGGGCAGCGAGATCATGACCTTGCCGTTGCGCGACGCGCGCGAGGTGTTCGAGCGCGAATATCTGCTGGCCCAGGTCACCCGCTTCGGCGGCAACATTTCGCGCACCGCGGCTTTTGTCGGGATGGAGCGCTCGGCCTTGCATAGGAAGCTCAAATCGCTCGGCGTCTTCGGCAACGACCGCCCGCTCAAGGTCGGGACGTGACCGCCGGCGCATGGTTGCTGGCGCGGGCAGAGGCCGTCCGGCTGATTTCCGGGCGCCGACGCATCCGCCGCAGCCGCCACCGAGCGACATTCCTACAGGTTGGCGCGTTCGTGTGATGCCCCCGTCGCCGTATTATCCCGATGGTTATTGGCGGCTGGAGCGGCCGATGGCAAATGGCGGATGGCAGGCCATTAATCCGTCAACAATGAAGCCGGGTCCCCAGTGGGAGACCCATATCCCATTGCCGGCACCGTGAGACCGACAGATGTACGATTTACCAAAAGGAACAACCTTCGAGTTTCTTAGAGATCGGGAACTCGAATTGCTGTGCTTTGGCCCCTACACGGTGACCCTGCACTTTGGGGGGGGTATACAGATTCAGATCGAGGGTTCGTTTACGCACATCATCACAGAGCGCCGCGCGACGCCCGAGGAATCTCACTTTCCGCTGTCGGAATCGCAGCTTATGCGACTGCTTCTGAAGCGAGTAACCCAAGTTGCAGTAAAACGAAATGGCACCCTAACTCTTGGATTTGGCAATGGGGATACACTGGTAATCGACGGCAATGTCGGACCATACGAATCGTACAATGTCAATCACCCGGACGGACTGCTCGTTGTATAGGACCCCGCACCGATGTCGCGCATCGCCTATGTCGCCGGCCAGTACCTGATGCATCGCCAGGCGGGCGTGCATATCGAGGACCGCGGCTACCAGTTTGCCGACGGGGTCTACGAGGTGATCGCGGTCGTGGACGGACACCTCGTCGATGAGGAGCCGCATCTGGCGCGGCTGCATCGCTCGCTTGCCGAGTTGCGCATCACGGCGCCGATGGCGGATGCATCGCTCAAGATCGTCATCCGCGAAATCGTCCGCCGCAACGGTGTCGGTACCGGCATCGTCTATCTCCAGGTGACCCGCGGCGCCGCGCCGCGCGAGCATGCCTTTCCAAAGGCGGCGAAGCCCACCCTCGTGGTGACCGCGCGCCGCTCGCGCCCGCCCGACCCCCGGCTCGGGCAGGACGGCATCGCGATCATCACGATCCCCGATATCCGCTGGCAGCGCTGCGACATCAAATCGGTCGCGCTGGTCGCCAATGTGCTCGGCAAGCAGGCGGCCAGGGAAAGCGGCGCCTACGAAGCCTGGCAGGTCGACCGCGACGGACAAATTACCGAAGGCACCTCGACCAATGCCTGGATCGTCACCGCCGACAACACCGTGGTGACCCGAGCGCCCGACACCGCGATCCTCAATGGCGTCACCCGCCTCGCCATCTTCGACATCATCGATCGCGAAGGCTATCGCCTGGTCGAGCGCGCGTTCACGGTCGCCGAGGCAAAGGCCGCGCGCGAAGCCTTCCTCACCAGCACCACGGCCGATCTTCTGCCGGTCGTGCGGATCGACGGCGCGCCGGTCGGCGAGGGCAGGCCCGGCCCGCTTGCCCTGAAGCTGCGGGCGGCCTATTTCGCGCACGCCGCGGCCGCTTCGTGAGCCGCGTGCCGCCCGCCACCGACGCCCCGGTGCCGCTCCGACACCCGCGCGCGATCCTCTTCGACTGGGACAACACCCTCGTCGACAGCTGGGCGACGATCCACGAGGCGCTCAATTTCCTGATGCGCGCGATGGGCAAGCCCGAATGGTCCATGGCGGAGACCCGTGAGCGAGTGCGGCTCAGCCTGCGCGAGGCGTTTCCGCCCATTTTCGGCCAGCGCTGGGAAGAGGCGCGGGAAATTTATCTCGGCAGGTTCAGGGAAATCCATCTCGATCGGCTGACCCCGCTGCCGGGCCGCGAGGCGATGCTGCGGGGGCTCGCCGAGCGGGAGGTTTTTCTGGGGCTGGTCAGCAACAAGACCGGAGAATTGCTGCGGCGCGAAGTCGCGCAGCTCGGCTGGTCGGGGTTTTTCGGCAGCATCGTCGGGGCCGGCGACGCGCCGGTCGACAAGCCGGCCCGCGAGCCGGTCCATCTGGCGCTGTCGCCGAGCGGCGTCCCGGCCGGCGAGGAGGTCTGGTTTGTCGGCGACACCGCGATCGATATGGAATGCGCGCTGAACAGCGGCTGCATCGCGGTCCTGCTTGGCAACGCCGCGACAAAGCCGGAGTCTGCCCGCTTCGCGCCGCTTCTCTCGTTTGCCGATGCGGCTGGGCTGTTTCGCGCGCTGGAGGGCTTGCGATTTGGGGCCACGCGCCCATCTTCGTAGGCGATACCACGGTATCCCGCGCCTGTCTGTCCAGCCTCCGAGCCGGTCGCCACGGCTCCAAAAACGATGGGGAGACTACCCATGTCTACCGAGAAATCGCAAAACGTTCAGGATGTATTCTTAAACCATGTCCGCAAGAACAAGACGCCGGTCACGGTGTTTCTGGTGAACGGGGTCAAGCTGCAGGGGATCATCACCTGGTTCGACAATTTTTGCGTGCTGCTGCGGCGCGATGCGCACTCGCAGCTGGTCTACAAGCACGCGATCTCGACGGTCATGCCGGCGCAGCCGATCCAGCTGTTCGAAGGCGGCAAGGAGCCGGACGAACTCTGACCCGCAGCGAACCATCATCGGCCGCGTCGACGCGCCGCGCGCTGGTCATTCATCCGGCGGCCAAGCCCGCCGCGGTCCGCCGCTCGGAAATCCCGGGACGATCGTTCGACGCCCGCCTCGACGAGGCGGTCGCGCTGGCGCGGGCGATCGACCTCGACATCGTCCGCGCCGAAATCGTGCGCGTCGCCCGGCCGGTGCCGGCGACATTGTTCGGCAGCGGCAATGTCGAGATGCTGCGCGCGATCATCGCCGACAATGCGATCGGGCTGGTCATCGTCGATGCGACGCTGAGGCCGGTGCAGCAGCGCAATCTCGAACGGCGCTGGCAGGCCAAGGTGATCGACCGCACCGGCCTCATCCTCGAAATATTCGGGGCGCGCGCCCGCACCCATGAAGGCCGCCTGCAGGTCGAGCTGGCGGCGCTGTCGTACCAGCGCTCGCGGCTCGTGCGGTCGTGGACCCATCTCGAACGCCAGCGCGGCGGGTTCGGGTTTCTCGGCGGGCCGGGCGAGAGCCAGATCGAGATCGATCGAAGGCTGATCGGCGAGCGCATCGTGCGCCTCAAGCGCGAGCTCGACGGCGTCAAGCGCACCCGGGCCTTGCACCGCGAGGCGCGCCGGCGGGTGCCCTATCCGGTCGTCGCGCTGGTCGGCTACACCAATGCCGGGAAATCGACGCTGTTCAACCGCCTGACCCGCTCGGCGGTCGGCGCCGAGGACATGCTGTTCGCGACCCTCGACCCGACGATGCGCCGCTTCGGCCTGCCCTCGGGCAAGACGGCGATCCTCTCAGATACGGTCGGCTTCATCTCCGATCTGCCGACCCACCTCGTCGCCGCGTTCCGCGCCACCCTCGAAGAGGTCACCGAGGCCGACATCGTCGTCCATGTCCGCGACGCCCATCACCCCGACAGCGCGGCGCAGCGCGACGACGTGCTCGCCGTGCTCGGCGATCTCGGCCTCGGCGCGCCCGGCGAGAGCGGCGATGTCGAGGACGGTCTGGTCGAGGCGATGAACAAGATCGACCTGTTGGAGCCGCTGACGCGGGTGAGCCTCGTCAACCAGGCGCAGCGCAACAGCGAGAGCGTGGCGTTGTCGGCGGCGACCGGGGAGGGGTGCGACGGATTGTTGCGGCTGCTCGACCGCCGGCTCGAAAACGGCGCACGCCCGGTGCGGCTCGACGTGCCGCTAAGCGACGGCCAGACGCTGGCCTGGATCTACGCGCATGGCGAGGTGCTGGGCCGGCGCGACGATGGCGAAGCGGCGCACCTCTCGGTTCGCCTGTCGGACGCCGATCTCGGGAGATTGCGGCACCGGCAAAGGTTGCATTGAAAAGGATAACCACGGAGACACGGAGGTCACGGAGAAGAGAAGCTATTCAATACTGTCATCCGGCGAAGGCCGGGATCCATGGCCGGGATGGATACCGGCCGTCGCCGGGATGACAATCAAATTTAAGCTAAATCCTCCGTGTCCTTCGTGCCTCCGTGGTGAAATTTTTCTCTCCCTTTTACCACCTGCCATAGCGCCTCCAGCGCGTCGAGGTCGCGGCCGACACCGCGTTCTTTGGCGAGCGACTCGACCTGGCGGAAGCGGCGCTCGAATTTCGCCGTTGCGCGCCTGAGCGCGGTTTCGGGCTCGATTTCCAGCTTGCGCGCGAGGTTGGCGGCGGCGAACAAGAGATCGCCGATTTCCTCTTCGAGCGCCGCCGGCGAGCCATTGCCGTCGAGCTCGGCTTCTAGTTCGGCGATCTCCTCGGCGATCTTCGCGATGACCGCGCGCGCATCCGGCCAGTCGAAGCCGATCCGCGCGGCGCGGCGCGAGATCTTCGCCGCGCGCAACAAAGCGGGCAGGGCGAGCGCCACCCCGTCGATGACGCTGTGCGCAACCCCGGCCGCGTCGCCATCTTGTTGCGCCCGAGCCTGGCGTTCGGCCGCCTTGTGCGCTTCCCAGGCTTCGTTCTGCGCGGCAACCGAGGCGACCCTGACATCGCCGAACACATGCGGATGGCGGCGCACCATCTTGTCGGCGATCGCCGTGGCGACGTCGTCGAACCCGAAATGCCCTGCTTCCTCGGCCATCCGGGCGTGGAACACGACCTGCAACAAGAGATCGCCAAGTTCGTCCTTGAGCGCGGCCATGTCGGCGCGCTCGATCGCGTCGGCCACCTCATAGGCCTCCTCGATCGTATAGGGCGCGATCGACCTGAAATTCTGCTCGCGGTCCCACAGGCAGCCGCGCTCGGGATCGCGCAGCCGGGCCATGATCGCGAGGAGATCGTCGATGGGGTGGGTCATGCGGCCGACCCTGTGGTTGCCGTCACCCCCGCGTGATCCCCGCCTTCGCGGGGAGGGGTCCACGGGCGAGCGTCGGAATCTATGGTCCTGGATTCCCGCTTTCGCGGGAATGACATCAAAGCTATGGCAATTGCTTCAATCATTTTCTTCACGCGTCACTCGATCCACAAATTGCGGCGCTTGTGCCAATCCTCGATCGACAATTCGGGGTAGCCGTCATAGCACGAATCGGCGGGGCCGATCTGCGGCTCGACCCAGCTCGCCTTGTCGCGCAGCAAGAGGTGGACATTGGCCGGCGGCACCGGCAACGGCGTGTCGATCGCCGAGGCGAACGGGTGGACGAGCTCCGGCCAGGCCTCGTCGCTGACCCACAGCGACGCGCCGCAATGGCGGCAGAAATGCCGCGCCGCCGAGCCGGGGGCGCCGTCGATCACCGCGTGCCAGGTGCGGATCGCGCGCCGGCCGTGAACTTTAAGTGTTGCCGCCACACCCATGATGTTAATCGCGTATCCGCCGCCGCCAGCGCTCTTCCTGCAGATCGAGCAATAGCAACGCTGGTAGGGGTAGGGCGTGTGGCTGTCGAACGAAAAACCTACCGCGCCGCAGCGGCACGAGCCTTCGAGACGGATCGGCATGAGGCTACTCCGCGAGCGACTGTTTCTTGAGGAAGATCGGGCCGTCGGCGTACGGGATCGTGGAGCCGCCAGCGCCACCCCACGCACTCCCCGAAATATCCCCGGGGAGCGTCATCCCAATCTGGCCGAGGGGCGGCAATCTCATTGGGCGCGTGTACCGATTTGTCGCATAATATATATTATGGAAAATTTGCGGGCGATATTGGAGTTGACGTACCCAGATGAGTGCAGTACGCAATTGCGATCCGTACAGGGTTGTGCTTCGTACCGACCCTGAGTATCGCGCGGCAGAGGACGGTATGGACTTTCGCCTTACTTACGAGGGGCCGCTTCGGGCGGCCTCAAACTCTGGATCAAAACGCCCTAAAGAAAAACACGAAATACGAAAAGTATTCCATAAGCAGCTAAAGCGACTATGGAAGATTCATCCGTATCTCAAAGAGGCGCAGTTATCTGATAGACGAAGGCCACCTCCAGAGCCGAGGGTGCCTCTAGTTGAGCACCTAGCGCACCAATATGAGCGAATGGGATACAATTTTGTGCCTTTGGTTACCGAAGAGTTACGTTTGATATGCGGTCTTGACATATTATTTATTAGAAATTCAGTACCCGGAGAGATTGTAAATAGTGCTGGCGATTTGGACAATCGGATTAAAACTCTGCTGGACGCTTTGCGTATGCCCACAAACCAAATGGAACTCGGTGGCTATACACCAAACGATGATGAAACCCCATTTTTCTGTTTACTCTCGGATGATAAGTTAATTACACATCTCTCGATAGAGACAGACATGTTATTGCAACCAACATCACCAAAAGCCGACCAGAACGATGTTCGCCTAGTGATCGCGGTTCGATTGAGGCCATTTGATGTTGGCTGGGATAATATCAGCTTTGGTTAAGGGCGCTTAGGTGGAACAATCTTCTGAAACTGGCGATCGAACGCCTCCGGGTTATCGTCCGTACCCAGTTCACGGGCGGCTTCTCGGAAGCGCTCGTACTGCGCCTTATCCTCAATCTTGTGGGTCGGCGGCTTCGTGGCCGCCTTTCTCGGTGCCTTTGTTACCATCGAGCGGGAGCCTCAATTGCACAGGCTCCCTATATGCGCCGTCGAGAGGCAGCGGTCTAGGAGGAACCGGCTTCATCCGCTTCGCGATCAGTCGTTCGGTAGGTCAACCGCTTGCCGACGATGCCCCGGATGGCACGTTTGGTGCGCTCGATATCATCGATGCCGCGAGCGATCCGGTTGTTGTAGCGGAAATCGAACTCGGCGAGATACCGATGAAGATGTTTCTCGTCAACGTGTTGATAGACACCGACGAGGCCGCGCTTGAAGATCGAGAAGAAGCCTTCGAGGGTATTGGTGTGAGCCTCGCCGCGCACGTACTCGCCTTTGGAGTGATCGACGCTTTCATGCTGCCCGGCAGGCATCAGCTTGACGTAGTGCATCGCGCCATCGGTCATCAGGCGGCTGCGGAAATCGAGGTTCCGATAGAGCGCTGGCCGGACATTGGTGTGATCGAGGAACACGGAACGGATAGGGCCGCCACGCTCGACCAAACTCAGTATCTGGGTATCAGTGCGCTCATGGGGCTTGCGCCGGGTCTTAGGCGACTTGGTGATGAAGGTTTCATCGGACTCAACGATCTTACCAGCGCCGCCGATCGGGCCAGCCGAGCCGGGAGCCGGGGCCATCGCCTCGCGGATGCGGTGCCCGATGAACCATGCGGTTTTGAGATCGCAGCCGAGGATGCGCGAAAGCTGGTTGCTGCTGATGCCTTTCTTGCTGCTGGACATCAAGTGCATGGCTTGGAGCCAAACGTGCATTTGCACGTGGCTTTTCTCGAAGATGGTGCCGACCTTGACGGTGAACGGCTTACGACAGGCGTAGCACTTATAGACGCCGATCCGGGTGCTTTTGCCTTTGAGCGGGCCGCTCTTATCGACCACGCCACAATGCGGGCAGACGCGCCCGTTCGGCCAGACCATCGCCTCGACATAAGCGTAGGCGGCTTCTTCGTTGCGGAAACGGGCTTCGTCGAGAACCGAACGCGGCATGGTAGGGACGCCTTCTATCTAACCGAGAGACATTATAAACCTCAATGCGTGGGTACGTCAACTCCAATATCGCCAATTTGCGGAGATTTCAGGGCAGGGAACCCGGGTTGGAGCTATCGAGGCGCTTTGCCATGAACACGCGGTCATAGCCGGCCTCATGGCCTCGCCCGGTCTCGCGGAAACCGAGCCGCGTGTAGAGTGTGATATTCTCGGTCATTCTTTCGTGCGTGTAGAGCTGCAGCTCGGCATAGCCGAACCGGCGCGCCTCGCTTTCGGCGAAGGCGATCAGCTGACGCCCGATTCCCTGGCCCTGACGGTCCGGGCGGACTGCGATATTGTCGAGCAGCAGATGGTCGGATTTCGGCAGCAGCACGATCAGCGCTGCGATTGCGCCATCCGGCGCTTCGAGCACGCTCACCGCGCCCTCATCGATCAGCCTGATATAATCGTCGAGCATCGGGCCGGGCGGCTTGCCGATGCGCTCGACATAGACCGAATAAGCGGCGCGGACGATTGCCTCGACCGCCGCGCAGTCTTGCGGCTCGGCCCGGCGGATCACGGGTCGGGCAGTTCGATCGTGAGCCC
Source organism: uncultured Rhizobium sp. (assembly GCA_964392845.1). GTDB lineage: Bacteria > Pseudomonadota > Alphaproteobacteria > ATCC43930 > CGMCC-115725 > DATARH01. Next base: position 24,203 of record CAYMRQ010000035.1, read on the forward strand.
GTCATAGCCGGGCTCGACCCCGACCGGCAGTTCGCCACTGAGCTCGCGATAATCGAGGCTCTGGTCCATGTGGGTCAGCACCGCCCGGCGCGGCCGGACCCGCTCGATCCAGGCGAGCGTCTTCGCCAGATGGCTGTGCGTCGGGTGCGGCTCGCGGCGCAGGCAATCGACGATCCACAGCTCGACCCCGGCGAGCACCGCGAAGGCATTGTCGTCGAGTTCGGCCGCATCGGTCGAATAAGCGAGCTTGCCGATGCGGAAACCGAGGGTCGTGCTAAAGCCGTGATCCTGGGCAAACGGCACGACCGGCATCCCCGCCGCGGCAAACCGCCCGGTAATCTCATGCGGCGTCAGCGCCGGTCGATACGGCGGGTTGCCCGGCACCGCCGGCTTCAACACATAACCGAAGCGCCGCTCGACCTCGGCCAGGGTATTGGCGCTGGCATAGAGTGGGATTGGGTGTCTAATCAACTTATTGATCATACGAAGATCATCTATTCCATGAAGATGATCGGCGTGCGCGTGGGTCAGCAGCACGGCGTCGAGCCGGACGGCGTTGGCATTGAGCAGCTGCTCGCGCAAATCGGGCGAGGTATCGATCAAGAGCGCGGCACCGCGGCTTTCGACGAGCAGCGAGCAGCGGCGCCGATAGTTGCGCGGCTCGGCGGGGTCGCAGCGCCCCCAATCCGGGCCGATCGCCGGCACGCCCCAGGACGGGCCGCAGCCAAGCAGGGTCGATTTCATGGCGTCTTCATGCCGGGGGCGCAGGCCGCACCGCCTTGCCGAACAGCCGGAAGAAATTCTCGGTCGTCGCCGCGGCGAGCTCTTCCGGCTCGACCCCTTTCAGCGCGGCAACCGCCGTCGCGGTCGCCGCGACATAGGCCGGCTCGTTGCGCCGTCCACGATACGGCACCGGCGCGAGATAGGGCGCATCGGTCTCGACGAGCAGCCGATCGAGCGGCACATCGCGCACGATCGCGCGCAACTCCTCGGCGTTGCGGAACGTGACGATGCCGGATATCGAGATGTAGAAGCCGAGAGCGAGCGCCGCCTCGGCCAGGGCGCGGCCGCTGCTGAAGCAATGCAGCACGCCGGGCGGCGACCTCTCCTCCCGGAGAATGCGCGCCACGTCGTCATCGGCCGCTCGGGCATGGATGATCAGCGGCAGGCCGCTCGCCTGCGAGGCCGCGATATGCGCGCGAAACACCCGTTCCTGCACGTCGCGCGGGCTGTGGTCGTAATGGAAATCGAGCCCGGTCTCGCCGATGCCGACGACGCGCGGGTGCGCGGCGAGCGCGGTGAGATCGGCCGCGCTCAGCGCCGCGTGGTCGGCCGCCTCGTGCGGATGGACGCCGACCGAACACCAGATGTCCGGGTAGGAATCGGCGATCGCCTGCACCCCGGGGAACTGGTCGAGCCTTGTCCCGATCGTCAGCATCGTCCCGACCCCGGCGGCGCGGGCACGCGCGACGATCGCATCGCGCTCTTGCGTGAAATCCGGGAAATCGAGATGGCAATGGCTGTCGACCAGCATCATCCCTGCCCCGCGCGCTCTAAGGACCCGGAGGCACATTATCGAATCGGCTGGGGCAAACGGCAGTGCTCGGACCGCGGCCGTCTCGGCCGCATGCGGGCGGGACGCCCGCGGTCCAAACGGCGCAGTTATTTCCTAACAATCCCTTACGTCCTGTGAGCGTCATTCCCGCGAAAGCGGGAATCCAGGGATGCGAGGCCCGGTGCGGTTGCCCTGGACCCCCGCTTTCGCGGGGGTGACGAGGAAAGGTTGAGACCAGGTATTTCATGTTGCTCAGGCGCCGGCCGCGTCGGCCTCGACGAAGCGCGGGAAGATGCCGCGCGGCGCCGGCAACAGGCGGCCCGAAGGCAGCTTGTCGGCCAGATCGGCAAAGCGGCGCGCCTCGGGTGGCACCGCCAACTGGTCGAGCAGCATCCCCGCCGCACCGGGCACGAAAGGCTGCATCAGGATGCCCAGGTGCCGCAGCACCTCGGCCAGCGTATAGAGCACGGTGCGCATCCGCGCCGGATCGTTCCGCCGCAAGGCCCAGGGCGCCTGCTCGTCGACATAGCGGTTGGCCTCGGCGACGACGCGCCAGACGGCATCGAGCGCGAGATGGAAGGCCTGCTGCCCGGCGATCAGCTGGCGCAGCTTCGGCAACAGATCGCGCGCCTCGGCGAGCAGCTTGTCGTCGGCCTCGGCAAGGGGACCCGGCTCGGGCACCGATGCCGCGCAATTGCGGTTGATCATCGCCAGCACGCGCTGTGCCAGATTGCCGAAATCATTAGCGAGGTCGCCGTTGAGTCGGCCGATCACCGCGCGATGCGAGAAATCGCCGTCATTGCCGAACGGCAGTTCGCGCAGCAGAAAGTAGCGCAGCGGGTCAAGCCCGTATTTGTCGACCAATTCCTTCGGCGCGATGAAGTTGCCGACCGATTTCGACATTTTCTGGCCTTCGACGGTCCACCAGCCATGGGCGAACACGCGGCGTGGCGGCGCGATCCCGGCGGCCATCAGGAAGGCCGGCCAATAGACCGCGTGGAAGCGCACGATGTCCTTACCCACCATGTGAAGATCCGCTGGCCAAAAGGCTGAAAATTCTCCGCTTTCGGTGTCCGGATAGCCGATCGCGGTGATGTAGTTGATCAGCGCGTCGAGCCAGACATAGACGACGTGCCCGGGGTGGTCGGGGACCGGGACACCCCAGGTGAAGCTGGTGCGGGAGATCGACAGATCGTTGAGCCCGCCCCGGATGAAGCTGATCACCTCGTTGCGCCGGCTGCGCGGCGCAACCGCCTCGGGGTTAGCCTCGTAATACGCCAGCAGCCGACCCTGCCAGGCCGACAGCCGGAAGAAATAATTCTCTTCCTCGTACCATTCGACCTCGGCGCCGGATGGCGCGCAACGGCCATTGGGGCCGTCGATCAGCTCGCTCTCGTCGTAGAAGGCTTCGTCGCGCACCGCATACCAGCCGGCGAAGCGGCCGAGGTAGATCTCGCCGCGGCGCTCCAGCTCCTGCCACAGCGCCTGCACCGCGCGGGTGTGCCGCGGTTCGGTGGTGCGGATGTAATCGTCCTCGGAGATATTCAACAGGCGTGCGACGTCGCGGAACGTCGCCGAGTTGCGGTCGGCGAATTGCTGCGGCGAGACACCAGCCGCTGCCGCCGATTGCGCGACCTTCTGGCCGTGCTCGTCGGTTCCGGTCAGAAACTTTACCCGCCGCCCGTCGAGCCGCATGAAGCGGGCCAGCACATCGCAGGCCACCGTCGTATAGGCATGGCCGAGATGCGGCTGGTCATTCACGTAATAGATCGGGGTGGTGATAAAATACGGGCGGTCGGCGCTCATCATCCTCTCCAAAGCGCAGATATGGGGCCGCACCGGCGATCGGTCCAGCGATGACGCCAGACGGCTCGGAACCGGGGCGCCGCGCGCTTCTACCGCGGCGCGCCCTCGATCGCAAAGAATGCGGAAAGGATCGTCTGCTTCTTGTCGAGATTGAGGGCGTCGGTGCGGGCAAAGCTTTGGCCGATTTCGTCGCGCAGCTCGGCCCAGCGGGCCGCTGGTGCCCGGTGCCCAAGCCGTTGCAACACCGCGCGTTCGCGCGCCCCCGCGCCGCCGGCGTGCCGCCGCGCCGCCGCACCGGCGACCCGGGCCAGCAATTGCGCCACCAGCTCCTCGACCGCGCGATAGGCCTCCTCGGCGTCGTTGCGGGCGAGCCGGTCGGCGAAGGCATGGAGCGCGGCCGGGTCGATCCCCGGTTCGCGCGAGAGCAGCGCCAGCATCGCCTCATAGAGCTCGACCCCGCCGGCCGCGGCGAGGTCGAGGGCGCGCCCGATGCTGCCGCCGGACAGCGCCGTCAGCGCCTCGGCCTGCGGCGCAGGCAGGTCGGGGCGGTAGCGCAGCAGCAGCTGGCGGACGATCGACGGCGGCAACGGCGCCAGCGGAAACCGCCGGCAGCGCGAGCGGATCGTCGGCAACAGCCGTCCCGGGCTGTGCGCCACCAGCAGCAGGAGCGCGCGGCGCGGCGGCT
>CAYMRQ010000036.1:0-28152 GCA_964392845.1 uncultured Rhizobium sp.
CCGGCGTGGCGACCGGGCTCGCCTGGACCCCGGTCGGCGGCGCCATCCTGTTCATCGAAGCGGCCCGCATCCCCGGCAGGGGCGGCCTCATTCTGACCGGGCAGCTCGGCGAAGTAATGAAGGAGAGCGCGCAGGCGGCGCTGTCCCTGGTCAAGGGCAAAGCCGCCGGCCTCGGCCTCGATGCCAAGCTGTTCGACAACAGCGACATTCACATCCACGTGCCGGCGATCCCCAAGGATGGCCCGAGCGCCGGGGTGGCGATGTTCACCGCGCTGGTCTCGTTGTTGACCGGCCGCACCGTCAAGAGCGACACCGCGATGACCGGCGAGATCAGCCTGCGCGGCCTTGTCCTGCCGGTCGGCGGCATCAAGGAAAAAATCGTGGCGGCCGCCCGCGCCGGGCTCGGCACGGTCATCCTGCCGGCGCGCAACGAGAGGGATTACGAGGAGATCCCCGAGGCGGCGCGCAACGCGCTGCGCTTCATCTGGGCCGAGAAAGTCGAGGACGTGATCGAGGACGCGCTCGACCCCGCCGCGCCGGCGGCCGCCCGCGCGCTCGATCCGGCGGCGAATTAGCGCCGCGTCCGATCAGATTGAATCGCCTCTATTATTCGTCATGGCCGGGCTTGACCTGGCCATCTACGTGGATCCCCGGGTCGAGCCCAGGGATGACGATTTGGGGGTGATCGAACTACGACGGATTCCGCTCTACCCTGTCCCTCTCCCCGTGAACGGGGAGAGGGACGCGGTTGAAGCAGCCTGCGAGCCTGTCAAGGATGTTCCCCAAGGTTGCCGCAGCTCTCCCTCTCCCCGCTTGCGGGGAGAGGGTTGGGGCGAGGGGCATCTATCGGGGTGAGGGGCGGCGCTCAGTTTTCGAGCTTCATGCCCTTCTGCACGCCGGGCCGCGCGCCGATCCGGTCGCCCCAAGCTTTCAGGTGGTTGAGGCCGGCATTGTCGGGGAGCGCCTTGCGCCCGGCATAAATCGGGTAGACCGCCAGATCGGCGGCGGTGAGCTCGTTGCCGGCAAGGTGGGTTGTGCTGGCAAGCTGCGCGTCGGCAAAGCGCCATAGATTGACGAACCGGTCCTCGTAGAATTTGACCGCCGAATCCGGCACCTTTTCCGGCATCCGGGCGCCGAGGAAGAAGATGGTCTGGTTGACCGACGCATAGTCGGCCGCCCCTTCGGCCATCCACTGGAACATGCGCACCCGCGCGATTGGGTCGCTCGGCAGGAACTTGCCGGTCTTCTCGCACAGATACATCAGGATCGCCCAGGACTGGGTCACGGTCAGCGGCTTGCCGCCCGGGCCGTCCGGGTCGATCAGGGTCGGGATGCGCGCGGTCGGGTTGAGCTTCATATAGTCGGGCTTTTTCTGGTCGCCCTGCCCCAGGTTGAGGACATGGATCTTGCAGGAAACCCCGCATTCGTTGACCGCGATCGCGGCACGCTGCCCGTTGCCGGTGCCGGCGGTGTAAAGCTCCATCGCTGCCCTCCATTGTTGCTGGTTCGATGCCGCATCATAGCGCGGCTTTATGACAAAGCGAGGTCGGGACGAGATTGCTTCGCTTCGCTCGCAATGACGCGACCCATTATAGGGTGTCATTGCGAGGAGCGCAGCGATGCGGCAATCTCGATGAGCTTAACGCAGCGGCCGGATCTTGGCCTTGACTGCGGCGCCGGCGGGGCCCTCCGCCTTGGCGAGCGCGGCATTGAGCGCGGGGGTCGGCCAGGTGGAGCCGGCGGCCGCCTCATAGGCGCGACAGGCTTGCAACACCGAAAGATCCTCGTACAACGGCCCGGTGACCTGCAGTCCCAAGGGCAGCCCGTCGGCGACGCCGCACGGGATCGAGGCCGATGGGTTCTTGGTCAGGTTGAACGGGTAGGTGTAGACCACCCAGCTCCAGGAATTGCCGGCGTGCGGCACCTCGTCGTCGCGCGGATCGCCATAGGCGGCCGGGATCGGCATGGTCGGCGACAGCAGGAGGTCGTAGCGGTCAAAGAACAGCCGCAACGCCTGACCGAGTGCGACACGCTTGGCGATCGCCTCGACATACTGTTCCTGGGTTACCGCCTCGCCACGCCGGCACATCGCGACGAGGGCGGGATCCATCAGCGCCACCGCCTCCGGCGTCTGCGCCCGCAGCAACGCCCAGAACCCGCCGAGCGCTAGGGTCTGGAAGATCGGCATCGGCGATTCCGTGAACGGGTCGGCGGGTTCGACCACCGCGCCCAACCCGGCAAAAACCGCCGCGGCGCGCTCGACCGCCGCGCGCACCGCCGGCGCCGGCTCGGCATAGCCGAGGGTCGGCGACAGCGCGATGCGCCTGCCCTTGAGCGACCCTTCGCGAACGCGCTCGCGATAGGCAATGGCGTCATCGGGCAGGCTGAACCAGTCGCGCGAATCCGGCCCCTTGATCGCGTCGAGAATCAGCGCGGCATCGGCGACATTGCGCGTCATCGGCCCGACATGGGCGAGATCGCCGAACGCCCCCGGCGGATAGGCCGCGACCCGGCCAAAGGTCGGCTTCAGCCCGAAAATGCCGCAGAACGAGGCGGGGATGCGGATCGAGCCGCCGGCATCGGTGCCGACCGCCAGCGGGCAGATCCCGGCCACGACCGCAGCGGCGCTGCCGCCGCTGCTGCCACCAGGGGTGCGCTCGAGGTTCCACGGGTTGCGGGTGACGCCGGTAAGCGGTGAATCGGTGGCGCCCTTCCAGCCGAATTCGGGGGTCGTGGTTTTGCCGAAAAACAGCGCGCCCGCCGCCCGCAGCCGGGCGGTGGCCGGCGCATCCTCGGTCCAGGGCTGGTTCGGGTCGATCGTGCGCGAGCCCATGCGGCGCGGCCAGCCGCGGGTCAGCAAGGTGTCCTTGAGGGCGATCGGAACGCCGTCGAGGAGCCCCTGCGGCGCGCCCTTCTGCCAACGCGCCTCCGAGGCGCGCGCCGCGGCCATCGCACTCTCCGGGTCGTAAGGGACAAAGGCGTTGAGCGCGCCCTCATAGCGTTCGAGCCGGGCCAAGGTCTCGCGCATCACCGCAACCGGCGACAGCTGTTTCGCGCGATACAACCCCACGAGCCGGGTCGCCGGCAGGAACGCGATGTCGTCGGCCATGCTGTCCTCCGCCCCTATGTCGTCGTCACCACATTGATCAGCTTTTCGCCGCGGACGAAGCGGTCGAGGTTGCCGGCGAGTTCACCCCAGCGGCGGTCGGCGGTTCCTTCGGTGAACCCCGAGCAGTGCGGCGTCATCAGCACGTTCGGCAGCTCGTGAAACGGAAACCGCGATGGGCGTCGTTCGGGATGCTCCGGGCTCCAGTGCTGCCACCAGACATCGAGCGCGGCGCCGCCGAGCCGATTGCCGCTCAACGCCTGATAGAGCGCCTCCTCGTCGACGATCGCCGCGCGGCCGATATTGATCAGCAATGCAGTCGGCTTCAGCAGCGACAACCGGCGGGCATCGAGCAGTCCTTTGGTCTGCGGCCCGAGGGCGGCTGCGATCAGCACCGCATCGCATTGCGGCAGCATGCGGTCGAGCTCGGAGAGCGGATAAATCTCCGATGCGTCGCCCTCGTCCGCAATCGGGCTGCGGTTGGCGGCGATGACCTTGCAGCCGAAGCCGACCGCGCGTTTCGCGACCTCTCGGCCAATCCGTCCGTAACCGACGATCCCGATGGTTTTGCCTAAGATCTCGCCATGCGGCGATCCTCCGGCGGGCTGGTGGGCCGCCCACGACCCGCCGCGGAACGCCGTCACCGTGTCGAAAAGCCGGTGGGTCAGGGCCAGCATCGTCATCAGCACATATTCGGCGATCGCCGGCTCGTGGCCGAAGACGTTGCACAGGGTGATGCCGCGCGGCAGCGATGCCAGGTCGATCATGTCGATCCCGGCGGTCGCCGCTTGGAGCAGCCTCAGCCGGGGCGCCTCGGGGAAATCGGATCGCCAGATGTGGCCGACGACGATCTCCGCCTCGGCCAATGCCGGTATCAGACGCTGCGTATCGGTGAGGTCGGCAAGAGCGGTTGGTTCGACCTCTTCCGTCATCTTGGCGAGTATGCGCGGCGCCACGCGGGCGGCAAGTCCGCCGAGAAACAAGGTTTTCATCGCGAAGGCCAGTCCTCAGGTCGTGGTGACCACATTGATCAGCGTCTCGCCGCGCACGCAGCGGGCGATATTGTCGGCGATCTCGTCCCAGCGCCGCCGCACCATGCCGGCGGTCCAGCCCGAATTGTGCGGCGTGACGATGACGTTCGGCAACTCGTGAAACGGATGGCGCGAGCCGCGCCGCGCGGGCTCTGCCGCATTCGGATACTGCCACCAGACGTCGAACGCCGCGCCGCCGATGGTCCCCTCGCGCAACGCGGCATAGACCGCATCCTCGTCGATCACCTGGCCGCGCGCGATATTGATCAGGAATGCGGACGGCTTCATCAGCTTGAGGCGGCGCGCATCAATGAGGCCGGTGGTCTCGGGGCCGAGCGCGGTGCACAGCGCCACGGTGTCGCATTCGGGTAGCATCCGGTCGAGTTCGGCGAGCGGGAACACGCGTTTGACCCCGGCTTCCGGCTCGCGCGGGCTGCGGTTCGCGGCCAGGATGCGAACGCCGAACGGCGCCGCGCGCCGCGCCACCTCATGCCCGACGCGGCCATAGCCGATGATGCCGAGCGTCGAGCCGCGGACCTCGCCATGCGGCGCGCCGCTCTCGACCCAGCTGGTGCGCCACGAGCCGCGCTCGCGGAATTCGCTGGAAATTTCAAAGAGCCGGTGATGCAGGGCGAGCCACACCATCACGATGTATTCGGCGATCGCCGTCTCGTGGCCAAAGGCGTTGCACACCGCGGCCCCGCGCGGCAGCGCGGCGAGGTCGAAGAGCTCGATGCCGGTCGCCACCGACTGCACGAGCTTGACGCGGGGCATCGGCGGGTATTCGGCGCGCCAGTGCTGGCTGACCAGGATGTCGGCCTCTGCCGCCGCTTCCGGAGAATGCATCAGCGCCTGCGGGTCGGCGAGGACCACGATTTCGAGGCCGGGCGGCAGCTCACCCCTGATGCCCTCTGCGGTATCGGCGGCGACGTTGCCGAGAAACAGCGCTTTCATGGCCTACCCCCGGAGCTGATCGTGTGTTGGGAAAGAAAATCCTCGCGCACCGTGATGCCGAGCCCGGGTCGGTCGGGCACCGCGATCATGCCGTCCTCGACCGGGAAACTTTCCTCGACCAGATCATGCAGCAGCGGATTGGCGCCGAGTGAATATTCGACGATGAACCCGGCGGGCGAGGCTGATGCGACATGCAGCCCGGCGGCGAAGGCTGGCGCGCCGGCCCACAGATGCGGCGCGAGCCTCAAATTGAACGCACTGGCGATGGCCGAGATCCGCATCGCCTCGGTGATGCCGCCGCAGATCGCCAGATCGGGCTGCATGATGTCGACCGCCCCCAAGACGGCGAGGTTGCGGAAATCGTGCCGGGTGAACTCGCTCTCGCCGGCAGCGATCGGGATGTCGGTGGCGGCGCGGACCGCGGCACAGCCCGCCTTGTCGTCGGCGGTCACCGGCTCCTCGAACCAGGCGAGGTTGCACTCTTCGACGAGCCGGCAGAAGCGCTTTGCCTCGGCCATCGACATTGTGCCGTGCGCGTCGCACTTCAGCCCGATTTCGGGCCCCAATGCCTCGCGCGCCGCCGCAACCCGGCGCGCCGAGTGGCGCGGGTCGCCGTCGATGATGCCGACCCGCATCTTGACCGCGCCGAACCCGCCGGCCGCGATATAGCCCAGGAGCGGCTCGCCGATCTTGTCGGCCCCGGCCCAGCCGCCCGAGGCATAGGCCGGCATCCGCTCGGCGCGCCGCCCACCGAGGAGCCGCCACACCGGCTGCCCAAGCGATTTCCCCAGAATGTCCCACAGCGCGCAATCAACCCCGCTGATCGCCGAGATCGTGATGCCGCGGCGCCCCAATACCGGCAGGACGCGGCCCTCGCGCAGCGCGTAATGCGCCCGGCTGCCGCTGTAGAGCGTCTCCCACAGGCGGGTGATGTCGCGCGGGTCCTCGCCCTTGAGGAGCGGCGCAAACTCCTCGTTGATCATGGCGGTCAGCGCCTGGTTCTGCGCCATGCCGCCGACCTGCGCCTTGGCTTCCCCCCAGCCCGTCAAGCCGCATGCCGTGTCGATGCGCACCAGCGTTCCGTCGAACGACAGCGTGCGGCCGAAATCGCTCGTATGCTGTTTGTCATGCGGGATCGGGATGTGGACCCAGAACGCCTTCACGGATTTAATTTTCATCGCCGCCCTCTCCCGCTGTCACTCTAAAACCCGCTTATTCATTCGCGGGCGGCATTTGCCGGATACGGATCCGCGCATCCTCGACCAGGACGATCGCGCCCGCCTGCAGCGCTTCAGCCGCCTCAACGATCGCAACACGGAGTCGCTCCCGAATGAGCGGCTGCCGCGCCAGTCGCAGTCGCAATAATAGGACCGCTGCGCCGGTCACCTTCGCCAAACCGACGATCTCTCCGAAATCGAGATCGAATGTTACGACGATCCGGTCTTCGGATGTCGCGCGAGCGAAGATCTCCGAATCGGATAGCGAACCGCATCCGGCTTCCAAAACGTGAACCGCATCATGTCCTTCGGAGCGCAGCCAAGCCGCCGTCCCCGGCGGCAGGTTCATGTCGATCAGAAAGCGCATCCAAAAAAGCTCAGGCCGGGATGACTTCCTCACGCGTCAACCAGGCCGCATAGGCCAACGCCTGGCGAATGTCCTCCCGCTCAACGTAAGGATAATCGAGGAGGATCTCGTCCCAAGAGGCACCTTCGGCGACGAGCGTGACAATCAACCCGACAGTCACCCGCATTCCGCGAATACAGGCCCGGCCGCCCATTTTGCCCGGCTCGAAGGTAATTCGGTCGAGGGTCTGTCCGCCAGGTCCGGCCTCGCGCCCAGCCTTCACCTCAGCCATCGATGCGCATCCCTTTGGATCGGCTCCCGGACGACAGTCTAGGCCGATCGCCGGCAGCGCGAAAGCACGAGGCGGTAGCGGCGCTGTCGTCGGCCGGAAGTCACGCGCGGCCCCACAGCATCTTCGTCGCGCGGCGCGCGCCTTCGGCCATCGCTTCGAACTTGGCCCAGCAAATCGATGCGTGCCCGACCCGCGTGCCGAGGCCGCAATCGGTGCCGGCCAATACATTCTCGCGCCCGACCAGCCTTGCGTAGCGCACCAGCCGCTCGGCGACGAGGTCGGGGTGCTCGATGAAATCGGTGCAATGGCCGACGACGCCCGGAATGAGGGTCGCGCCCGCGGGCAATTTCACCTCCTCGAAGACGCGCCATTCGTGCTCGTGGCACGGGTTTGAGGCTTCGATCGAATAGCTTCCGGCATTGACCCGAAAGATCAGGTCGATGATGTCCCTGAGCGGGATGTCGTCGTGGTGCGGCCCGTGGAAGCTGCCCCAGCAGACATGCAGCCGCACCTGCTCCTTGGGGATGCCGCGCAGCGCATGGTTCAGCGCATCGACCCGCAGCGTCGCGTATTTGCGATAGTTAGTGAGGCTGATGCCGGGGAGGCAGGCCCAGCCATCCGGCAGGTCGGGGTCGTCGATCTGCAACAGGAACCCGGCATCGACAATCGCCCGGTATTCCTCGCGCATCGCCTCGGCGATCGCGAAGACGAACTCTTCGTCCGATTTGTAATATTCGTTGGCGATCCAGTGCTCGATCGTGCCCGGCGTATTGGCCGGCAGGAAGGCGCCGGCGACATCGACCCCGGCGAGCGCCGCCATGAAATTATCGAGATCCTTCTTGAGCTCGGCCTGGCCGACATAGCGCAGCTTCGCGACGCAGACCGGCATCGTCGGCGGCCCCAATGCCCGGGCGCGCGGAATGGCGGCGAAATACTCGGCGAATTTCACCTCGTCGCGCGCCGTCATGCTGAGCCGTCGCCGCCCCGAATTTGGCCGCGCCTCGTAGCCGGCGATCCGCCCGCGGACATAGTCGGTGAAATTGTATTTCGACAATTCGCCGTCATTGACGACATCGATACCGCAACCCTGCTGACGGCGCACGGTTTCCACCACCGCCTCGGTCAGCCGGCAGTCGAGCACGGCCGCGTCATACGGCTCGCCCGCGGATTTCGCGACGACCATCGCCCGCAGATCCACCGGCCGCGGCAACGACCCGGCATGCGTCACCAGAATACGGTCAGTGCTGTAGAGCATCGCGCCCTCTCCTGCGCACAAATAGCCGCGTCAGCTCTCGCTTACGCCTTCGTAGGATGGGTTGAGCGAAAGCGAAACCCATCAAAATTCACAATGAGGCAGTGAGGCACAGAGCTTCGATGGCTCCGAACTCTCATTGCCTCGCGGCCTCATTGTGAATCGAGCTGATGATGGGTTTCGCTCTGCTCAACCCATCCTATGCAATGCTGTGATGCTCGCGCTCGGCGGCATAGGCCAGACAGGCGCGGATGTCATCGCCGGTTAATTGCGGAAAATCGCCGAGGATTTGCTCCTCGCGCATGCCCGAGGCCAGGTACGACAGGACATCGCCGACCGTAATACGCGTTCCCCGCACGCACGGCGTGCTGAAGCGGATCGCCGGGTCGATGACAATTCGATCGCGGTAGTCCATATGCCAACGATAGGCTCGCGGGCCGGCGGAGACAAGGAGCGAGAGGGGCTGCCGTGGGGGCTGCCGGAGCGGATCACCCCTCCCAGCCGGCCTTGCGCAGCCCTTCGAGCATATGGGCATGGTCTTCCGGCCGAACCCAGGCCGCGCGATGGCGCAGATAAACATCAACCGCAGCGGGCGCAAGCGCGATGTGCTTTGCCAGCGCCTGCCGCGCCTCATCGGTCCGGCCGAGCTGCCCCAGCGCGGCGGCGAGCCAGCGGTAGGTGTTCGGAAACTCCGGGTAGGATCGAATCGTTCGGGTCGCAATGTCGACCGCAGCCGCGTATTCGCGGCAGAAATAGAGGCCAAAGGCCATTTGCATCAAGCGCAACGCCAATTGCGGGCCGCGCGGGTCGAGCCTAATGCAGGTCTCGAGAGAGGCGACCCCGTCCCGCGGCCGTCCGCACCAAATCAACGCGTCCCCGAGCATCCCGTGCGCTTGGGCCAAGTTGGGCGACATCGCCAGCGCCCGCTCGGCCTCGACTCGCTTGCCTTCGGGATCGCCGCGATATTGCAATACCGCCGCGAGGATTGAACGGGCTTGCGCATCGGCACTGTCGAGCGCGACCGCCCGCCGCGCCAATGGCTCGGCCGTCGCCAATGTTTCCGCGAGGCTGCGGATCTGAAACTGGCTGGCCGACTGCATATAAGCCCCAGCGAGACCGTAGTAGCCGGCAGCAAAGTCCGGGTCGAGGTCGATCGCCCGCTGAAAATATTTCTCCGCCAATGCGTTGTCGTCCTTGTTGGCTTTGCCGACATGCCACCAGCCGCGCTGACAAGCGGCCCAGGCGTCGAGATTTTGCGGCGGCTTGCGCATCGCGCGCTGCATTTCGGCCTCGGCGATGGCCGGGGCGATCGCGATCGTCACCGCCTCGGTGATCTCGTCCTGCACTGCGAAGATGTCGGCGAGGTCACGGTCGTAGCGCTCGGCCCAGACGTGGTTGCCGGTCTCGGCCTCAACCAATTGTGCGGTGACCCGGATTCGGTTGCCGGATTTGCGCAGGCTGCCTTCGAGGACATAGCGCACGCCGAGTTCGCGCCCGACCAGTTTCACATCGACCGCGCGGCCCTTGTAGGTGAAGCACGAATTGCGGGCGATCACGAACAGCGAGGGATAGCGCGACAATGCGGTGATGATGTCCTCGGCGATCCCGTCGGCGAAAAACTCCTGCTCCGGGTCGTTGCTCATATTGGCGAACGGCAATACCGCGATCGACGGCTTGTCGGGCAAGGCCAACGGGCCTGCGGGTATCGGCGGGACCGCTTCCGTCCCGGCCGCATGCGGGCGAGACGCCCGCGGTCCAACGAGGAACACATGCACCTTCTCGGCGATGTTCTTGACCTGCTGCGCGCCGGCATCGGTGAAGGTGGCGGCAATTCGCGTCCCGGCATGCTCGCGCACCGCGGCCGAGACGCAGATGCCGCCCGGCTCGGCGAGGGCCTCCAGCCGGGCCGCGATGTTGACCGCGTCGCCGAAGAGGTCGCCGTCCCGTGTCATCACGTCGCCGAGATGGAGGCCGATGCGGAATTGCATCCGGCGCTCGGGCGGCACGCTTTCATTTTCCACTGACATCGCCTGCTGCATCGCCAGCGCGCAGGCAAGGCCGTCGGCGACGCTCGGGAACTCGGCCAGCACCGCGTCGCCCGCGGTGTTGGCGATCCGCCCGCGATGCTCGGCGACAAGGCCATCGATGACCGCGCGGCAGGCGTGGAGCGCGCGCATCGTCGCATCCTCGTCGGCCCGCATCAGCCGGCTGTATTCGGCGATGTCGGCCGCCAGGATCGTCGTCAGCCGCCGTTCGGCCCGCTCCGCCAATTCGGTATCCTCCCTGCGCGGCCGGGTGATCTTACACGTTGCGGAAATGCCCGAGGATTTCTTCTTCCCACAGATCGAGCTGTTCGAGGTCATAGTCGAGCGGGGTCAGTACGAGGTATTCGAGCCCGGCATCGGCCAGTTCGGCGATGCGCTCGCGGATGTGGCGCGGCGTGCCGAGCAGGTAGCAGGTTTGCAGGTGCTCGAACGAGCGGTGCGCGCCCATGATCCGCTCGATCAGCGGGCGCTGCACCCTTTGCGCTACCGCCTCGTCGTCGGTCGGCACGATGTGGGCGAAGTTGAGGTGGCCGAAGATGACGCTGTCCGGCGGCCGGCCGAGTTCGGCAAGCCGCCCCCGGATCTGCGCCCAGTCGGCGATGACGCTGTCGGTCGACCCGGCGGCGCGCGCCAGCCAGCCGTCGCCGTGCCGGCAGATCCGTTCGAGCACGGTCGGCGCCATATTCTCCGGGTCAGGTGACATCTCGGTCACGATCTTCGATCCCCCGGCGAGCCACAGGCGCGGCTTTTTCGGCAATGGCGGATCAATCACGACATCGTCGAAATGGTAATAGCGGCCGTGGTGCGTCACCGGCTCGCCGGTCCACAGGCGCTCGAAAATGCCGAGGATCTCGTCGGTGCGGCGGCCGCGCTCGCGCAGCGGCACGCCGGCGACCTGGTATTCGTGAGCATCCCAGCCGACCCCGATGCCCAATTCGAAGCGGCCGCCCGACAGGAATTGCAGGCTGGCGATCTCCTTGGCGACAAAGACCGGGTTGCGCAAGGCCGCGATCAGGATGCCGGTGGCGAGCGTGATCCGGCTGGTGCATCCGGCGACAAAGCTCAAGGTTTCGAGCGGCGACAGCCAGGCCGTGCCGTAGAGCCCGCGCGCGGTCAACAGATGCTCGATCGCCCACAGCGATTCATAGCCGCGCGCTTCGGCCTGCGTGGCGAAATCGCGCAGCCGCGCCGCCTTCCGATAATCCAGATCGGCAAACGAATAGCTCGGCAACGCCAGCCCGAAGCGCATATCACACCCTCCCCAAACCGATCACCCCGGTCTACTCTCGGCAACGCCACCAGCCAGGGAGACTGCAATGACCGAATTCGCCTATGACCACGTCCATCTGCGCAGCCCCGATCCGGACGAGACCGCGCGCTATTATGAGCGCATGTTCGGGGCCGAGATCATCAAATCGGTGATGTCGAACGGCATCGCGCGCACCGACATGAAGCTCGGCGGGGTGATGTTTTTCATCGCCCAGGTGCCCGCAAACGCCGACCTTGCGGAAAAGCCGGAAGGCAGCTTTGTCGGGCTCGATCACATGGGCCTGCGGGTCCGCAACATCGATCGGGTGTGCGATGAACTGAAGGCCAAGGGCGCCGAATTCACCGTCGAGCCCAAGACGATCCGCCCCGGCGTGCGCATCGCCTTCGTCCGCGGGCCGCAGAACGTGCTGATCGAACTGCTCGACCGCGACGTGGCGTAGTCGGCGGCTACCTCCGAACCGTCATGCCCGGCCTTGTGCCGGGCATCCACGCCTTCAAGCATCTCGCAGGTTCAAAGACGTGGATGGCCGGGACAAGCCCGGCCATGACGGCGGGGGATGGCCGACTACAGGATGAAGCTGAGCTTACCGTGCGGACGCAGTGTCTCGAGGTCGAGCACCGCCCGCCGCTCGCGAAACATCAGGCCGGAGGCGCCGCGCACCAGCATGTGCAGGTAGCGCCCGACGTAAACGTCGGTCTGCTCATGCTGGAACCGCCACACGGCGAAATTGGCGGTGGCGTGCGCTTCGCCGTCGGCCACCCGCAGCAGCCGCACGTTCGTCACCAGGCGGCGCGTGCGCGAACGCGGGTTCTCCGCCCAGGTGGTGCCACTCAGCAATTGCCTGACGCGCGAGGCGAGCGTCCGCCGGTCGTCGGCGATCAGGAACAGCGTGTCGCGGTGATCGGCGCCCGGCGCGTCGAGCGGCGGCACGAGATAGCGGGCATCCGGCGCCATCAGCGCCAACCACTCGTCGAGTCGCCACTCGTCGAGCAGCGCGGCTTCGTGAATGAGGAATTGCTCGATCTCGCCGACCGTGAACTGTGCTGCCATTGCCTTATACCTGGGTCATCCCGCGTTGAGTCGCGCTGCCGAGCGGAGCACATTCCGCGCCAGAAAATTCCCAAAAAACCCGCATTCCCGGCGCAAGCCGGGATCCCCTTATCCGGCGACCGAGCCGGTGAGGAATGGGTCCCGGCTTTCGCCGGGAATGCGGGTTTTCAGTTGATAACGCCACCGCTCAATGCACTGTGACTTCGGTATTACTCGGCCGCTTGGCGCTGCTCCGACCGGTCGGAGCAATCCGTCGGACCGCGCAACCCCTGCATCAGCGCGTGCCAGCGCCGCCAGAAGGCGCGCATCTGCAATTCGTCCTGGCTCGACGGCTGCTCTTTTCCCATGCCGCGGGAAATATCCGACCACGACAATTCGCGCCACGCCGCGAAGCCGCGCTGGCAGCCTTCGAGCGCGTACACATCGTCCGGCGTGCCGAACCCCGCCGGGCCGAGAAACGAGATGAAATTCTCCATCCGCCGTTGCCGCAGCTCCGGCGATTCATTGCGCGGCATGTTGGCCCAGGCGTCGACCTCCATGTAATCCGGCGCCAGCGGATACCAGGTGCGGATCGTGTGCCAGGACGAGATCAGGATCAGATTGGGAAAAATGAACAGATTGCGGCTGTAGTCGGCGATGCGGTGCGCCCGCTCCGGCCCGACCCGTTCGACCAGCCGCGCGCGGATCTGGTCAAGCTCCGGTTTTGCGGTGTCGGAGATCGGCAATGCCCGCGCCCGGTTCTCGATCACCGAGTGTCCGCCGCCGAGCGCCAGGCCGATGCCCTGGATGCGATTGGGTCCGGCCCAGCTCGACGGGTCCATGCCGATATCGGCAAGATACTGGCTGAAGAAGCGCTGGTGCGTCGGCAGGGCGTGGTAGCCGTCGATGCTGTTTTCGATCAGCAGCTTCCAGTTCGCCTTCATGCTGTAGGCCTGCGAACCGGGCACGATCTCGATATCCTCGCCGCCGAATTCGAGCATCAGGTCGAGATACTCGCGCGCCTTGCCGAGATAGCTGACCAGGCTTTCGATCGCCGCGTCATAGCTGATGAACATCATCCCGCGATAGCTCTCGAAGCGCGGCACCGGCTTCAGACCCATCTCGGTGCGGTCGAAGGCCGGCGTATAGGACTCCTCGTCGGGGACGCCGGCCAGCTGGCCGCTCAGGTCGAACGCCCAGGCGTGGTAGAAGCAGCGCAGCAACTTGGTCGAGCCGGCGCGCTCGCGGCACACGATATTGCCGCGGTGCGGGCAGGTATTGAGAAGGGCGTGGGGCGCGCCCGCGCCGTCGCGCACCAGGATGATCGGGCGCCCGCCGACATTGCGGGTGGTGAAATCTCCCGGTTTGGCGATTTCCGATTCATGACCGGCATAAAGCCAGCTTCGGTCGAAAACCTCGCGCCGCTCGTACTCCAGGATCTCGGGATCGGTGAACGCCCGGCGGTTCACCCGAAAGATGCCGCGCGCGCGATCGTCGACGATCAGCTCTTGTGCTTGTGCCGCATCCATCAGCCTTCTCCCGTCTCGCGCCGCATCGCGCCACAAGGGGCGACCGGTGCAGGGTTTGCCCCAGCCTACAGCATCGCCACGCCGCCGCTCACCCCGAGGTGCTGTCCGGTCACGAACGAGGCTTCGGGCGAGCCGAAAAAGGCGACTGCCGCGGCAATCTCGGTCGGATGCGCCGCGCGGCCCATGCTGACCCCCCGCCGGGCCGCCATCTTCGCCATCTCCACGAAAAACTCCGGATCGGTCCAACCCTGTCCGCGAAACCCCGGCGGCGTCGGCTCGCGAGCGCCGTCGGCTTCGGTCTCGATCGCGCCCGGCGACACGCAGTTGACGGTGATGCCGTGCCGCACGGTCTCGCCCGCCAGGGTGATCGTCAACCCGATCATCGAGCCCTTGCCGATGCCGGCAAGCAGGGTGTGGTACGGGGCGCCGGTACGCCACGCCTCGCCGCCGATATTGACGATCCGGCCGTAGCCGCGCTCGATCATGTGCGGCACGACGGCCTTGCAGCAGCGCAGCGTGTTCCACACGTTCCAGCGCACCGCGTTCTGCATCAATTCTTCGGTGAAATCGACCAGCCGAAGGCGGATCAGGGCGGCGGCATTGTTGACCAGCGTGTCGATCTGCCCGTAGGTGTCGAGAGCATTCTTGACCATGCCGTCGGCGACATAAGGCTCGCTCAGATCGCCGCCGACCGCCAGGAACGGCTGGCCGGTTTCCTCGCGCAATTCGCTTGCGGCACGCTTGAGCCGTTCCTCTTGAATGTCGCAGACGACCAGCTTTGCCCCTTCCTCGGCGAGCCGCTTGGCGATCACCCGGCCCAGCCCCTGCGCGGCGCCGGTCACCACCGCGACCCTTCCGTCATAGCGCCGGCATTCGGTCGGCTGGCGAAAGGCCAATGTCTTCAGCGGCGGGTTGCTGTGCTGCTCACTCATCTTCCCTCGCTTCGCCGCGCCCTTGTGCGAGACTGCGGCAAGAGGCGCGCTTCGCGTTACGCGAGCGCGCGCTATCGCGGCAGTGTGACCGGGATCTTGTAGAGGTTCACGGCGTTTGCAAAGACCAGTTGATCGAGAGCCTCTTTGCCGAGAGCCCTCTCCGCCGGGGCATGTCCCAGCGCCCTGGAGTCCGGCCAGGGACTGTCGAGACCCGGGAAGTCGCTGGCCCAGAGGAAGTTCTGCAAGCCGATTTCGGGCACCCGGCGAAAACCGCCCTCTTCCTCGACCTCGAAGGTGAAGAAGACCTGGCGCTTGACGAACTCGCTCGGCTTGTCGGAAAGCGGGACGTCGGGCTGAAAGACGCGGGTGGGCCCGCCAAACTCGTACTCGCGGTCGAAGCGCCAGAACATGAACGGGACCCACCCGACGCCGGCCTCTTCGAGGACGAAGCGCACTCCGGGATGGCGGTCGCAGATCCCCGAAAAGACGACGGCGCTCATCAGTTCCGCCATCGCGCCGATCGGGAAGTTGGCAACCCGCATCAAGGACTGGTTGCGCGGCTCCAGGCCGGCGACCCCGACCCCGATCTGGCGCGAGCCGCCGCTCGGGTAGGCGTGCAAATTGACCGGCATCCCGGTCTCTGCGGCGGCGGCCCAAACCGGCTCCCACATCTGGTGCATCACCGGTTCGGGGGCGAAAACCCAGTCGAAGATGACGCCGGTCGGCAGGCCGAATTCCGCCACCCGCAGCAGCTCCGCGACGGCTTCCTCGGGCGTTTGGCAGGGTAACGGCAGCAGCATGATGAAACGGCCGTTCGATTCCTCATAGAGCTCCCGCGCCCAGTCGTTGACGGCCCGGACGCAGGCGGCCCGAAGTTGCGGATCCTTGATCGCCGATATCTGCTCATAGGGACCGTTGACGAGCTCGGCATCGACCCCGTCGCGGTCCATGTCTTCGCAGCGATACCGGGCATTTGCCGCGCGGAAGATGCCGGGCTCAGGCTCTTCCGCCAGGCCGGCCCGCGTATAGCAGTTGACCGGCCCCCGGCCGACGCCGGCCCAGCCGACGCCGCTCCACGGGCGGCCCTCGACGACCCATTGTCGGGTGCCATCCGGCCCCTGCACGACTCTCGGCCCGTCGTCCAGGAATTTTCGCGGCAGGCGCTTCGACCACAGATCGAACGGGAGGTGCATCAGCCGGCAATGTCCATCCGCGGATACCACGCCAAATTTCTTTTCCATTGCCGACCCTCCCTTTTATCCATCGTGCTTTGCCTGAGCGTACGCGTTTGACTCCTTGACATCAAGACATCAATCTCTTTATGTTTTGATGCATGCGAACGACTTTGACGATCGACGACGATGTCGCGGCCGAGTTGGAGCGGTTGCGCCGCGCCCGCGATGCCAGCCTGAAGGCGCTGGTCAACGACGCGCTCCGGCTCGGTCTGCGCGAGATGACGAGCCGGCCAAAGCAAAAGAAACCGTTTCGCACGCGATCGTTTGATTGTGGCGGCGTCCTCGTAAAGAGCATCGATAATATTGGAGAGCTTCTTGCTGAAATCGAAGGCGAGGCGTGGCGTTGATACTGGTTGATGTCAACATTCTCATATACGCCGCAATCAGCGATTTTCCCGAGCATCGAGGAGCACGGGATTGGATTGACCGCCAGCTGAATGGACCGGCGCGCGTCGGGTTGCCTTGGCCAAGTCTGTTGGGTTTCTTGCGGGTTGTTACGAATCCGCGAGCCCTCGTCCGGCCGCTCTCGACAAAAGACGCTTGGGACCAGGTGACCGGATGGCTCGAAGCCGGCCCGGTCTGGGTACCCCAGCCGACCGAACGACACACCGAAATGCTCGGCGGGCTGCTCGCTCTGCCAGGCGTTCGCGCAAATCTCGTCCATGACGCGCATCTGGCGGCGCTGGCGATCGAGCACGGGCTGCTGCTGTGCTCGACCGATGGCGATTTCGCCCGCTTCCCGGGGCTGCGCTGGCAAAACCCGCTGGCCGCCTGAACTCCTCTATCCTGCCGCGACCTTGCCGACCCCTTCGATGACCGTGTCCCAGTCGTCGACCTCGCGGTCCTGCGGGTGGACCATGATGTGCTGCACGCCAGCTTCGGCGTAGGCGGCGACCCGCTCGCGCATCATGCCGACATCCCTTCCGTCCCAGTGCGAGCGGATCGAGATCGTGAATTCGGGCTCGGGCCGGTCGCGGCGCAGCCGCGCGACGACCAATTTCGCCTGCTCCGGGGTCACCTGGCTGCCGTGCCAGCCGTCGCCGATCTTGACGGTGCGGCGGTGCGCCGCCTCCGAGCGGCTGCCGTGCCACATCGGGATCGGGCTGATCGGCTGCGGCAGCATGGTCATCTCCGTGATCTCGGACGCGATGGTTTTAGCCTCGAAGGAGACCGGGTCCTGCGACCACACCGCGCGCATCATCGCGATGCCTTCGTCCATGCGGCGGCCGCGCTCGTGAAACGGCACGCCGAGCGCGGCGAACTCGGCTTCGAGCCAGCCGACCCCGACGCCGAGGATCAGCCGGCCGCCCGACAGGTTCTGCAGGGTTGAGAGTTCTTTCGCGAGCGGCAGCGGGTGGCGCATTGGCAGCACGATCACGCTGGTGCCGAGCCGCACCCGCGTGGTGACGGCGGCGACCCAGGTCAGCGTCAGCACCGGATCGTAGAACAGCGGCGAGCGCGGAAACTGCTTGCGCGGCACGATGATGTGCTCGCTGACCCACACGTCGGAGAGTCCCATCGCCTCGGCGCGGATCGCATGGCGGCGGATCAATGCCGGCGTCGCCTGGCTGCCGGCATGCGGCAGATGAATCCCGAGTTGCATCGCGCTCCCTCCCGTGCTGGTCTCTGGCGCAGCATGCATGCCCGCGAAACGGCATGAAAGGGGGGACGGATGCGCTTTCAGGACAAGGTTGCGTTGATCACCGCGGCGGCGAGCGGGATCGGCCGCGCCAGCGCCGACATCATGGGACGCGAGGGCGGGGTCATCGTCGCCGTCGACAACAACCAGGAACGCCTGGACCGGACCGTCGCGGAATTGGGCGCGGCCGGCGGGCGGGCACATGGCCGGATCTGCGACGCGCTCGACGCGGCGCAGGTCGATGCGCTGGTCGGCTCGGTCGCGAGCGAGTTTGGCGCCATCGACATCCTCATTAACGCGGTCGGCGGCAGCACGATCATTTCGAAATCGGGCGCGAGCGTCGACGAATTGAGCTTCGCCGACTGGCAAAAGCTGATCGACTTCAACCTTAGCGGTACGTTCCTCTTCACCCATGCGGTGGTGCCGGTGATGAAACGGCAGCGCAGCGGCAAGATCGTCAACCTGTCGTCGATCGCCGGCCGAGGCCTCAGCATCTCATCGAGCAGCGCCTATGCCGCCGCCAAGGGCGGCATCATCGCCTTCACCCGGAAGCTCGCCTTCGAGCTCGGCCCCTACGGCATCAACATCAACGCGATCGCCCCGAGCCGCACGCTGACCGAACGGATCCGGCCGCGCTGGAACCAGTCGAGCCCGGAGGACCAGCAGGCCGAGATCGACCGCACCCCGCTGCGCCGCGTCGCCGAGGCGGTCGACCAGGCGAAGGTGATCTGCTTTCTCGCGTCGAGCGACGCCGATTTCGTGACCGGCGTGACGATCGATGTAACCGGAGGAAATTGAGACATGACGAATTTCGTATTGGTGCACGGTTCCTACCAGGGCGGCTGGATCTGGCAGCCCGTGGCGGACCGGCTGCGCGCGGCCGGGCACCGGGTCTATCACCCGAGCCTCGACGGCTGCGGCGAGCGCAAGGGCAGCGTGCGCCCGGGCATCACCACCGAAAGCCACGCCGACGAGATCGCTCAGCTGCTGTTCTACGAGGACCTGAAGGACGTCGTCATGGTCGGCACCAGCTCGGGCGGCATGGTAGCGTTGCGGGCCGCCGAATTGATGCGCGACCGGGTCGGCCGCATCGCCCTGGTCGACGCGTTGGCGCTGTTGAACGGCGAAAAGATCGGCGACATCGTCACCCGCTCGACCTCGGTGGCAATCCCCGGCGGACTGACCCGCGGACCGACGCCCGAGAACGCCTTCCCCGATGTCGGCCCCGAGACCCGCCCCTGGGCGGTCGCGCGCTACACCCCGCACCCGATCGGCATCTACGAGCACCCAGTCCGGCTCGATTCGTTCTGGTCGCAGCAATGGAAGGCGAGCGTGATCTGGTGCCGCCGCGCGCAAAACCCGGGCGAAGCGCATCAGCGCCGCGCCGCCGAGCGGCTCAATGCCAAATGGGCCGAGCTCGATACCGGGCATTACCCGATGCTGAGCACGCCCGAGGAGCTGACCCGGCTCTTGCTGGCGGGCTGAGGCGGCCCTGCTCGACGCGCCATCGATCGCCGGGACTCGCCCGACGGCGTCGCCCGAGGGCATACGCGAGGCGATCTGCCGGATCGTCCTCGCGCTGCCGGCCGGACTAACCCCGCCGCGACGGCGAATTGGGTTTATCCCGGTTCAATGCCGGCATTTTTGTTAGAATTCAAGATAATCAGCCAGGATAGGCTTCATTTAAATCGCGAATGCACGCTAAATTTTGGGGACAACCGAAGCAAAAATCGTGGAGATTAACGAAACAACCAAAAATTTGGGGCAATACCATTCTCGCGCGAATGGACTTCAACAAGAGAGCAGCAGATGTACCCGGAAGGGAAGCAAATTCTCGTCATCGATAACGATACGCTACGCCGCCGGCTGAGCGAGCGCATCCTGATCGACGAGGGATTTGCCGTCACCGCCGTGCCGGAAGGCTTTTCCGCAATCCGCGCCGCGGAGAGCCGCCGGTTCACCCTGGCAATCGCCGCGGTGAGCCTGGCCGGATCGCTCGATGGCCGGACCACCGTGCGCCAGCTCCGGGTCCGCCAGCCCTGGCTCAAGGCGCTGTTTACCGGCGATGTCGCACTCTGGCCGCCGCGTCCTGATGGCGATTGCGACGGCTTCATCCCTTCCCCGTTTCACGCCCGCAATCTGCTTGGCTGCGTGTTCGAGCTGCTGCAGCGCGAGGTCGTGCACGAGCGCGCCGGCCGCGACGATCGCAGCCGCACCGGATAAGAGCCTCAGCGAATTTGTGCCCGGCACCGCCGCGGAGCGCCGATCGAGCCGGTTGCCGGGGACAGCCCCGATCAGCTAAAACCCGACCCGAGGACGCTTATATGTCTGGCCGGTGGCTCCGGGGCGTGGCGCAGTCTGGTAGCGCACCTGCTTTGGGAGCAGGATGTCGGAGGTTCGAATCCTCTCGCCCCGACCACGGCAGCCGGGCGGCGAACCCAGAGCGAATGGAGGCGGCTGCGCGATGGCGCTGGCACGTATCTACCAGCCGGCCAAGACCGCGATGCAATCGGGGCGCGCGCAAACCCGCAAATGGGTGCTCGAATACGAGCCGGCGAGCCGCCGCGACCCCGATCCGCTGATGGGCTGGTCGAGCGCGCAGGATACCCTCAACGAGGTGCAGCTGCGCTTCGACACGCTCGATGAGGCGGTCGGCTTTGCGACGAAGCATGGCCTCGAATACACGCTGATCGAAGCGCAGGCGCGAAGCCCGAAGGCGAAAAGCTATGCCGACAACTTCCGCTACGACCGGGTGCGCGGTTGAAGCGCGCCCGGAAGCGATTGCCGCGCGCACTCCGCGATGCGATAAGGCGCCGCCGCTCCCAGCGACCCCGTAGCTCAGCTGGATAGAGCACCTGCCTTCTAATGTGTTTTCGGTCATGCCATCGGGTGACATCACGCCCTAAAAGATGGTGGATTTCCTCTAGTTTCGGTGCCCCTTAATCGTCTTCCGTTTGTTCTAATCCCCGCCCGTGCCATCAAGTTCGTGGGCAAATTGGTGGGCAAGCGTTCTAGATCTGTTCCGGTAGCTTGCCTTGCTGCGGCCCGAAGGCGCGCTGCGATTACGCAGCTATTTGGCGGCGGAACCCGGAAAGCCGCACGAGGGACGACGCCGAAGACGAACCGATCTTTCGCGGACCTGACCCGCGACCCACTCGTAGGCTTTTTTGGTTCAGCTACTTCGCCACGTTCGTCGGCTTCATCGCCTGGGTTTTGACCTGAGATAGCTTGGCGTTCGAAACAACAGCGGGGCCGCCCACGTCGAGCTGCTGACCGTCAAGATAAAGGGCACCGGGTAGAGCTAACAAAGGAAATTGAGCTGGGGGGAACAACCTCGCGTTCGCCGCGTTCGCCGCTAGGGTGAAGACTGGACTGAGGTGCCGCAGTGGCCTGCCGACAGATCATTGGCGACGCAATGTTGATAGTCATACTCGGCTTCATGGCGGCGATCATCGGCGGCGCGGTCTGACGCGCGCGGGGATGGCGGGTCGTCAATCGGCTGCGGACCTCCCGGTTGCTCACGATTGGGAATAGGTATGGGCGGCGGCGGGTCCGTCATGGGAAGTGGCTGATCCGGATCTGGCGGCGGGGCAGGTGGCGTCCCCGGCGGTGTGCTCGGTGTCGGACCCTGAGCGTCCATTCCGCAACACATAGTTTATGACCCCCTCGCCTTCATCCGGCGGCGGGTACTTTAGCCGACCGGGCGCGTCACGGAGAAGCTGGTCCCATTTGCGCCAGAATACCGATGCCCTCCCGGATCGCTTATACGTTTGGCCCTCTGGGATATGCGGGAGAAAAATCATGAAGATCGCATCGGGAGCGCTGGCCGCGTTGTTGCTCACCGGCATCGGCTGGTCGATGTCGGCGCGGGCACAGGGAGTGCCGCAGGGCACCAACCCGCGAACGCCTCGCCGCCGGCCGCAGCCCCACACCGCCGTTTCCGAGATCGGCAGGATTTATCTCAAATTTGCCAATCGCCAAGACCGCTCAGCGAATGGTGATTGACAGCGACGAGCCCGAAGGGTTGAGTTGCAATCAATGATCGGCTCTTGGCGGTTTGGTTAAATTATACCGGTCGATCTTCGCGTTGCCTCGTGTCCGGGAGGGCTACCATGCCAGCGAGATTCCACAAACGGGTTTGCGCGGTGGTTTTGTTGACATTGCTTCTGAGCCTCTCAGGAAATACCCCGGCCTGTGCGGCCAACGGCTCGGTCGTCTATACCTATGACGCGCTGGGCCGGGTACTAACGGCCAGCTACGACACTAAAGTCATCGTCATCTACACCTACGATGCCAACGGCAACCGCACGCAGCAGGTTGTCAACGTCAACAGCGCCAGCCTGTCATGGGCGGCCACCCCCGTCACTCCCTGCACGGTGAACTGCTGGGACGCCGCGCTCTGGAATTGAGGGGTGTGGCCGCCCTCTCTGTATTCGGGGAAGGAAACCCTCGCCTGGTTCCGGAAAATGCCTCGGCAAGCCGACAACCGGGAGTAACCCACCCCTCCACAAGCTTTTTCGGCCGAACCAAGGAACGGGAGGATAGCAATGCGCAAATGGCTCTTCGGTGGGTTCCTTGGTGTGGTGCTGTTTGCCAGCGCCCACGCGGAGGCGGCGTGCACCTACACCTACTCGTTTACGAGCGGCACGACCGCTGTCGCCAGCCAAGTGAACCAGGATCTGAACGACATCGTCAACTGCGCCCTGCCGGCCTCGGGCGGCACATTGACGGGTGGGACCCTCTCGGGCACTACCACATTGCCGGGCTCCGGCGTGATTACGAGCGCAGGCAACATCGGCCTCGGCACGACGACGCCCGCCCGCCCATTGTCCATAAGCGCCAGTGCAAACGATGTGTTTTCCGTCCAGATTGCCAATACCGCCGCTGGTGGGAATTCCTGGACCTTAATTAGTTCCGCCACTGGCTCGGGCAATCCGGCCGGATCGCTCGGTTTCTTCAACGAGACCGGCGGTTCTACCAAGATGTATCTCCAAAGCAATGGCAATCTCGTCGTCAATGGCTCCGGTACCACCTGCACCATCGGCTCCGGCACAGGCGCGACCAACTGTACCTCCGACGAACGCCTCAAGACTAATATCGCCGCCATCTCCGGCGCCGACGCGCTCGCCGGATTGGCCAAAATCAGTGGGGTCACGTTTAATTGGACCGATCCATCTCGGCCACAGAATCAGCAAATAGGCGTAATCGCCCAAGAAGTACAGAAAGCTTTTCCACAACTCGTCGACACCACGACGACCGATTTTATGGGTCAACCAGGACCCTATCTCAGCGTTGCCCACGCCGCACTCGTTTCCCCGCTCATCTCCGGGATCAACCAAGTGAACGGCGTCTACCATGCCTCGCACGCGACCACCAGCACCCCCACCCTGGAGTCATATTTCGAGGGGAGCGCGACCTCGACTCCCTCGATTTTCGTTGATGCAGCAGGCAACGTCGGCCTCGGAACGACGGCGCCAAGCTACACATTGCACGTGAACGGCTCGGTTGCTGGAACGAGCGCTTACAGTAATCTTTCCGACGCGCGGCTTACGAATGACGTGACCGAGATCACTGGCAGCTTGGCGTTGATCGGGAAATTGCGGGGCGTCCGTTTCCACTGGCGCGAGCCGGAGGAGCGCCAGATTGGCAAGAGTATCGACCTGCCGGTCGATGAGCCGCAGGTTGGTTTCATCGCGCAGGAAGTCGAGCCCGTTGTGCCCGAAGCCGTGACTCAGACCAAGGACGGTATCCGCAACATCCGGGAATCGAAGATTGTCCCGCTGCTCGTCGAGGCAGTCAAAGAGCAGCAGGCGCAGATCGCCGAATTGACGGCTGCGGTCCGCACTCTCAAAGCCGCCAACGACAACCTCCAGCAAAAGGTTGCTGCAATACGGAACAATGGGAGCGGCGAGAATGCGCGCCGCGCCGCGCAATGACGACGATCCGGGCAGGCCAGCCATGCGTCACCGGCTTGCATCCCGCGTAAGGGCATCGTCACTCGGCATCGCGGTTGCCGTTGGCGTGCTCGCGGCCGCTGCGGTGCTCGGCTATCCGGGGCTCGCGCAGCAAGTGCCGGGAACCGCCCTGAGCGCGCAGCCTCCGGAGCAGGCGCAGCCGGCGCCTGTACCCCCGGGTCTGCATTGGTTTCAGATCAAAGATATGACCCCGGCCGAGCACGAAGCCTTCATGCAGGTCCGCGCGAAGGAACTGGCCGCACAGCCTGCGCAGCCTGTACCGCCTTTGCCCGAGCAGCGGATCGAACCCGTGGTTCGGGGACAGCGATAGGGCAGGCCATGACAAGATCGGCGCCATGGCCTCGTTCATCCCTTGTCGGGCTGAGCCTGGCTTTATTGCTGGCGGGCGGGAGCCTGAACCCCTTCTCTGCGGCAAGGGCAGGAAGCAGCCCGACTCTGACGCCGCAACCCGGCATCACGGCGCCGGCCTCGATTGCCGAGCTGGCGCGAGCGCTCAAGAACGACGCCAATCTCATCTACGAATACGTCTATACCAATATCGATTACAGCCCGACCTATGGGGTCAAGAAGGGGGCGCTGGGAACGCTTCTCGATGGCCGCGGCAATGATTTTGATCAGACGGCACTGCTGGTCGCGCTACTACGCCAAGCCAGCTATACGGCTAGCTATGTCTACGGAAAAATTCGCCTCAACCAAACTCAGGTCAACTCCTGGCTAGGCACCGACTCCAGCAATGCGTGCAACGCCCGCACGCTGCTGACCCAAGGCGGCATCCCTTCCGCTACCACTACATCGGACGGAAGCTGCACCGGCACATTTTCCTATATCGATATATCCCATGTTTGGGTCTCAGTCACCGGCGGCTCATTCGGCAGCAATACCTACATTTACGACCCCAGCTACAAGACCTACACTACACCGACCAGCGGCATCAGCTTGGCTTCGGCCATGGGATATTCTCAATCCACGTTCCTCGGTGACGCGGAGGACGGCAGTACCATCACCTCCTATTCGATCCAGAACGTCAATCGGGAAAAGCTGCGAAGCGATTTGCAAAAATATGCCAATAATCTAGTTGCTTATATCAAAGCAAACATGCCGACAGCGACCCTCAATGATGTTGTCGGGGGTAAATATATCCAGCCACTTACCCAACCCTATACACCTCCAACAAGTCTGTCCTACGAGATGCCGGACGACACTCCAGTGACGTGGACCGGGGATATTCCGTCGCAATACCACACCACTCTTAGGATTCAGATTGGAGGAGTGGACCAAACCTACAATTCAGACGCGATTTATGGCCATCGCCTGACGATCGTGTATGACGCGAGCGCGCAGCCGGTGTTCTATCGCGACGGCATCGTACAGGAGACTGGCACCGCCGGCGCGAATACGATCATGTATACGGTAACCTTTCCGTTCTGCTTTATCGGAACGAGTAGCTCAGGATGCCCGTCGGGCTCTACCAACCTCTTGACCTTTAACAATGTGCTAACCGCAACGAGCCCATACGCCTATGCCATCGTCAATGGCTGGGACTATACCGGCCACGGCATGGTCGAGTTTCATCGTCGTCAGCTCCAGCAAAACCTGGCAGCCGGGAACGCCGCCGGTTCGGAGCCGGTGTTGGGCGAGACCCTCAACATGATCGGTTACTCGTGGCTCGCCCAGCTTAACGCCACGAGTGATCTCCAAGATCGGATCATCGGATCGAAGGTCGTCTTCCACTGCAACGTCGGCGTGGTTGGCCAAGTGGCCGGTCCCTATATCGACATTCCGGGCGGGTTTGCCGGGGCGTCGAGCCTGACCAGCGACACCAACCGCGCGGTAACGGCCTTCTTCGGCGCTGCCGGACACGGGAGCGCCTTCGAATGGGGCAATCTCGACCAGAATCTCTCGCGCCAAAACATCGGCGCGGTGTCGACCGTCAAACTGCTCGATATTGCGAATAACCAGGCGCCCAATACCATTTACGATGCGACACCAAGTAATTGGTCAACGGGAACGAACATCCAATCGCTTCTGAACAATTATTCGACAGATGACCTGACCACGATAACAGACTATATAATTAATAGAAACTTTCGCGCAATCTTACCAAAAGACGGGCATATCATGCAAAACGACTGGTCCGGCGCGGGATACCTTGTCATCAGCGCAGACGCCAAGCAGATCAGCTACCTTATCTCATCGGTCCTCAAAGGCGCCTACACCGATACGGACGCGCCGGCCACGACCGTGGTGCCGCAGGTCGTGGCAACGGGCGTGCCGCAAGATTTGAATGCCGGGCAGCCGGCTGCCACGACGCCGGATACCCAAACAAACCAACACCCGACAAGTTTGGAGCCGGTCGATCTTGTCACCGGCGCCTACCGTTACGACCACGACGATCTGACCGTTGGCAGTGCCGCCTTTCCCTACGGCCTCACCTTCCACCGCTCGTACAATTCCACCAATCGCTATCAAACCGGGCCGCTTGGGCTCGGCTGGACCCACAACGCGGCGATCAACGCCACCCTCAACAGCGACGGCTTCAAGGGTCTGGGTCAGGATTCGCCGATCGATGCGGCGGCGGCGATCGTCGAGGTCTACGTCGCGCAGGATCTTCTCAGCGACACCGCGAAGCCGCTCGCCAAGCTCATCATCGCGACCCTGGCGCAACGCTGGTTTATGGACCGGCTCATCAACAACGCCGTCAATGTCGTGATGGGCCCGAATACCGAGCAGTTCATGCTGCTTGCCGACGGCAGCTATGCCCCGCCGCTCGGCTCGTCCGACCGGCTGACCTTGAGTGGCGGGCTCTACACCTTGCAGAACAAGAACGGAACGACCTTCTCCTTCAACAGCGCCGGTAATCTTGCAACCTGGCACAGCCCGGCCGGCCCCACCGTGACCTATGGCTACAACACCGCCTCGCCGCCCTTGCTGATTTCGATCGCGAACGGGCTCCAGCGGACCCTGGCCTTGTGCTACAATGGCTCGAACCAGCTGACCTCGGTTGCCATCGGCAGTTGCGCCTCACCGACCGCAAGCGTCGGCTATAGCTACGACGGGTCGAACGACCTCGTCAGCTTCACGGATGCGGCCGGGAAAACCGCGCGATTTACGTACGCACCGCCGGGCGGCGCGGCGACGCCCGGGCTATTGACGCAAGTCTTCTACCCGTCCCTCCCGTCTTCGACGGCCTTCATCACCAACACCTACGACACGCTCGGCCGCGTGCAGAGCCAGGCGAACGGCAATAACCGCTCCACCAACAACACCACATGGAATTTTTATTTCGCCGGCTATCGCAGCGAGGAGGACGATGCCTATGCCACGCAGCACGTCCTCTACCTGAATCCCCGCGGCAAGTTGCTGTTCGACATTCAGGACCTCGCCAGCCTCGACCGGGTGACGAAGTCGGCCTATGACGGGCTCGACCGGCTGACCTCGATCACGGCACCCGAGGGCAACAACGCCGTCTATGCCTATGACGCCACCACCAATCCGTGGGCGAACAACCTCGCGTCGATCACGCTCAACCCGAAATCCGGCTCCTCTTTGTCGCCGATCGTTCAGAGCTTCACCTACGATCCGGCCTGGAACAAGGTGGCAACAGCGACCGACCCGCTCGGGCTTGTCACCCAATCCACCTACGACGCCACTACCGGCAATCTGACCCGGGTAGTCGCCGATATCGGCTCGGGTCATCTTAACGCGACGCGGCGCTTTACATACGATTCTCAGGGCCGTGTGCTGACGGCAACCGACCCTCTCGGGTTGGTAACGCAATATAATTACGATTCGGGCGAAAACCTGATATCGACGGTCGCGGATTACGGCAGTGGCCACCTCAACCGGACGACCGCCTTCGCCTATGACGGCATCGGCAATCTCACGACCCTGACCGATCCGCTCGGGCGTGCCTCGACTTTCACGTATGACTCTGACCGCCGCAGATTGACCGCGACGGGGCCGTTCCCGTTCAGCCTGGGCGCCACCCTGGTCCGGACCACCTACGGCTATGATGCCGACGGCCATGTGATCTCGGTAACCCGCGCCAACGGCGCGAGTAATCAGGTCACAAAGGCAAGCTATGGCAACAGCGGCAGGCTCGCGACCACGACCGATGCCAACGGCAATTTGACGACCTACCAGTATGACCTTGATGATCGCCTGCAGAAGATAGCCGACGGGCTCTCCCGCACCACCAGCTTCGCCTACGACGCGCTGAGCCGGCGCACGCAAACCCTCAACACGGCCATTCAATCGACGGCGTTGGAGACGCTGGCCTATACGCCGGATGGATTGCTGG
>CAYMRQ010000037.1:0-6205 GCA_964392845.1 uncultured Rhizobium sp.
CGCCTTCGGCAGCGAGCCGGCGCGGGTGGCGCGGCTCGGCCGGGCCTTTTGCGAGGGTCTCCTGGCCGGCGGCGTGCTGCCGGTCATCAAGCACATCCCCGGGCATGGCCGCGCGCGGGTCGACAGCCATCGCGCCTGCCCGCGTGTCGAGGCCGGCCGCACCATCCTCTCAGACAGCGACTTCGCGCCGTTCCGCGCGCTGTGCGCGATGCCATGGTCGATTCCGGGGGCGATGCCATGGGCAATGACCGCGCATATCGTGTTTGCGGCGATCGACGATGCCGCGCCGGCGACCTTTTCGCGACCGCTGATCGACACCATAATTCGCGGTGAGATCGGGTTTGACGGTGTGTTGCTGTCCGACGACATCTCGATGGGCGCGCTCGACGGCTCGCTTGGCGAGCGCACCCGACGGGCGCTCGACGCGGGCTGCGATCTGGTTTTGCATTGCAATGGGGTGATGGCCGAAATGGCGGAAATCGTCGACGCCGCCCGGCCGATCTCGCCGGCCGCCCGGACGCGGATCGCCCGCGGCGAAAAGCTGCGCCAGCGCGGGCGGGAGGATTTTGACCGCCGCGCGGCGGAGCTGCGCTTCGCGCAGCTGATGGCGGGGGCGGCGACAGCATGACCGGGTCGGGCAACTGGATGGCGATGATTTACACGGCGAGCACCTGGGTTCTGCCGGTCATCATCGCGGTGACGTTTCACGAGGCGGCGCATGGCTTCGTCGCCAATCGGTTCGGCGACGATACGGCGGCGCGGGCCGGGCGCATCACCTTCAACCCGCTGAAGCATGTCGACGGGTTTGGCACGATCGTCCTGCCTGCCCTCTTGATCCTGCTGCGCGCGCCGTTTCTGTTTGGCTATGCCAAGCCGGTGCCGGTCGATTTCGGCCGGTTGCGCCACCCGCGTCGCGACATGGTCTGGGTGGCGCTGGCCGGGCCGGTCATGAACATATTGCTCGCGATCGTCTCCTCGCTGTTGTTCTACGGGGTCGATTGGATGCCGCTGACCCCGGCGCGATGGGCGGCGGAAAACCTCGTCCATTCGATCCAGCTCAACGCCGTGCTGTGCGTCTTCAACATGCTGCCGCTGCCGCCGCTCGACGGCGGCCGGGTCGCCGTCGGGATGCTGCCGCGGGTCCTGGCGCTGCCGCTGGCTCGCGTCGAGCCCTATGGCATCATGATCCTCTTGCTGTTTCTGTTCGTCCTCCCCTCCATCGGCAGCCAGGCCGGGGTGGATCTGAACATTCTTCAGCATGTGATCGCCGGGCCGACCGAGGCACTGATCCGGTTCGTGCTGCTGGTGACGGGGCAGGGCGGTTGAGCGCCGCCGATCGTGCTAGCGTAGGGTTGGCTCGCGCCAGGCCGGGCGAGGAACCGGCGCTCATTCTGGATCTCGACGGCTACGAAGGGCCGATCGATCTGCTGCTGGCCCTGGCGCGCGAGCAGAAGGTCGATTTGGCCAAGCTGTCGATCCTGGCCTTGGCCGACCAGTATCTCGCCTTCATCGCCGCGCAGCAGCAGCTGCGCCTTGAGGTCGCCGCCGATTATCTGGTCATGGCGGCGTGGCTGGCCTACCTCAAGTCGCGCCTGTTGTTGCCCGAGCCGCCGGCCGAGGATGACGGCCCGAGCGCCGCGGAGCTGGCCGCCGCGTTGGCCCATCGGCTGCAGCTGCTCGCCGCGATGCAGCGCGCCGGCGCCGCGCTGATGGCGCGCCCGCTTCTCGGCCGCGACGTCTTCCTGCGCGGCAAGCCGGAGGGGCTGCCGCATGTCGACCGGCCGGTTTACGCGCTCAGCCTCTATGAGCTGCTGAGCGCCTATGGCGAAGGCCATCGCCGGACCCACGCGCAGGTGCTGAGGATCGAGCCGCCGGCGTTGCACTCGCTCGACGATGCGCTGCGCCACCTCGCCCGGTTCGTCGGGCATGTTCCGGAATGGCGCGAGCTCGCGGCCTTTCTGCCGGCGGAATTGCGCGGCGCGGTGTTCCGCCGCTCGGCGCTCGCCGCGACCTTTGCCGCCACGTTGGAGCTGACCCGCGCCGGACGGATCGAGCTGCGGCAGGACCGCCCGTTCGGTCCGATCTATCTGCGCAGCCCGGCGCCGCGCCGCGGCGATGCGGGATGAGCCAGCATCGCCATCGGCTCAGATTGCTCGAGGCGCTGCTTTTCGCCGCGCCCGAGCCGCTCGACGAGGATGATCTGGCCCAGCGTCTCGGCGACTGCGCGGATGTCGCGGCGCTGTTGCAGGAGGTTGCCGAGCGCTATGCCGAGCGTGGAGTGAACCTGGTTCGCCTCGCCGGCGGCTGGACCTTCCGTACCGCGCCGGACCTCGCTCCCGAGCTGCGGAGCGAGCGGATCGTGTCGCGCAAACTGTCGCGCGCCGCGGTCGAAACCCTGGCAATCATCGCCTATCATCAGCCTGCCACCCGCGCCGAGATCGAGGCGATCCGCGGGGTCGCGCTGGCGCGCGGCACAATCGACCGGCTGATGGAGGCAGGCTGGGTGCGGCCCCTGGGGCGGCGCGACAGCCCGGGCCGTCCGCTCAATTGGGTGACCACTCCGGGCTTTCTTGCCCATTTCGGGCTCGACCGCCTCGACGAGCTGCCCGGGATCGACGAACTGCGTGCGGCCGGCCTCCTCGACATCGGGCCGGCGATCCTCGGCGAGGCTGCCGAGCCGGTTGCCGACGAGGCGGAGCCGGGCGAATTCGACGAGTGAGGGTGTTAAACAGCGCCCGCGATTGCCGCTGCCTCGGCTTTCTGAGATCATCGTGCCCCAGACTTATTGGTCTGGAGCATGTTCTCTTCGGAAAAGTGGTATCCACTTTTCCGGAATATGCTCTGGCGGAGCCATCCGATGCTGTTTTCCCGTGACCGAAGCGCGGGCGTCGCGAGCCTCGCGCCGCCCATCGCGCCAGCCTGGGGCCGATCTTGCGATGTTGTTTGACATCGGCTGGCCGGAGCTGCTGCTGATCGGGGTCGTCGCGCTCGTGGTCATCGGGCCGAAGGACCTGCCGAAGGCCCTGCGTGTCGCCGGCTTCTGGGTGCGCAAGGCGCGCACCCTGTCGCGCGAGTTCCAGAGCAGCATCGACCAGATGATCCGCGAGGCCGAACTCGATGAAATCCGCCAGGATCTGAAGAAGGTGACCGAGTTCGACATCGAGAAGGAGTTTCAGAACACCGTCGATCCAACCGGCAGTCTCGCGGAAAGCATCAAGCCGCCGGATCTGCCGGATTTTTTCGAGGAGTCCGGGGGGACCACACCCGCCGCGACCGAACCGGCACCGGCGCTGTCCGCCCCGGCCGAAACCGCATTGCCGGAACCGATAGTGGCTGTCGCGAGCACGCCGGAGCCGGCCAACCTGCAGCCGCTAAGCCCGCCTGAGCTTTCGTCCGCCGCGCCGGCACCGGACCCCGGACATGATCCTGGGCCCGCTCCAAAACCGTAACGGTCGCTGATGGCCGAGGACGACAAAGAGGACGAACTCGAATCCGGCCGGATGCCGCTGCTCGACCACCTGATCGAGCTGCGCAACCGGCTGTTGTGGGCATTCGGCTCGATCATCGTCACGTTTCTCGTCTGCTATCAATTCAAGGAAATGATCTATCGCTTTCTGGCGCACCCGCTCGCCGAGATCTATGCCGGCGAACCCGGGCGCAAGATGATCTTCACCGGCCTTACCGAGGCCTTTTTCACCTACCTCAAGGTGTCGTTCTGGGCGGCGATCTGCCTGTCCTTTCCGGTGATCGCGATTCAGCTGTGGAAATTCGTCGCGCCGGGCCTCTACAAGACCGAAAAGCGCGCGTTTCTGCCGTATCTGGCCGCGACGCCGGTCTTGTTCCTCCTGGGCGCCTCGCTCGCCTATTTCGTGGTGATCCCGATCGCGTTCCGGTTCTTTCTCAGCTTCGAGACCCCTGGGGGGGACGGCGTGCTGCCGATCGTGTCGGAACCCAAGGTCAACGAGTACCTGTCGCTGGTGATGACCCTCCTGTTCGCCTTTGGGGTCGCCTTTCAGCTTCCGGTGCTGCTGACCCTGATGGCGCGGGCCGGGCTGATCACCGCCGCTGGCCTCGCCTCCAAGCGGCGCTATGCGATCGTCATCATGTTCGCCGTCGCCGCCGTGCTGACCCCGCCCGACGTCATCAGCCAGATCGGTCTCGCCATCCCGCTGATCATCCTCTACGAAGTCTCGATCTACTCCTGCCGCTGGGTCGAGAAGGCGCGCGCCAAGCGGGAGGCCGAGGAAGAGGCCGAACTGGCCGGCACAGGGAAACCCGCCGCGGGCGAGTAGGCTGAAAGTAGATTCGAAATCGTAGGATGGGTTGAGCGGAGCGAAACCCATCTTGTTTCCGCAGAGATGATGGGTTTCGCTCCGCTCAACCCATCCTACAGACTGACAGACATCGGGCTGCTGAATGCACGATCTGCGATGGATCCGGGACAACCCGGAGGAATTCGACCGCGGCCTCGCCCGACGCGGCCTGATCCCGTGTGCCGCCGAAATGTTGGCGCTGGATCGGAAATGGCGGACCCTCGAAACCGCAGCGCAGGGGTTGCAAGCGACGCGCAACCGTCTGTCCCGCGAGGTCGGCGTGGCAAAAGCGCGCGGCGAGCCGGCCGACGAACTGCTGCGCGAAATCGCTATGGGAAAGGAAATCGAGGCGAAAACTTCGGTCGCGGCAGCGGAAGTGCGCAAGAAGATCGACGACCTGCTGGCGAGCCTGCCGAACCTGCCCGCGGCCGAGGTGCCGGACGGCCCGGACGAAACCGCCAACCAGCTTCTGCGCCGCCACGGTGAGCCGCCGCGGTTCAACTTCGCGCCGCTGATGCATGAGGCGATCGGCGACAAGCTCGGGCTGATGGATTTTCCGCGCGCCGCCCGCCTGTCGGGGTCGCGCTTTGTCGTGCTGAAGGGCGCACTGGCCCGGCTCGAACGGGCGATCGGGCAATTCATGCTCGATTTGCATACGCAGGAGTTCGGCTACACCGAGATCGCGCCGCCCTATCTGGTGCGCGACGAGGTCGCCTTTGGCACCGGGCAATTGCCGAAAGCCGCCGAGGACATGTTCCAAACCCGGGAGGGATTATGGCTCATCCCGACCGCCGAGGTGCCGCTGACCAACCTCGTCGCCGGCGAGATCCTCGACGAGGCGGCATTGCCGCTGCGTTTGACGGCCTGGACGCCGTGCTTCCGCTCGGAGGCGGGCGCGGCCGGCAAGGACACTCGCGGGATGATCCGCATGCACCAGTTCAACAAGGTCGAGCTGGTGTCGATCACCCGGCCGGAGGATTCCGAAGCCGAGCACGAGCGCATGACCGGCTGCGCCGAAGCGGTGTTGCAGCGGCTCGGCCTCGCCTACCGCGTCGTGCTGCTGTCGACCGGCGACATGGGGTTCTCGGCGCGCAAGACCTACGATATCGAGGTCTGGCTCCCCGGCCAGGACACCTATCGCGAGATTTCGAGCTGCTCGAATTGCGGCCCCTTCCAGGCCCAGCGCATGAAGGCGCGCTATCGCCCGGCCGGCGAAAAGGGCACGCGGCCGGTCCACACCCTCAACGGTTCCGGCCTCGCGGTCGGCCGCACGATGATCGCGATCCTCGAGAACTTTCAGCTGCACGACGGCACGGTGGCGATCCCCGAGGTATTGCAGCCGTATATGGGCGGGCAGACGGTGATCGCGCCGCATGGCTGACGGGCACATCGACCTCGCCAGATGCCGGATCCTGATCTCCAACGATGACGGCATCGAATCGCACGGCATCAAGGCGCTGGAGACGATCGCCCGCGATCTGACGGACGATGTGTGGGTGGTGGCGCCCGAGCAGGAACAGAGCGGCGCCAGCCATTCGTTGACGACGCGGCGCCCGTTGCGCATGCGCGAGGTCGCGCGACGGCGCTATATGGTCGACGGCACTCCGACCGACTGCGTCCTCATCGCGGTCAAGCGGCTGTTGCGCGACCGGCCGCCGGACCTCGTCCTCTCGGGGATCAACGCCGGCAGCAATGTCGGCGAGGATTTGACCTATTCAGGCACCGTCGCGGCGGCGATGGAGGCGACGCTGCTCGGCATCCCGGCAATGGCGCTGAGCCAGGAATACCGCGACGGCCAGGGCCTTCCCTGGGAGACCGGCGACGCCTTTGCGCCCGAGGTGATCCGCCGCCTGTTGCGCCTGCCGTGGCCCGACAGCACCCTCTTCAACATC
>CAYMRQ010000037.1:6215-28077 GCA_964392845.1 uncultured Rhizobium sp.
CGGCCGGCCGTATTACTGGATCGGCCCGGTGCGCGACGGCGGCGCGGCCGAGCCCGGCACCGATGTTGCCGCGCTCGCCGACAACAGGGTCTCGATCACCCCGATCTACCTCAACCTGACCAACGTGCCGGTCCTCGCCGCGTTGCGAAAGGTGTTCGAATAGCCCGGGTGCCCGATTCGGCCGATGGGCGTGACCGAAGGCAGAAATTCTGCACATCAATATGGATCGCTCTGATTGTCGTCCCGGCGCAGGCCGGGACCCACCTCGCCGTGGATACCGGCCTTCGCCGGTATGACAACGGAAGGAGCGTCAGCTCGGCAATCGGAAGACTAGGGTTGCTTCGGATTCCGTCCTAGACTGATCGAGATACAGCTTCTTGCGCGTCGGGGGGCGGGCAAGGACGGGGGAAATGGAGAAACACAAATTCGACCGACACGGGGTTATCCGTGCCGCGGGCGCAATGGCATTGGCTGGCCTGGTCGCTGCCTGTGGCGGGGGCCCGCCCGCGCCGGTCATCCTGAAAGGGGCCGATTCGGGGATTGCGGGGCAGGCCGCGTTCGCGCCGAACCCCGCACTGCCGGCCAGGACCGAAGACCGGCGCATCGTCGTGTGGCAGGGCCAATCGCTGGGCGGTATTGCCCGTGCCCATCATGTGTCCGAACGGGCAATCATCGCGGCCAACCACCTGGCTCCGCCGTACAAGCTGGCGGCCGGCCAGCACCTCTTGATCCCAGGCGCGGCGCAGGCGCCGGGTCAGCAGAAGCTGGCGGCCGGGTCGCCCGCCGGGCCGATCGCGCCGGGGCATCCGCCGCCCGAGATCATCCCACTCGACGGTCCGGCCCCGGCCAGATCGATGCCGGCCGCCACGGCGCAGCCGCCGCAGAATACCGCCGGTCTGACACCACAATCCGAAGCGGTCCCGGCACAGAGAGCGCCGCCGGGACCGAGCGCCGCGCAGGAGGCGCGTGCCGAGTCTGCGTCCGCCGCCCCAGGGGCCGCAGCGGCGTTGCCGCGTGGCAGCCATTTCCCGTGGCCGGTACGCGGCCGTGTCCTGGCCGGCTACGGGGCCACGGCAGGCGGCAGCCGCAATGACGGCATCAACATCGCCGCGCCGCGCGGCACCCCGGTGACGGCGGTCGATGGCGGGACCGTCGCTTATGCCGGCAACGAGCTGCGCGGCTACGGCAATTTGGTCCTGATCAAGCATTCGAACGGCTGGATCACCGCCTACGCGCATTGCGAGGAGCTGCTCGTCAAGCGCGGCGACACGGTGAGCCCGGGACAGGCGATCGCCAGGGTCGGCGCAACCGGCGGGGTCAGCGAGCCGCAGCTCCACTTCGAGCTGCGGCGCGGCAAGCATGCGGTCGATCCGCGCGAGTTTCTGGCGCCCGCCCCGAGCGCCGCCAAAACTGCGCGCCAGGGCTGACCATCAGGCACGTATCGTAGGGTAGGTGGAGCGCAGCGTAACCCACCATATCTGGCGCCAACTGATGGTGGGTTACGCTTCGCTCACCCACCCCACATCGGTTCGTTCGGGGTCAGGCTAGCGGCTTGCCGAGCCGGCCGGCGAGATCCTGGATGAATTGCCAGGCGACGCGGCCCGAGCGCGCGCCGCGGGTGATCGACCACTCGCTGGCGTCCGCCCTGAGCTGCTCGGGCGGCAGATCGAGCCCGTAATGCGCGGCATAGCCGCGCACGATCGCCTGATAGGTCTCCTGATCGACATTGTGGAAGCCGAGCCACAGGCCGAATCGGTCGGACAGCGACACCTTCTCCTCGACGGCCTCGGCCGGGTTGATCGCAGTCGAGCGCTCGTTCTCGATCATGTCGCGCGACATCAGGTGGCGGCGGTTCGAGGTCGCGTACAAGACGACGTTGCCGGGCCGGCCCTCGATCCCGCCTTCGAGCACGGCCTTCAACGATTTGTAGCTGGTGTCGTTGTTGTCGAACGACAGATCGTCGCAGAACAACAGGCAGCGCCGCGCGCTGTCCCGCACCAGGCTCAGCAGACGCGGCAGGCTCGGGATGTCCTCGCGATGGATCTCGATGAGCGCGAGCGCCCCGGGGCGCTCTTTCGGTCGCGCCTCATTGACCGCGGCGTGGGCGGCCTTGATCAGGGCGCTCTTGCCGGTGCCGCGCGCCCCCCAGAGCAGCACGTTGTTGGCCGGCAATCCGGCCACGAAACGCTCGGTGTTTTCCAACAGGATGTCGCGCACCCGGTCGATCCCGCGCAGCAGCCCGAGCGGCACGCGATTGACGCTGGGCACCGGCTCGAACCATTCGCGCTCGGCATGCCAGACGAAGGCGTCGGCAGCATCGAGGTCGTTGGCATCGGTGTCCGCCGGCGCCAGGCGTTCGAGCGCATCGGCGATGCGGTGGAGCAGCGGGACAAGATCGGCGTCAGTCATCTCTCGGTCGGGCATCTTTCAGTCGGGCATCTCTCGGTCGGGCGGGAAGGGGCGAGGCGGCGGACGCTATCACACCGCGTCCCGCCGGGAAAACGCGCGACGCGTGCGAGGATTGCCCTTTTCCTGACCATCGCGTACCAATGCGCACGTCGCTTTTGCCGCCTGCCGGCGTCCTATCGCGCTTGCTCCGAACCCCGCGGCGCACCATTTCGAGGTCAATGCCGATGCTGATTTCGCCGGCCTATGCCCAAGCCCCGGGGGCGGGGTATTTCGATCAAAGCGCGCTGGTCCAGTTCCTGCCGCTCGTGCTGATCTTCGTCGTGTTCTATTTCCTGTTGATCAGGCCGCAGCAGCGGAAGCAGAAGGATCATCGCACGATGCTCGACGCGCTGCGGCGCGGCGATCGGGTCGTGACCGGCGGCGGCATCCTCGGCTCGGTCTCCAAAGTGGTGAGCCCCGAGGAGGTCGAGGTCGACATCGCCTCCGGGGTGCGCGTGCGGGTGTTGCGCAGCACGATCACCAGCGTACTCACCAAGCCCGACCCCGCCGCGGCGCGCGAGGCCGCGCGGGAGAAGGGTCGCGAGGCCGCCAAGGAAAAGGAAACCGTGCGGCGCGAAGCCGACAAGGTATGACGCCGGATGCCAGATTGCACCGATACGACTGAGGCCGGTTCAGTGCAAGGCGGCTCTCCCGGGAATCGTTAAACATGCTCTACTTCGCGACTTGGAAGATCCTGCTGATCTGCGCGGTTTGCGCCCTCGGCGTGCTCGCGAGCGTGCCGAACCTGTTCACCCCGGCGCAGCTTGCTCATGTGCCGCGTTTCATCCCGCACAACCAGGTTGCGCTCGGCCTTGATCTGCGCGGCGGCTCGTATCTGCTGCTCGAGGTCGATGTCGCCGCGGCGCAGCGCGATCGCCTCAACACGATCATCGACAGCGTGCGCAACGCGTTGCGCGACACCAAGATCGGCTACACCGGCCTCAATTCCGAAGGCGATTCGATCGTCTTCACGATCCGCGATGCGCTGCGGATCGGCGATGCGCGGCAAGCCCTTGGCAAGATCGATCCGGAGCTCACCGTCGAGATCGGCAGCGACGGCGCGGGGACGATGCGGTTTGGCACGGTGGCGACCGAAACCCGCCGTCGCCAGGCGGTCGAGCAGTCGATCGAGATCATCCGCCGGCGCATCGATGAGACCGGCACCAAGGAGCCGACGATCCAGCGCGAGGGGCAAAGCCGCATCCTGGTCCAGCTCCCCGGGGTCGAAAATCCCGAGCACGTCAAGGCGCTGTTGGGGCGCACCGCCAAGCTGACGTTTCAGCTGGTTGATAGCAGCGTGACCGTGGAGGAGGCGCGGCGCGGCCGCC
This sequence comes from uncultured Rhizobium sp., assembly GCA_964392845.1. Taxonomy (GTDB): domain Bacteria; phylum Pseudomonadota; class Alphaproteobacteria; order ATCC43930; family CGMCC-115725; genus DATARH01. The sequence goes on from CAYMRQ010000037.1 coordinate 9,992, forward strand.
TGCCGCCGGGCGACGAGATCCTCGCCGCCGAGGAGGGACGGGGCAAAGGCGGCGGCGCGGCGGCCTATGTGGTGCGTAAGCGGGTCATGGTCGGCGGCGACACGCTGACCGATGCGCAGGCCACCTTCCAGAACAACGAGCCGGTCGTCAGCTTCAAATTCGACGGGTCCGGGGCAAGGCGCTTTGGCGATGCGACCCGCGAGAATGTCGGCAAGCCCTTTGCGATCGTGCTCGACAACAAGGTGATCAGCGCGCCGGTCATCCGCGAGCCGATCACCGGCGGCAGCGGCATCATTTCCGGCAGCTTCACGGTGCAGTCGGCGAGCGATCTCGCGCTGCTGCTACGCGCCGGTGCGCTGCCGGCGCCGATCACGATCCTCGAGGAGCGCACGGTCGGCGCCGAGCTCGGCGCCGATTCGATCCATGCCGGCGCGGTCGCCAGCATTGTCGGCGTGGTTCTGGTCGTCATCTTCATGTTTTTGTTCTATGGCCTCTTTGGTATCTTCGCCGACATCGCGCTGGTCTTCAACCTGTGCCTGATGCTGGGGACGCTGTCGCTGCTCGGCGCGACCTTGACGCTGCCGGGCATCGCCGGGATCGCCCTGACGACGGGCATGGCGGTCGACGCCAACGTGCTGATCTATGAGCGCATCCGCGAGGAGGTGCGCAGCGGGCGCTCGTTGCTGTCCTCGCTCGAAGCGGGCTTTACCCGCGCTTTCGGGACGATCCTCGACAGCCATGTAACGACGCTGGTCGCCGGGCTCCTCCTCTATTTTCTCGGGTCGGGGCCGATAAAGGGGTTCGCCGTGACCCTCAGCATCGGCGTCCTCACCTCGCTGTTCTCGGCGATCCTGGTGACCCGGCTGCAGATCGTGACCTGGGCGCGGCGCACCAAGCCGAAGGCAATCCCGCTGTGACGCTCAGCGTTAACCAAATCTCCCTCTCCGCCCCCGGGGGCGGAGAGGGTTGGGTGAGGTGGGGGATTCCAGAGCGCTCGCCTTGGACCGCGGCCGTCCCGGCCGCATCTGTGGGCGAGACGGCCGCGGTCCGGTGAACACCCACCTCACCCTCCCCATTGCTCCGCAATGGGTCCCCTCCCTCTCCCCCCTAAAGGGCGGAGAGGGTAATATTTGTCGTTCGCACCGGGGTCTGTGCCGATGAGACCGCTGATCGTCATCCGGCGCGTGCCGAAGATCGATTTCATGCGCTGGCACGTGTTCGGCTTTGCTTTCTCGCTGGTGCTGACGGCGCTGACGATCGGGTCGTTCCTAACGGCCGGGCTCAATTTCGGCATCGATTTCGTTGGCGGCACGCTGATCGAGGCGCGCTCGACGACGGGGCCGGCGGATCTCGCCGCGATGCGCGCCAAACTCGATGCACTGCATCTCGGGGGAGCCTCGCTGCAGCAGTTCGGCAGCCCGAATGACGTTCTAATTCGGCTGCAGCAGCAAGCCGGCGGTGACGCCGCGCAGATGAAGGCGGTGCAAGCGGCGCGCGCGGCACTGGGCACCGGCATTGAATACCGCCGGGTCGAGGTCGTCGGCCCGAGCGTCGGCAGCGAGCTGATCCGCGCCGGGGTGCTGGCGACCGTGCTCGCCCTCGTCGCGATCATGGCCTACGTCTGGTTCCGCTTCGAATGGCAGTTCGGCATCGGCGCGATGGTCTCGACGCTGCATGACGTGATCACCACGGTTGGTCTGTTCGCGATCTTCCAGCTCGAATTCAACCTGACGACCCTGGCGGCGATCCTGACCATCGCCGGGTATTCGATCAACGACACGGTGGTGATCTACGACCGCGTGCGCGAATCGATGGGCAAATACCGCACGATGCCGTTCCGCGATCTGATCAACCTCGCGCTCAACGAAACCCTGTCGCGCACGATCCTGACCGTCAGCACTGTCGCGCTCGCGGTGCTGTCATTGCTGATCTTCGGCGGCCAGGTGCTCAGGGGCTTCAGCATCGCGATGCTGTGGGGCATGGTGATTGGAACCTATTCCTCGCTCTTCATCGCCGCCCCGCTGCTCTACTACGTCCAGCCGAACCGGCGCGCGATCGTCAAGGGTCCCGCCGAACGCGCATCGCGCTGAGCCGAAGGGAACCGGGCCGCCAAAGGGAACCGGGTGGATGGAGCTGACCCCGATCGTCCAGCCCGGGCGCCAGATCCCCGGGCATCAAATCATCGAGCGCTACGGCCCGACCGGCTTTCGCATCAGCGGAACGGTCTATCTGGGTCCCGTCCTGGTGTTTCCCGGCGGAACCGTGGCCTGGGAAGCCGCGGCGATGACCGAAACCGGCCTCGCCCCGGTCGTCGAGCATGGCGGGGTCGAACTCTTACTGCTCGGGCTTGGCCGGCGCATGGTTCCCGTCGCGGCGCCGCTGCGCGCAGCGCTCAAGGCGTGCGGCATCGCGGTCGAGGCGATGGATACCGGCGCCGCCTGCCGCACCTACAATGTGCTGCTTGCCGAAGACCGCCGCGTCGCCGCGGCGCTGCTGCCGCCGGTCTGAGGCAGCCGCGGACGATGGTGGGCTTTGCGTCGCTCAGCCCACCCTACAATTCCGATCGCGTAGGGTGGGTTGAGCGCAGCGAAACCCACCCTCACTGGCACGCGGTTTGCGTATGGAATGGGGCACGTATGAGGAGCCAGTCGGGTCATGGCGCCCGAGGACGGCAGCACGGGCTTTGTGCCCTTTGGCATCGGCCACAATGGCGGGCCGCCGCTCGATCCACGAGCGGATTGGCGGCATTTCTGTTGGAAAAAGGCGCATGCGCGCGCCTGGAAGACGCCGCCGCGTGAGATCGCGCTGGCTCGTCTCGCGCGCGCCGAAGCGCTCGGCATGAGCTACCGCGAATACGCCGCGGTGCTGCTCGACACCGGCGTGCATTTGTAGGGTCGAAAAAGTCGTTCCACCACAGAGGCACGGAGATCATGGAGGGCATGGATCGCGGGCGTCTCGCCCGCTAATGCAGAGCGGGCGGGACGCCCGCGGTCCGATTCCCGTTCTCCGTGTTTCCGTGGTGAATTGTGACGGCCGGGTTAGCGCGCCTTTGCCAGGTTCTGGGCGACGAAGTCCCAATTGACGAGGTGGTCGAGAAACGCCTGGACGAAGTCGGGCCGGCGGTTCTGGAAGTCGAGGTAGTAGGCGTGCTCCCACACATCGCAGGTCAGGAGCGCGGTCTGCCCTTCGGCCAGCGGGTTGACCGCATTCGGCGTCCGGGTGATCGAGAGCTTGCCGCCGCTGGCGACGACCCAGGCCCAGCCGCTGCCGAACTGCCCGACCGCGGCCGCCTTGAAATCATCCTTGAACTTGACGAGGCCGCCGAGATCGCGGTCGATCGCCTGGGCGATGTTGCCGCTAGGGCTCCCGCCACCGTTCGGCTTCATGCAATTCCAGAAAAAGGTATGGTTCCACACCTGGGCGGCATTGTTGAAGATGCCAGCTTTGGAGGCGTCCTTGGCAGTCGCCTGGATAATCTGTTCCAGCGACTGGCTCTCCATCGGCGAATCTTTGACCAGATTGTTGAGATTGGTCACATAGGCCTGATGGTGCTTGCCGTGGTGGAAATCGAGCGTCTGGCCCGAGGTGTATGGTTCAAGCGCGTTTTTCGGAAACGGCAGGGGCGGTAGTTCGAAAGCCATGGCTGTCCTCTCACCGGGGTTGAGTCGCCGGGTAACGAGCGAAGGGTAGGCAAGATAGTGTGACCGGTGAAACGCGCAAGGGGAGTCCGCATTCCCGGATGCATTCCCGGGCCATTCAGGGCCGCTCGCCGCTGGCGGAGCTGGTTCGCCGGCATGACCGCGACCGCTACCAGACCGCCCTCTTTGCCCCGGCCGATCGGCGCGAGGCGCTGTTTACGCTCTATGCGTTCAACTATGAGATCGCCCGGGTGCGCGAGATCATCACCCAGCCGATGCTCGGGCAGATCCGCCTGCAATGGTGGCGCGAGGTCGTGGCCGCCGCGTTTGCCGGCGCCCCGCCGCGCCAGCATGACGTGGCCGAACCGCTCACCGCGGTGATTGGCGACCGCGCGCTCACCCGCTCGCATTTCAACCGGATGATCGACACGCGCGAGCGCGATCTTGCCGACGAGCCGCCGCCGACCCTGGCCGCGCTCGAGGATTATGCCGAGGGCACCTGCGCCACTTTGCTCTATCTGGCGCTGGAGGTGCTCGGGGCCAGCGAACCGAGCACCGCCGCCGCCGCTCGCGAGGTCGGCATCGGTTATGCCCTGACTGGTCTCTTGCGTGCGATGCCGTTTCACGCCCGGTCCGGCCGGCGCTATATCCCGGCCGATGCCGGCGCACGTCTCGGGCTCGATCCGGCAGATTACGCGGCGTTACGCGACAGCACCGGCTTGCGCGCCGCGAGCGCGGAGATTGCCGAAGCCGCCGCCGGCCATTTGCGGGCGGCGCGGCGATATCGGCGCGACATTCCCCGATCGGCACGCGCCGCGATGTTGCCTTGCGTCGTCGCGGACCGGTTTCTCGCCCGGATCAAGCGCGCGGACTGCAACCCGTTCGCGCCCGCACTCGCGGCACCCGACACCCTGCAAACCTGGCGACTGTTCGCCGCCGCGCTGCGCGGTCGGTTCTGACCCGCTGACAGCGAGCGGCTCACCGCCCCTGGAAATTGGGCAGGCGGCGCTCGGCCATCGCCTTGATGCCTTCCTGGAAGTCCTCGGTCCGGCGCAGCCAGTCCTGCTCGACCAGCTCGCGCTCGGTCGCCGCTTCGATCGCGTCGACGAGGCCGCGGCGCATGGTCTCGCGGGTCGACATGACGGCCTGCGGCGCCGATTGCGCGATCTCCAGCGCCAGGGCCTGGGCGGCGCTGCGCACCTCGGCCTGTGGCACCAGCACATCGGCGAGCCCGATCCGCACCGCTTCGTCGCCGGGAATCCGCCGGCCGGTATAGAACAACAGCGCCGCCTGCTGGGCGCCGACCAGGCGCGGCAGCGTCACGGTCAGGCCGAAGCCGGGATGAAAGCCGAGCCGGTTAAAATTGGCGCTGAACCGCGCCTCGGTGCAGGTCACCCGGAAATCGGGAACCAGGGCGAGGCCGAGCCCGCCGCCGACCGCGGCGCCGTGCACCGCGCCGATGATCGGCTTCCGCGTGCGGATCAGGCGCACCGCCTCCTTGTAGAGATGCCGCCCGGCGCCGCTGCGCGCCGCCTCGGCGACCGTGCCGGTATCCATGCGCTTGGAAAAATCGGCGCCGGCGCAAAACGAGCGGCCCTCGGCGGCGAGCACGATCGCCCGGCAGGCCGGGTCGCCATCGAGCCGCTCGAAGGCTTCGCCGATCTCGGCGATCAGCACGCTGTCGAAGAAATTGTGCGGCGGGCGGCGCATCTCGACCGTCGCCACCATCCCGTCGAGGCTGACGCCGATCTCCTTGAACCCGGTGTATTCACTCATGTTCCTGTCTCCTCGGGCGGTAGGGAAGCCACGGAGACACGGAGGTCACTGAGCCTTTGAATTGTCATTGCGAGGCAATGACACCAACTCCGTGTCCTCCGTGCCTCCGTGGTGAATCATTTTTTCACGATCAACGCATCGACGATTGTCAGGCCCGCGCCCGCTTGGTGCACGATAACCGGGTTCAAATCGATCTCGGCGACCCTATCGGCGTGATCGGCGGCAAAGCGCGACAGCGTCGCCATCAGCTGGGCCAGGGCGGCGCGGTCCGCAGCGGGCTCGCCGCGCACGCCGTCAAGCAATGCTGCGCCTTTCAGCTGGTCGAGCAGCGCCAGCGCCTCCGCGGTGCCGAGCGGCACCGGGGCGAAGGCGACGTCCTTCAATACCTCGACATGGATCCCGCCGAGCCCGACCATCAGCATCGGGCCGAAATCGAGGTCGCTGGTGACGCCGAGGATGATTTCATAGCCGCGCGGCGCCATCGCCTGCACCAGGACGCCGTCGATAGTCGCGCCCGGGTGGGCCGCGCGCGCCCGCGCCAACACCGTGCGGTAGCCCTCGCGCACCGCTGATTCGCCGCTGAGCCCGAGCGCCACCGCGCCCGCCTCGGTCTTGTGCAATATGTCGGGCGATTGCACCTTGAGCGCCACCGCGCCGTTTCCGGTTTCCCTGGCGATGCGCACCGCCGCCGCGACCGCCTCGGCTTCGCTGGTCGCCAGGGCCTCCGGTGGCAACGGCACGCCATAGCGCGCGAGCAGCGCCTTCGAGGCGATTTCGGTCAGCACCGGCCCCGATTGGGCGAGCGCGCGCGCAACCTCGTCGCGTACCGCCGCCGGGGCAGGGGGCTCAGCCGACCGCCGCGCGAGGCGCTCCTGGAACGCGCCGTAATCGACCAGTGCGCGGATCGCCCGGGCGCAGCTCGGCATCGAGGTGTAGCAGGGGATGCCGGCGGTGCCGAAGGCGGCGATCGCCGCCGGTGTCGTGGTCGTATAGGTCGCCAGCACGACCGGTTGCTCGGTCGTCCCGGTGATTTCGGCGAGCTCCTCGGCGCGTGTTATCGCGGTCGCCTCGTTGGCGAGCGAGCCGATCAACAGGATCGTGTCGATCCGCTGCGACTCACGCACGATCTCGACGAGCCGGGCATAGCCGACCTCGTGGATCGCCTGGGCGGTGCCGTCGACCGGGTTCTGCGCCGAGCCGTAGGACGGCAGCAGCGCCATGATGCGCCGCTGGATGTCGTCCTCCAGCACCGGCAGTTCGAGCCCGTGCGCCGACAGGATGTCGGCCATCCACACCGCGCTGCCGCCCGAGCCGGTGATGATCGCGACCCGGTTGCCGCGCGGCAGCTTGCAATAGGCGAAGGCGGTCGCGACATCGACCATGTGGTCGAGGTCTTCGCCCCGGATGATGCCGTGATGGCGAAAGATCGCGTCGTCGGCGAGGCCGGCGCGGGCCAGCGCCCCGGTATGCGACGCGGCGGCGCGGCGCCCCGCGTCGGAGCGCCCGACCTTGGCGACGATCATCGGTTTGCCGGCCCGCGCCGCCTTGTCGGCCACGGCGCGGAACCGGGCGGCGTCGCGGATCCCTTCGAGATAGCACAGGAAGATGTCGGCGCCGCCGGCATCGAGCACCCAGTCGACGTAATCGTGTGCTTCGAGCACGGTCTGGTTGCCGGCGCTGACCTGATAGGTGAATTTGAGCTGGCGGTCGCGGCCACGGCTCAAAAACGCAAAGGTCAAGGCGCCGCTCTGGCAGCTGACCGCGATCGGCCGGGCCTTGCTTCCCCGCGGCAATAAGGGCTGGCTCGCATCGTGGAACACCGGGCTGAAGGTCGCGACCAGCGGCCGCAGCGGGTTGACCAGCCCCTCGGAATTCGGCCCGGCGATCAGCATGCCGGTCCGCTTGGCGATCGCCCGCAGCGCGGCGTCGCGGGCCGCCGCCTCCTCGCCTTTCTCCTCGCCAAAACCGGAGCTGATGATGACCGCGGCCGGGATGCCGCGCGCCGCACATTGCTCGATCGCTCCGACGACATGCGCCGCGGGCACGAGGATCACCGCGAGGTCGGGCGCCTCGGGCAGATCGGCAACGGTGGCGTAGGCTTGGTGCCCGAGCACCTCGCCCGCGCTGCGCGTCACCGGGTAGATCCGGCCGTCATAGCCATGCTCGATCAGGTAATGTGTGAGCCGGCCGCGCAGCGAATGATTGTCGCCCGCCGCGCCGATGATGGCGACACTATCGGGCGAGAGCAGAGGTCGAAGATCGGGCATTCAATTCCCTTACAGCTTGGACCGCGGCCGTCTCGGCCGCATGCGGGCGGGACGCCCACGGTCCTGATAGCGGCCGCTCAGCGCAAGCCCAGCCCGCGGGCGATGATGCCGCGCAGCACCTCGCGGGTGCCGCCCTGGATCGTCAGCTTCGGCGCGATCAGCGTGGTGTGGCGCAGCGCCTGTTCGAAGCGGTCGTCATTGATCTCTGGCGCCGAATCGCCGGTCGGCGGCGCCAGCAGGCGGACCTTGTTGGGCAGCGCCTGCTCCCAATTGGTGCCGAGGTCCTTGACCGCGGCGGCTTCGACCGCCGGCGTCTTGCCGGCCTGCAGCATGCCGGCGACGCTGACCGACATGCGGCGCAAGGTCGCCAGGTGGGCGACCTCGCGGCCGATCCCTTCGGCCAGCCGCTCGCTCGGTTCGGGGCCGGCGCGGCGCACCAGCTCAACCAGCGCCGGGAAGGTTTCGAGCCAGCGGTCGGGGCCGCTGCGCTCATAGGCGAGTTCGTCCGAGGCCTGCTTCCAGGCCATGTCGACTTCGCCGATCAGATGGAGGTCGGGCACGAAGGCGTCGTCGAAGACGACCTCGTTGAAATCATGCGAACCGGTCAGGTTGACGATCGGCCGGATCGTGATCCCCGGCGTCTTCAGGTCGATCAGGAACTGGGTCAGACCGTGCCGCCGGTTTTCCTTGGTCGCCCGCGAGGTGCGCAAGAGGCCGATCATGTAGTCCGAATTATGCGCGTTGCTGGTCCAAATCTTGCGCCCGTTAACCAGCCAACCGCCATCGGTCTTGGTCGCCCGGGTCGAGGCGGCGAACACGTCGGAGCCGGAATTGGGTTCGCTGAGGCCGATGCAGAAGCATAGTTCGCCCGAGGCGATCTGCGGCAGGATCGTCTCCTTCACGGCTTCCTGGCCATAGCGCAGGATCACCGGCCCGCTCTGCCGGTCGGCCGTCGAATAGGACCGGGTCGGCGCGCGGTGCGCCAGCATCTCCTCGGTCACCACATAGCGTTCGAGGTGCGAGCGCTCATGGCCGCCATATTTCTTCGGCCAGGTCATGCCGATCCAGCCGCGGGCGCCGACCTTGCGGGCGAACGCCTTGGACATCGCACCCCTGTCGTCATGCGGGCTGAAGCTGCCGGCGGCGATCTCCTCGCGCAGAAAGTCACGGACCTCCTGGCGCAGCGCCTTGGCCTCGGGCGGCAGGTCGACCGGGTCGAAATGAAAATTGAAGGCCATCGCTCCCTCTCGATCTTATGAGCCTTGGGTGATGAACGGCCACAGCGCGTCGGCGCCGCCCTTGGCGACCATATGGCCGAGCTCGGTCGCCCAATGCGTCTCGTTGCCGAACTCCTCGCGCCAGGCCCACAGCCGCCGCGTCGCATGGTGCAAGGAGTGCTCGTAGGTAAAGCCCATCGCGCCATGCACCTGATGGGCGATCGCGGCGCCGGTCCCGGCCGCCTCGCCGACCCGCAGCTTGGCGATCGCGACCTCGGCGGCAACCAGCTCGCCGCCGAGCCCGTGGCTGGCGATCGCCTCGGCAGCGGCATCGGCGGCGGCCCCGGCGGCGGCGACCTCGCCCGCCAAACTCGCGAGGTTGTGCTGCACCGCCTGGAACTTGGCGATCGGCCGGCCGAATTGCACGCGATCGAGGGCGTATTGCACCGACTGGTCGAGGATATGTTCGAGCGCGCCGGCCATCTGCTGCGCCCGCACCGCCGCGCCGAGCTGCACCAGCCCCTCGGTATCGAGCAACGGGACCGGGCCGACCGCGACGGCGGTGGCGCCATCGAAGGAGACGGTATCGCGCGGCTCACCGGCAAGGCTGGTGCCCTGGCTGATCGCGAGCCCGTCCGCCGGCACCAGCGCGACCCAGGGGGTCCCCGCCTGATAGGCCAGGACGACGATGTGGCGCGCATTGCGGGCAAAGGGAATGTGCCGCGCCCGGCCGCGCAGCATGCTGCCGGCGAGCTCGATGTGACCGTCCTCGTAGACCGGGGCGATCGTCATTGGTCCCGTTGGCGCGGCGAGCTTGGCCTGCGCCAGGAGCCAGCCGGCGAGCAGTGTCTCGGCGAGCGGCACCGGCGCGGCAAAGCGGCCGGCGACGCGCAGCACCTGAAACCCGTCGATCACCTCGGCCCCGGCGCCGCCAAGCGTATCGGGGACCCAGGTCAAGGTCAGGCCGGCTTCTTCGAGCGCATCCCACAGCGCCTGCGGCCAGGTGCCCGCCTCCGCGGCGTTGATCGTGGCCGGCTCGCACAGATCGGCGAAGATCCGGGTGGCGGTATCGACGATGATGCTGTCGGTCATGGCAAATCCTGGGGCATCTCAAAATCCTGCGGGTTCCGCGGCGGGCGCTACCGATCGAACCATGAACCCCGCCGCCTTGACAAGCGCGGGGAGGGCAATCCTCGTGTCCATCCCGCTGTTCGCCGAAGAGCTGCCCTGGCTCCAGGGCGAGGACCGCGACTGGGTGATGGGCCGCGCCCTCGGCGACTGGCTCGGCTGGAAGCTGCCGGGCTGAGCGACGTGTATCGATGCTTACGGGTAGGATGGGTTGAGCGCAGCGAAACCCATCAACGCGTGGCGAGCCGGCCGCGACTGTGATGGGCTTCGCGATGCTCAGCCCATCCTACGAGCTACGAGCTGGATTTGCTCGTTCGGCTGATGGTTTGCGCTATCGTCAATGCTGATGGGCGAACTCGCCTTTGGCCATCGCGAGATGGTGCCGCTGATGATGCGACCCGCTCGTCAGCAACCCGATAAAGCCGAGCCCCCGAATATGCCGAACCTCCTGCGGGTCGCTCGCGGTTACCGTGAGCCGCATGCCATTCGGCAACGGCTCGGTCCTGGTGCTCCAGCCGTTGCGGCCATCGATCGTGGCGGCGTGCGCCGGGATCATCTGCTGGATGGCAGCGAGCGTGCGCCCGCGACCGCCAACCCGCCCTCGATCGGCGTCGCGGCGGCATCGGCCTTGAGGGTCACCTCGTTCATGTCGATCAGGTGCTGGCGCAGGGCTTCGAGGTTGACCTTGGACCAATCGGTCTTCGCGTCGACCTCCAGCAGGCGCACGATTTCCTGGATCGCCCCGAAAGCGTCCTGGCCGGGCGTCGATGGCGTGGCCGTGCCTGCGTGCATGCCCGGGTGAACGCCCATCGGCATCGGATGCCGCCCCGGCAGGGTTTCGGCGAGCACGATGCCCGATGCGGCGACGGCGAACACGGCTCCAACGGCGATCAGTCGACGCAGCGAAGGCATGGAGACCTCTTCGGGAAGATTCGTCCCGCACTCTAATCGAGCCCCACCGCGCGCCGTATGATCATGGTCATGCGTCGTCGGATTTGGCGGATTTATTGAGCTCAATCTCGGTGTCCAGCCGGGTCAGCGACCCCTCGGCTTCGAGTGCTGCCAGCGTCCGATACAGCGCTTCGCGGGTCATGCCGATCTCCGCCGCGATGTCTTGCAGCCGGCCCTCGACCGCGATCTTGTGCCCGCGCCGCCCGGCGCGCAGCCGGAGATATTGCAGCACCCGCTCTCGGGCCGAGCGGATATTGCGCAATTCCATTCGTGCCCGCAGGTCCTGCAGCTGGCGGGCAAGGCGGGCCATGAACGCTTCCGCGAGCGCCGGTTCGGTGCGCAACGCGGCCATCACCGCAGCCTTCGGATAAACCCGAATTTGGGACGGCGCGGCGGCTACGGCATCGCAGTGATAGGCGTCGGCAAACAGCGAGGCTTCGGCAAAGAACTCGCCACGACGTGCCGTGTGCAGGATGACGAGATGATCGTCGAGTGTGCGGCGCACCAGACGCAGCCGCCCGCGTTCAACCCGGTAGATCGCCGCAGCCAGGTCGCCCTGCCGGAACAGGACTTCGCCCGCGGCAAGATCGCGCACGACACTCCCGGCCTCCAGCGAGCGCGGCAGGGCGTCAGCAGGGCTCTCGGTACTCATGCGGGTTACTCTACCGCCGCCGCGAAAGCGAGAGGGGGTCAGGGCGCTGGGCGCCCGCTATCGCGGTCGGCAGGCGATCAGGCTGATCGGCTTCAAACTCATCACCACCATGCCGTCTTGGTTCAGTACCTCGATGAAGCTGCGCACCACGCCCTCCTCCGGCCGGGAGCGCGAGCGGCGCGCCTCGAGCACGCTCACCCGCAGGCTCAAGACGTCGCCTGGCCGCACCGGCTGGAGCCAGCGCAGTTCGTCGATCCCGGGCGAGGCGACGCTCGATTCCGGCGACAGGAAGCTGGTGGCGAAAAGCCGCATCATCAGCGCCGCGGTGTGCCAGCCGCTGGCGATCAACCCGCCGAACCGGCCATTTGCCGCCGCTTCGGGGTCGGTGTGCATCGCCTGCGGATCGTAATGCCGGGCAAAGTCGATGATCTCGGCCTGGGTGACCGGGATCGCGCCCGAGGTAAAAACCGCGCCCGGCGAGTAGTCCTCGAAATAGCGCTCGGGAGGGGGGCTCATCGCGGATCGGGGAAATCGAGCACCTGCACCGCCTCGCTCGCCGTGTCTAGCACCGCGCAGCTCAGCTGGTAGCCGTTGCGGTTGTCGCGCGCCTCGCCGGTCGAGCCCGGATTGATCACCAGCACATGGCCAAAGCGGCGGACGACCTGCGAGTGGGTGTGCCCGTAGAGCACGAAATCCGCCTCGGCCTCAGCGAAACGGGCGAGCAGGGAGTTCTCCGGGTAAATATAGGTGCCGCGCGGCTCCCACGGCGTCGAATGGACCAGCAGCAACCGCTTGCCGCCGATCGTCAGCCGATGCCGGTGCGGCCGGGTGGCGAGCCATTCCGCCAGCGCCGGGTCGATGCCGCCGCGGGCCCGGGCGCGGGTGCCGTGCGGGCCGAAGAAGCATTCCTCGTGATTGCCGACGATCACCTGCGCCTCGCGCTCCTTCAACAGGCGCACGACCTCGTTCGAAAAGCGGTACTCGTAGATGCTATCGCCGAGGCAGATCAGCTCGTCAATGTCGCCCATCAGCGCCAGCGCCTGGGCCAGCCCGGCGGCGTTGCAATGAATGTCGGAGACGATGCCCACCCTCACGCGCGCGGGTCCATCAATGCCGATCTCGTCGTTTCTCGGGCGCGGCGGACTCGAAGCATTCAGCGAAACCTGAAAGTTTGTGAAATTATCGGCGAAGCGGCTGGATCGAGGCGGTGCGTCCTTCGAGACGCCCGCTACGCGGGCTCCTCAGGATGACGTTCTTTCTGAACGCATCAATAAATTACGTCATCCTGAGGAGGCGCGAAGCGCCGTCTCGAAGGACGCATATTTCAACATGCAGCACCTGTTTCCGACACTCCTACGATTCTTTCACAGCCTCGGACGGCCGCGGTCCCGGGAACCGCGTGTACCTGAGGCGAGGAAGAGCGGCAAGCATGGCGATGTCGATCACCTCAAGATGCTCGATCCCAGCACCCTTAAAAACGCTCCCATCGCGGCTTGGGCATAATCCCAAATCGCGTTAGTGTACGTCATCAGACCGCACCCCATCTCTTACGTGATCGCTGGAGGAGGTTGCCATGGCTATCGTTCTCGATCACACCATCGTTCCGGCTCATGACAAGGTCGCTTCGGCCCGGTTCTTCGCGCGGATTTTCGGGCTCGACTACAAGGGGCCGCATTCCCATTTCGCGCCGGTCCAGGTCAATGAGGCGCTGACCCTGGATTTCGACGAGCGCGGCGCTTTCGATATGCATCACTACGCCTTCAAGGTCGGCGAATCAGAGTTCGACGAGATTTTCGGGCGCGTTAAGGAGGAGGGGGTCCCCTACGGCAGCGGGCCGCGCTCGCGCACCGACATGGAGATCAACCACCGGCGCGGCGGCCGCGGCGTCTATTTCGAGGATCCGAACGGGCACGTTCTCGAAATTCTGACCGCGTAGGGCGGATCTTGATCCGCCTCGCCGGCATTGGCGGGTCGAGACCCGCCCTACAGATCACTCCGCCGGCAACCGGCCGGCGCGCCTGACCGCGGCGGTGGCGGCGAGGTTGTGTGTCAGTTCGGCGTCGTGGTCGGGATGCAGGGTTCCCATCAGTCGGTCCCACAGCGTGAAGTGCGTCGCGTAATTGCACCGGAAGAAGCGGTGGTGCTGGTCGTGGTGGGTGACGCCGACGAGCGGCGAGGGCGGCATGCACCACACCCCGCCGTGCTCGTAGCCCGAATGGCCGATGACGCCGGTGACCTGGTCGTAAAGCTTGTGCGCGAGCAGCACCGCCGGCACCGCCGGGATGAGGAAATGCGCGACCAGCCAATAGGATTGCAGAAACAGGTTGTCGACGAGCCGGTCGCTGTTGTTCGACCAGGCGACCGGCGTCACCGTCAGATGGTGCCAGCGATGCACCCGGTTGTAGAACAGGGGTGTGTGGATCAGCCGGTGGAACCAGTAAAACCAGGTGTCGAACAGCACAAGCGAGGCAACGAACGACAACGCGATGCCGAGGACGCTATCGGCCGGTGCGAGACCCCAGCCGAGTGCGGCATAAAGCCAGTGGCCGGTGCCGAACATCGCCGAGATCGCCGCGAGCGACACCAGGCTTTGCTTCTGGTCGCGGCGGATCTGCGCGGGCGGGGTCTCGCGCAATCGCTGGATCTTGGCGCCGGCCAGCCGGCGGTTGATCCGGGTCACCAGGAGGCAGCTCGCGACATAGGTCGCGAGCAGGATCGCATAGGTTGCGGCCACCGTGCCGGCCCAGGAAATCAGCCGCTCTGCGATCATAATGATGCCCTGGCATTGATGCCCGTTCTTCGCGGCTGCTAGGGTGCCACGTTCTGCCAGAGGGAGGAAATAGCCATGGACGAGCGCGCCTTTGCCTCCGCCACTCTCCTCGCCGGCGAGATCCGCGATCGGCGCATCGGCTGTCTCGAATTGCTCGATTTCTATCTGGCGCGCGCCGAGCGGTACAATCCGGCGCTCAACGCGGTCGTTGCCTGGCAGATCGATCGGGCGCGCGAACGCGCCCGTGCCGCCGACACTGCCCTGGCGCGCGGCGAGGTATGGGGCCCGCTGCACGGGGTCCCGATGACGGTCAAGGAATCGTTCGATCTCGCCGGGCTGCCGACCACCTGGGGCAATCCGCTGTGGAAGGACAACATCGCTGCCGACAATGCGGTGCTGGTCGACCGGCTGCTAGGGGCCGGTGCGGTGATCTACGGCAAGACCAATGTCCCGTTGTTACTGTCCGACCTGCAGACCTTCAACGAGGTCTACGGCACCACCAACAATCCGTGGGACAAGGCGCGCGGGCCGGGCGGGTCGTCGGGCGGCGAGGCGGCGGCGCTGGCGGCCGGCCTGTCGGCGCTCGGCGCCGGCAGCGATCTGGCGGGCTCGCTGCGCAACCCGGCGCATTATTGCGGCATCTTTGCGCACAAGCCGAGCTGGGGGCTGATCCCGACGCTCGGGCATTCGCCGAGTGCCGCCGTGACCCCGACCGACATCTCGGTCGTCGGACCGCTGGCGCGACATGCCGAGGATCTCGCCCTGGCGATGCGCGCCCTGGCGGGCCCCGATCTCCTGCAACAAGCGGCGTGGCGCATCGAATTGCCGCCGCCGCGCCACGCACGCCTCGCTGATTTTCGCGTCGCGATCTGCACCCAGTCGCCGCTCTGCGAGATCGACGCCAGTGTCGCCGAGCGCTTCGACGCCGCGACGGCGGTGCTGATCCGCAGCGGCGCCACGGTCGACGAGGCCGCACCTCCGCCATGCGATGCCGCCGAGCAGCACCGTCTGTTCATGACGCTGCTGCGCGCGGCCACCGCCTCGCGGATGCGCGACGAGGACTTCGCCGCCCAGCAGGCGATCGCGGCGACCCTCAGCCCTGAGGATACGAGCTCCCGTGCGTCCATCGCGCGCGGCGCCACCCTCTATCATCGCTCGTGGGGCGTCGCCAACGAGGCGCGCACCAGGCTGCGCCACGCCTGGCGCGATTTCTTCCAGCGGTTCGACGTGCTGCTCGCGCCGATCGCCGCCACCGCGGCCTTCCCGCACGACCACAACGCGGAGCGCGACCGGCGCGTGATTTCGGTCAACGGCAAGCGCGTGCGGTATGAGGAGCAGCTGTTCTGGGCCGGGCTGGCGAGCCTTTCCTATCTGCCGGCGACGGCGGCACCGCTCGGTCTCACCGCGTCCGGTCTGCCAGTCGGCATGCAGATCATCGGGGCCGAGGGCGAGGACCTGACAACGATCGAATTTGCCCGGCTGCTCGCCGCAGAGATCGGCGGTTTCACCCCGCCGCCCGACTATCGCTAGGCCGAACCGGCGACGCGCGCCCTCAGCGGCCGAGCAGCACCTGGGCAACCAGATCGACCGGCCAGAACAAACCAGCCGAAACCGCCACGGCGAGGTTGTCGGGCGCCCGCCAATCCTGGCCCGCCCGTGTGTCCTCGCGCAGATGGACCGCGATATCGGCGGCGGCGACGATCGCATAGAGCCAAAGCACGACCAGCCAGACCCGCCGGCTCATCGGGGCACGATCTTGGTCAAACGACCCGGATGTTCTTGAACTGCCATGGGTCGTCGCGGTCGAGATCCTCGGGGAACAGCCTTTCGCGGTCGGCCAGCGGGGTCCAGTCGCCCCAGACACCGACCACCTCGCCGAGATAGGGCCCGGCGATTTCGAGGATGCGGGCGAAATCCATTTCCTCCGGCTCGACCAGGCCGCGGCGCGGGTGCTCGATCGCCCAGATAACCCCCGCGAGCACGGCGGCGGTAACCTGCAGCGAGGTTGCGTTGTTGTGCGGCGCGACCCGGCGCGCCTCCTCGATCGTCAAACGCGAGCCATACCAGTAGACGCCGTTTTGCGGACCCATCAGCAGCACCCCGAGCTCGTCGGTGCCGGCAGTGATTTCCTCCATCATTAGACGCTTGTTGCTTTGCAGGTGCCAGTTCTTGCCGGCGAACTCGTGCAGGCTCAGCACCGCATCGTCGCAGGGGTGGTAGGCGTAATGGCAGGTCGGCCGGTAATGCACCGCGTCGCCCTCGCGCCGGGTCAGGTAGTCGGCGATCGAGATCGATTCGCCATGGGTGATCAGAAAGCCCTGATAGGGCCCTTCGAGCGGGGTCCAGCTGCGCACCCGCGTCGCCGCACCGGGCCGCAGCAGGTAGATCGCCGCCTGGCTGCCGAAATCGTGGCGCTTTCCGTCCGCCGGGAAATGCCGCTCATGCGTGCCCCAACCCAGCTCGGCGGGCTGCGACCCCTCGCTGACGAACCCGTCGATCGACCAGGTATTGACGAATTCGCCCGGTTCCTTGGGGATCGTCGAGACCTGCGTGTCGCGCTCGGCGATATGGATGATTTTGATCCCGAGCCTCTCGGCGAGCCGCGCCCAGCCGCCGCGGTCGGCCGGCGCCTGCGTCGACGGGTCCGCATCGCGCACGACATCGAGCAACGCCTGCTTGACGAAGTGGGAAACCAGCCCGGGATTGGCGCCGTGGGTGATGACCGCGGTCGGGCCGCCTATTCTGCGCGAGTCTGGGCTGCGCGAGCGCAGCGCCAGCGCGCTCTCGCGCAACGCATAGTTGGAGCGCGCCGATGGCGGCAGGTTGGGGTCGGTATAGCCGCCCGGCCAGGGCTCGATGCAGGTGTCGAGATAGAGCGCGCCCTTTTCCTGGCAAAATTCGATCAACGCGACGCTCGAAACGTCGACCGAGACGTTGAGCAGGAAGTCGCCGCTTCCGAGCCAGCCATCGAGCACCGCCCGGTAATTCTCCCGGGTCAACGCCGTCTCGACAAAGCGGACGCCGTACCCGGCGGCAACCTCGTGGCCGCGCGGCTCGGCGGTGACGATCACGATCTGACCCGGCCGCATGTCGATATGGCGCAGCAAGAGCGGCAGCACGCCCTGGCCGATGCTGCCGAAGCCAACGATCACGAGGCGGCCGGAGAAGACGATGTGCTTCTTGGCGGGCATGATGCGGGCACCGGTACGGTCGCAGCCCGGCGATGTCAAGGCGGTGGGCCGGCAGCTCAAGCTCGTCGGCTCACTCTCAGCACCAGTACGTACCGAAGATACCTTACTAAAATCCCCCTTGGCCGGGACAAGCCTTGGACAAGCCCGGGCCACGGGGTGTCTGTGGGTTGCCGGGCCAAACCCGGGCAGGGGGACAGCGCCGGGCTCGGCCATCTTTTCGCCACGCCAGGATTGCAATAAAGCCGGCCTGGGATAATGTGCGGGCGCTTTCTTAAAAGCTCCTGGTTACCCTCCCTAGGGGAGATCGGTCGGTATGCGTAAATCGGCAATGGCGGTCGCTTTGATCGTTCTTCTCGCGCCGGCCGCGGCAATGCCGCAGGCAAAGAGCGGGAAAAGCGGCGTCTATGAACAGCTCAACCTGTTTGGCGAGGCGTTCGAGCGGATCCGCCACGATGCGGTCGACCCGGTCGCCGATGCGAAGCTGATCGAGTCCGCG
>CAYMRQ010000038.1:0-27866 GCA_964392845.1 uncultured Rhizobium sp.
CGTCGCGGCATCCCAGAAAGCCTGGGTTTCGGGGTTGACCGGCGGCGCGGCGATCTTGCGCTGTTGTGGGGCTGTTTGTCCTTGCGCCATCGCCCTCACTCCCTTGCCATGATCACGGTCGCGGCGGCATGCCGGGTCCCCAGCGACCCGCCGGTGCCGTGCGCCAGCGCGATGTCGCAATTCCTGACCTGCACCGCGGGGTGTGCCTCGCCGCGCAGCTGGCGCACCGCTTCGAGCACCTTCGTTAGCCCGCCGCGGTTCGAGGGGTGGTTGTTGCACAAGCCCCCGCCATCGGTGTTGAACGGCAGCTTGCCGACCCCGGATATCAAATTGCCGTCGCTGACGAAGCGGCCGCCCTGGCCCTTTTCGCAAAACCCGAGATCCTCGAGCTGCATGATTACGGTGATCGTGAAGCTGTCGTAGATCGAGGCGTACTTGATGTCGGAGGGCTTGACCCCGGCCTCGGCAAAGGCCAGCGGCCCCGACCACACCGCGCCGGAATAGGTCAGATCGACCTTGCCGCCCATCTGGTGCTTGGGCGCTTCGCCGGCGCCGGTCACCTTGACGAGCGGCCGCTTGAGGCTTTTCGCGATCTCCGGCTTGGCCAGAATGATCGCGCCGCCGCCATCGCTGATCACACAGCAATCCAAGCGGTGCAGCGGGTCGGCGATCATCGGCGAATTGACCACCTCCTCGACGGTGACGACATCGCGCAGCATCGCGTGCGGATTGTGCTGGGCGTGATGCGAGGCGGCGACCTTGACCCAGGCAAGCTGCTCGCTGGTCGTGCCGTATTGGTGCATGTGGCGCATCGCCGCCATCGCATACATGTTGGCGGTGGCCGGCGCGAACGGCGATTCGAACCCGCTTTCGGGCATCGGCACGGCCGGCGCGCGCGGCTGCGTGCCGGTGGCCATGCCTTCGGCGCGCGGCCTTCCGGCCAGGGTGATCAGCGCGATCGAGCATTTGCCCAGCGCGATCGCCTCGGCGGCGTGACCGACCTGCAGCAGATAGGACGAGCCGCCGACATCGGTCGAATCGATGTGCCGCGTCTTCAGGCCCAGGTAGTCGGCGGTCGAGAGCTGGCCGAGCCCGGCGTGGTCGCCGGCGGCGCAGAAATAGCCGTCGATGTCGTTCTTGGTGAGCCCGGCATCGGCGAGCGCGCCCGCCGCCACCTCGGCGTGCAGCATCATTACCGTCTTGTCGGTCGCCAGGCGCGTCGGATGTTCGTAGATCCCGACGATGTAGGCCTTGTCCTTGATGCTCATCGCGGGCCGATCCTCCCCGGTTATGTCCCAGAGCGGATCATAGACCCGTAGGGCGGGTGAGCGAAGCGTAACCCGCCGAATGTCTGATCCGCGTGGATATGGCGGGTTGCGCTACGCTTACCCGCCCTACGGCTCACCGCCGCAGATCTCGGCGGCTTCCTCGATTGTGTATCCCAGCTGGGCGAGGATCGCCTCGCTGTGCTCGCCCAGGCGCGGAGGCGGCAACCGGAGGCTCCCCGGCGACTCGGAAAAACTCACCGGGATCGCCGTCGTCACGGTCGGCCCCTCGGAGGGGTGTTCGACCGGCTGGAAGAACCCGGTGGCGCGCAGGTAGGGGTCGGCGAGGAGGCCGGGCAGGTCGTTGACGACGCCGTTCGGCACATCGAATTCGTCGAGCCGGACGCGCCATTCCGCCGTCGTGCGGCGGCGCATGTGTTCGGCGAGCAGCGTGTAGAGCTCGTCGATATTGGCGGTGCGCCGCTCGATCGTCGCAAAGCGCGGGTCGTCGGCGAGATGGGGAAAATCGATCGCGACGAACAGGTTGCGCCACTGCCGGTCGGTCGTTGCCAACAGGCAGACATGGCCGTCCCGCGTTGCGTAGGGCCGGCGATAGGGCGTCAGCATGCGCGGATAGCCCAGGCCCTTTTCCGGCTCGCCGAAGACGCCGTGCCACAGATGGTCGACAAGGTTGAACGCGGCCATCGTCTCCATCATCGGCACATGCACTTCCTGGCCCTTCCCGGTCCGTTCGCGCGCAAACAGCGCCATGCCGACCGCACCGGCGAGCACATGGCCGGAGACCTTGTCGCACACCACCATCGGCACATAGCGGGGCGCGCCGTCGGCGCCTTTGTTGAGCGCGGCAAGGCCGCTTTCGCCCTGGATCACGTCGTCGAATGCGGCGCGGTTGCGATAGCGGCTGTCGGCGCGGTAGCCGCTCGCCCAGGCGTAGACGACGCGCGGGTTGGCGGCCGATATCGCCGGATAATCGATGCCGAGCCGGGTCGCCGCGCCCGGCCGCATGTTGTGCACGAAGACGTCGGCGGTCGCGGCGAGGCGCAGCATCGCTTCCTGCGCCGCCGGCCGCTTCAGATCGAGGACGAGGCTTTTCTTGTTGCGGTTGACGTTGAGGAAATAGGCGGCCATGCCGGGATTGCGGGCCGGTCCGATCTGGCGCATCGGATCGCCCTGCGGCGTCTCGACCTTGATCACCTCGGCGCCCATATCGCCGAGGATCTGGGTCGCCACCGGCCCCAGCACCGCGATCGTCACGTCGATCACGCGGATCCCCGCGAGCGGTCCGGACAT
The DNA here is from genome assembly GCA_964392845.1 of uncultured Rhizobium sp. GTDB lineage: Bacteria > Pseudomonadota > Alphaproteobacteria > ATCC43930 > CGMCC-115725 > DATARH01. The sequence continues at coordinate 2,577 of CAYMRQ010000038.1, forward strand.
CATTTTCTCCCGAAGATCACGCGCCCGCCTCACAGGTTGTCATTGCGAGCGAAGCGAAGCAATCTCGCGCCGGGTGCACTCCTCCCATCGGGATTGCTTCGTCGCTCCGCTCCTCGCAATGACATCGATGGGCCATGGCGGTTGCCGCGGGGCGGCGCAGTGCTTAGCTTTCCAGATGGATTCGTGGCGGGAGGCGAGACATGGGCGACAAGGTTCAGATCCGCGAAGTTGGAATGCGCGACGGCTTGCAGAGCATCGCCGACATCCTGCCGACCGAAACCAAGCTTGCCTGGCTCGACGCCGAATATGCCGCCGGGGTGCGCGAGATCGAGGTTAGCTCGTTCGTGCCGCCGAAGCTCTTACCGCAGCTCGCCGACGCCGAAGCGGTGGTGCGCCATGCGCTGACCCTGCCGGGGCTTATCGTCTCGGCGCTCATTCCCAATTTGCGCGGCGCCGAGCGCGGTCTCGCGCTCGGGGTGCACGAGATGAATTTCGTGCTGTCGGTCAGCGAGGGCCACAACCTCTCGAATGTCCGCCGCGGCACCGACGAATCGATCGAGGATTTCCGCCGCGTCGTCACCCTATGTCGCGAGCATGGAAGCGAACAGGGCGGCGGCAACGGCGCGTCGGGTCGGCCGCGGATCAATTGCGGGTTGGCGACCGCCTTCGGCTGCACGATCGAGGGCGATGTCGACGAGGACCGGGTGCGCCGCATCGCCGACGAGGTCGCCGAGGCCGGCGCCGACGGGATCATCCTGGCCGACACTGTCGGTTACGGCCAGCCGGCGGCGATCGGGCGCGTCTTCCGCCGGGTCATCGCCGATGTCGCGCCGCTCCCGGTCGCCGCCCATTTCCACGACACGCGCGGCCTGGGCCTCGCCAATGTGCTGGCCGCGTACGAAGCCGGCTGCCGGGCGTTCGACGCCTCGTTGGGCGGGCTCGGCGGCTGTCCCTATGCGCCGGGCGCGACCGGCAACATCGTGCTCGAAGACACCGTCTTCATGTTCGAGGCGATGGGCTGCGCGACCGGCATCGACCTCGAACGTCTCGCCGCGGTGCGCGCCATCCTCGCCCGCGCCCTGCCGGATGTGACGCTCTACGGCGCGATCGCCAAGGCCGGCCTGCCGCGCAACTTCCACCCCGTCGCCGTGGCGGCGTAAGGGTGGTCATTGCGAGGCGCGGCGCGACGAAGCAATCTCGCTCAGTTGGCGGATTTTCCCTGTAACCATCCGTTGCCAAGCGATGCGCGCCATCTTGTGGGCCAGCGCCACGGCGCCAAGTTGGGCGAGTTGCGTTTGAGGAGCTGGTAAGCCAAGGCGACGGTCTCCCGCCGCGTCGAACATGCTGGATCACGGCGATAGCCCCGATCAGCAGCACGCTGCGCCATCCTTCGTCGCCGGCTAGTTGGGCTGAAGACGATGGATTGAGCGGAGCGAAACCCATCGTCAATAAGAAAAGTCCTGGAAATTCTGTGGCGCCGGGCTGACCGCGACATTGCCGCGGGGCTCGATTTCGAGCACCGCAAGGCCACGCTGCACGAGCCCTTGGGAAGTGAAGCGGAACAGCCCGTCGACCCCGGTGAACCCGCTCGGGTTGAGGACCGCCTCCTGCGAAATGGGCTCGCTGCCGCCGCTCTTGCCCAGCACCGCGGCGAGCGCGGCGGCATCGAAGGCGAGCGAGGCAAGCCGCGGCGGCGCATGGCCGTAAGTCGCCTGAAAGCGGCGCTCGAATTCGCGGCGCGGCTCGGGGGGCGAAGCAGCAAACCAGCCGCCATAGAGTGCCTCCTCGCCGGCGATCGAGGGATCGTCCCACAGCCCGCTGCCGAGCAGCCGGACCCGCGCCGTGTCGAGCCCAGCCTCTTTCAGCTGGCGCGCGATCTGTTTCAGCTGCGTCCCGCCCGCGGGAACCAGCAGGGCGTCGAAGGCGGCGCTCACCGGCGGCGGGGCCGCGCCGGAAGCTCCCGGTTGCGCAGCGGCGCCTGACGACAGCAGCCGCCGGACCGCCGCCGCGGGATCGGATGCCCGGGGATCGAGATACTCGACCTTGACGACCGACCCGCCGCTCGCATTCGCCGCCTCGCGCAACGCGTCGGTCATCAGGTGACCATACTGCGAGTTCGGCGCCAGGGCGGCGAACCGGCTGAGCCCCTTGTCGCGGGCAAACGAGACTTCGCGCACCACCTCCTGGCGCGGCAGGAAGCCCATCAGGAAAACATTGCCGCCGGCGAGCTGGGTTGCGGTCGAGAACGCAATGACGTTGATCCTGGCATCGCGCGCGACCGGTTTGACGGCTTCGACCTCGGCGGCGAGCAGCGGCCCCAGAATCAGCTGCGCGCCGTCGGATATCGCCGAGCGCGCCGCGTTGGCGGCGCCCTCCGCGGTGCCGGCGGTGTCGCGGGGAACCAGGGTCAGCCGCTCGCTGTCGGTGGTGAACAGGGCGAGCTGCGCGGCCTCCAGCATCGCCTTGCCGAGGCCGGCATTGGCGCCCGACAGGGGCACGAGCAGCGCCACCTTGACCGGGCCGGCGGCGGGCGGCGGCCCCGGCGTCAGCGGCGGCGAGGATCTCGCACCGACAAACGGAGATTGCGGCGAGCCGACCGGTGCCGCTACCATCCGCCCGCCCCCGCAGGCGGTCAGCGCGAGCAGCACAGCGAAAGCAATAAGAGTTGAGGCGAACCGCACAACACGCCAGCAACGCAAGGGTGGCCTCCGGCAAGGATGCGACTGCCGGCGCCGACCCTAACCATCGCCCCCCACCAAGTAAACCCGCAGCAAGCAAACCCGGCCGGACGCAATCGGCACGCTCGCCGGGCGCCGGACGGGCTTTGCGCAAGGCTGTCGCCCGGATTGCCGACGGTGATGTCGGCGGTGATGTCGGTGGCGATGTCGACTGGGGCGATTGGACACCCAGGCACGCGTTGGCGGCGGGCCTGCATCTCGTCGCCACCCCGATCGGCAATCTGGGGGACATAACCTTGCGGGCACTCTGGGTGCTGCGCGGTGTCGACCGCATCCTGTGCGAGGACACCAGGGTCACCGCGCGCCTCCTCGCCCGCTACGGTATCGACAAACCGCTCGACCCCTATCACGACCACAACGCCGATCGCGTGCGGCCCGCCATCCTCGAAGCGTTGCACCGCGGCGAAAGCCTCGCGCTCGTCGCCGATGCCGGCACCCCGCTCGTGTCCGACCCCGGCTTCAAGCTGGTGCGCGCCGCGCTCGCCGAGGACCTGCCGGTCACCGCGGCGCCCGGCCCGTCGGCGGCGCTGACCGCGCTCATTCTGTCAGGCCTGCCGCCCGAGATCTTTCTGTTTGCCGGGTTCCTCCCGTCGCGCTCGGCGGCGCGGCGGCGCGCCTTGGCGAATTGGCCCGGTCTTGCCGCAACGCTGATTTTCTTCGAGGGGCGATCGCGCCTCGCCGCCTCGCTCGCCGACATGGCCGAGATCCTCGGCGAGCGCAGCGCCGCTGTGGCGCGCGAGCTGACCAAGCGTCACGAGGAAATCCGCCGCGGGAGCCTCGGCGCGCTGGCCGAGCATTATCGCAACGCCGGCGCGCCGCGCGGCGAGGCGGTCATCGTCGTCGGGCCGCCGGAAATCGCGGCGCCGGCGGCGGCAAGCGATGTCGATGCCCGGCTGCGCGCGCTCCTGGCCGGACACAGCCTGCGCGACGCCGTCGCGCAGCTGGCGGCGGAAACCGGGATCGCCCGGCGCACGCTTTACGAGCGCGCGCTCGCGTTGCAGCAAGGCAATTCGTCGCGATGAGAGCCGCCGGCCGCGGGCGGTCTCACAGACACCGGGCCCAGCGTCGCGGAGAGTTCGCCGAATTTTTGTGCCGCTGGCATTTGCGGCTGCGCGGCTGGCGGATCGTCGCCGCCGACTGGCGCTGCCCATCGGGCGAGATCGACATCCTCGCCCGCCGCGGCGGCGTGCTCGCGATCATCGAGGTCAAGTCGCGCCGCGATCTCGCCAGCGCCGCCGCTTCCGTGCTGCCGCGCCAGCGCCGCCGCATCGCCCGCGCCGCGTCGGCCTTTCTGTTGCTGCGGCCCGATCTGGCCGGGCTGACGCTGCGATTCGACGTCATGCTGGTCGCGCCGCCGCGCCTGCCCCGGCATCTGCCGGATGCCTGGCGGATTGACGGCTGAGCGCATCGCCCGCCCGCTCGACCCCGTGCCGCCGCCGCCGAATGCCAAGCCCTTGGTGCCGCGTGCGGTTCGCCGGTGCGCGACGGCGCGGCCGAACCGCGGCTGCGGATCGGCGGGGAGTGCGGCAACCGCCGGCCGCGCCCGCTCTTGGCGCGGTTCCCCGAAAATCTCACAATGCGGCGACACTGCTGCCTTGGGGGGATCATGGCACGGCTTCATTCCATTCTGGCGCTGTCCTGTGCGATAGCGCTGCCGATCGCGCTCTCATTGGCCCTTGGGGGCTGCGTCGGAGCGCTCATCGTGGGCGGACTTGGGGCGGCCGCCGGGGGCGGCTATGTTGTGGCGCAGGAGCGCGGCGTCACCGGCGCGGTCGATGACGTGGCCCTCAAGGCCGATATCGAGAGGGAGCTGACAAACCAGGACCCGCAGCTCCAGGCCGGCATCACCACGACGGTCTTTGGCGGCCGCGTCCTCCTAACCGGCCGGGTCGCCAACCCGGAGATGAAAGCCGCCGCGGAGCAGATCGCCGGCAGGACCCGCGATGTCCGGGCGCTCTACGACGAGATCGAAGTGGCGCAGGCGGCAGGGGTCTGGGACGACGCCAATGACGCCTGGATCACCACCCGGGTACGCTCGGAGATGGTGGTCGACCTCGATGTCCGCTCGCTCAACTACACGATCGATACGGCGAACGGGTCGGTATACCTGATCGGCTCGGCACGCTCCCAGGCCGAGCTTGACCGCGCCACCCAGATCGCGCGCTATGTGCCGGGCGTCAAGCGGGTCGTCTCCTATGTCGAGATCCGCTCGGGCGTGCCGGTCGCGGCGATGCCGGCACCGCCGCCGGCGGCGGCAAATTCGGGGCCGCGCCGTCCGAGTGCGGCGCCGCAATCGACCATCCAGGTGCAGAAGCTGTAATATCCCGCCGTTGAAATGAGCGAACTGCCCGACGCCTTCGATCCGGAAGAATGCGCGCGCTATCTGCGCGAACTCGCCGCGCTTGCCTCGCCCATCCTGCCGATCGGCGAGGCGGCGCTCGCCCTCGCTTCGTTCGAGCGGCCGCGCGTCGGGCTGGCGCGCTATCGCCAGCATCTCGCGACGATTGCCCGCGATGTCGCCCGGCATGGCGCCGCCGGCGGCGGCCTCGCCGGGCGGGCCCAGGCGCTGAACGAGATCATCCTATTGAAATACGGCTATAGCGGCGACGAGCTGACCTATGACGATCTGCAGAACGCCAATCTGATGCGAGTCGTCGACCGCCGCAAAGGCCTGCCGGTCGCGCTCGGCATCCTTTATCTGCACGCCGCGCGGGCGCAGGGCTGGGACAGCGTCGGCCTCGGCTTTCCCGGGCATTTCCTGGTCCGGCTCGCCGAAGGCGCCGAGCGGCTGATCGTCGATCCGTTTCACGGCGGCCGGGTGTGCGACGCCGCGAGCCTGCGCGAGCTGTTAAAGGCGATGGCCGGCCAGGAGGTCGAGCTGGCGCCCGAGCATTACGCCCCGGTCGCCGATCGCGATGTGCTGCTGCGCCTGCAAAACAATCTGAAATCCCGCCTGTTGCAGGCCGGAAGACATGAGGGCGCGCTGCGCGTCGTCGAGACGATGCTGCTGTTGGCGCCCGATCTCGCCGAGCTGTGGCACGAGGCGGGGCTGCTCAACGCGCATCTCGGCAACATGCGCGCCGGGGCGAACGCACTCGAGCAGTTCATCATCCGCGCGCCCGAAGGCAATGCCCGCCATCAGGCGGCCGCGATCCTCCAGCAGCTCAAGTCGAAGCTGAACTGAGATCGTCGCGGAAGGCCGTTAGAGCAGGCTCGCGAGGAAGCGCGCCGCGGCGAGCAGCAGAAACAGCCCGAAGCCGATTTCGAGCCAGCGCTGCGGCAGAAGATGCGCGAGGCGGGCGCCGAACGGCGCGACATAGCTCGAAATCGGCGCGATCATCACGACCCCGATCACCGAAACAAAGCCGATCGACAGCGGCGGCAGCAAGGCTTGATACGGCAGGCCGGCGAGGCAATAGCCGAGCGTGCCGGCGATCGTGATCGGCACGCCGATGCCGGAGGCCGTCGCCACCGCGTTGTGGATCGGCTTGCCGTAAAGCGTCAGGATCATCGTGACGAGCGATCCGCCGCCGATCCCCATCAGCGATGAGGCGAGCCCGACGACGAGGCCGTAAAGGCTCATCAGGGCGCGCCCTGGCAGGTCGCTACCCACCACCCAGCCCTCGCGCCCGATCAAGAGCTTGGCGGCGATGATGACGGCGACCAGCGCAAACGCCGCCTTGAACACGGCGGCCGGGGCAACGGCTGCGGCGACCGAGCCCAGCGCGACCCCCACGACGGCTGGCGCGGCCCAGGTTCGCAGGACATAGGGGATCACCAGCCCGCGCGCGCGATGCGCCCGATAGGAGCGCAGCGAGGTCGGGACGATGATCGCGAGCGAGGTCCCGAGGCACAGCTGCATGCGCACCTCTTCCGGCACGCCGAGCATCCGAAACACCTCGAACAGCACCGGAACGATGACCGCTCCGCCGCCAATCCCGAACAGGCCCGCGAGCATTCCGGTGACGATCCCGGCGGCCATGACCGCCGCCGCGAGCCAGATCAGATCGCCGACAGGAACGCCCATGATTCCCCGGGGCCTCCCGCACTCATTTCCGCTTGCGCGCTCGTGGCGCGGTTTGACCGGCAGGGCGGGAATGGTAGCCTCCGGCCGCCAGCACAGCCAAGAGTGGGGAGACAAACACATGGCGGTCGTCGAAACCGAAGAGCACGGACAGATCCTCGTGGTGCGCATGAACCGGCCCGAGCGGCTGAACGCGCTCAGCCATGAAATGCGCACGCGCCTGGCAGAGACCTGGAGCGAATTCCGCCGGAGCGACCAGTTTGAGGTCGCGATCTTCACCGGATCGGGCCGCGGGTTCTGTGCCGGCGAAGACATGAAGGAATCGCTTGCACGCGGCACGCCCGGCGGCAGTCGCCCGGCAATCGAGGACCCGTTCATGTCGGGGACGCTCGAAAAGCCGGTGATCGCGGCGGTCAACGGCTTTGCGATGGGCGGCGGCTTCATGCTGGTCGAGCGCTGCGACCTGCGCTGCGCGGCGAAGGGTGCGGTGTTCGAGGTCTCGGAAGCCAAGCGCTGGCTGGTCGGCGGCTACAATCACGGGCACGTCGCCAATCTGCCCTATCCGATCGCGATGGAGATGGCGCTCGGGTTTCGCTTCACCGCCGAGCGCTTTTACGAGATCGGCTTTCTGAACCGCCTGGTCGAACCCGACCAGCTGATCCCGAGCGCCTTGGCGATGGCCGAGCATTTGCTGACCCTGCCGCCGGCCTCGCGGGTCAACACCGTACACATGATGCGCCAGATGCGTCCCCAGCCGGCGCCGGAGCAGCGCCGGCTCGCGGCCGCGCTGCACGAGCACGGCGCCAAGAGCGACCTCCTCGAATCGCGGGCGGCGTTCGCCGAGAAGCGTAAGCCCAATTTCAAGGGGTGGGACAACCCGGAGGACCGCTACCGGCTTCCCACGGTCGATGCGTCGAAGGGCTGAGCGATATTTGTGACCGACCCGCCCGGCCGTCGCCTACCCCGGGTCCAGGGCGGCGGCGAACTGCCCAATCGTCTGGTCGATCGGGCGGTAGAGGATTGTCTCGTTGGTATGGAGCGCGAACTGCGCACCGGCCGCTGAGAGTTGCCGCGCCGGCCGGATCGCGATGCCGTGGGCGAGGAGCCGCGTTGGCAGCGCCGCGGCCGTCGCACCGGCGACATTGAGCACGGTGACGTTGGTGGCGGCGGCGGGGCGCTCCACGGTGACCCGGGGATGCTCGGCGAGCGCGCCGAGCAGAACATCGGTCGCCGCCGCAGCCGCGGCGAACCGCTCGGCGAACCCGTCGAGATAATAGAGCGCGACCGCGGCATAGGGCCAGACCTGCGGCAACCCGCCACCGAACATCCGGCGCTGGTGGAAGAGGCCGTCGAGCAGCCCGCGCGGCCCGGCGAGGATCGCCCCGGCGGCGGCGTTGAGGTATTTGTACAGCGACACGTAGACGGTATCGAACAAAGCGGCATAGTCGGCCGGGGCAATGCCGGTGTAGACCGCTTCGATCAACAGCCGGGCGCCATCGAGATGCAGCCCGATGCCGCGCTCGCGTGCGAAGGCGGCGATCGCGCGCATCTCGGCGAAGTCGAAGGCTTCGCCCGCCACCCGGCGCACCGGCGACTCGATCGAGATGGCGCCGACCGGGATCGCGACGCGGGCCTCGGGCGGCCCGGCGATTTCGGCTGCCGCCTCGGCCAAGGTGAAGCTCGCCCGGCCGGAGCCGAGCGGCACCAGGGTGAGCCCGCTGAGCTGCTGGGCGCAGTCGCCCTCGTCGTTGTAGAGATGGCTCTCGCGCTGGACCAGCACGCGGCGCCCATTGCGCGCGAGGAGCCGCAGGGCGAGGTGGTTGGCGAGGGTTCCGGTCGGCAGGAAGACCGCAATCTCCTTGCCGAGGAGCGCAGCCATCCGGGCCTCGAGCTCGCCGAGGACACCGCCCCGCGAGTAATCGTCGGCCGCGATGCCGCTCGTCTCGGCGATATGCACGAGCAGGCGCGCATAGGACTCCGGCGACAGCGCCAGACCGTCCGAGCGCAACTGCACGAGCCGCTCATCGGTGAGCATCAAACGCCCCTTTCCATCAGTGCCCGATCGTGACGCGGCCGGCGATCCTGCGTCAACCGCGACCGGGTTTGACTGATGTGGTTTAGCTGGCCGGCGGCGTGCATAGGGTTTTAATGTATGCAGGCGACAAGCCGCCGACCGCAGCCAGGGAGACCCGATCATGCCAAAAGATATCGCAGACGAGGCGCTCGACTTTCTGCTCGCCCGCGCCGGCCTCGCTCTGAGCGACGCGGAAAAGGCCGAGCTGAAAACCGTCTATGCCGGCATCGCCGCGATGGCCGAGCGCGTGCGCCGGCCGCGCGGCCGGATGGCCGAGCTCGCACATGTCTACAACTTCACCGAGGAAGACCTGACATGACCGCCGCGATCCCGACCATCGCCGAGGCAGCGACGCTGATCGCCGCCAGGCGGCTCTCTCCGGTCGAGCTGACCCGGGCCTGCCTCGACCGCGTGCAGGCGCTCGACGGCCGGCTGCACGCCTTTGTCCATCTGACCGAAGAGCGCGCGCTGGCCGAGGCGCGCGCGGCCGAGGCCGCGATCATGGCGGGCGGCCCCAAGGGACCGCTGCACGGCATCCCGATCGGTCTCAAGGACATCGTCGACACCAAGGGCATCCCGACGACCTGCCAGTCGAAGATCTTGCAGGACAACATTCCCGATGCCGATGCCACCTGCGCCGAGTTGCTCGCCGCCGCCGGCACCGTGCTGATCGGCAAGACGACGACGCATGAATTCGCCGATGGCGGCCCGAGCTTCGATCTGCCCCGGCCGCCGGCGCGCAACCCGTGGGACACCGACCACTTTACCGCCGGCAGCAGCAGCGGCACCGGGGCCGGAATCGCGGCCGGGCTCATTCTCGGCGGCATCGGCACCGACACCGGGGGCTCGATCCGCGGCCCGGCGGCGCTGTGCGGGATCGCCGGAATCAAGCCGACCTACGGCCTGGTCAGCCGCGCCGGGGTCGCCCCGGCCGCGTTCAGCCTCGACCATATCGGCCCGATGGCGTGGACGGCCGAGGATTGCGCGCTGATGCTGCAGGCCCTGGCCGGCCACGACCCGCGCGATCCGGCGAGCGCCGCGCGGCCCGTTCCCGACTACACCGCGCTCATCGGCAGTGGGATCAAGGGCATCAGGATCGGCGTCATCCATCATTTCCACGAGGTGGATTACCAGGTCAGTGCGGCGACACGGCGCGGCATCGACGCGGCCATCGCCACGTTCCGCGGACTCGGGGCCGAGATCCGCGAGGTGCAGCTGTCGCCGTTGCAGGATTGGGGCGCCTGCGGCTCCTTGATCTCGATCACCGAGCGCGCCACCGCCTATGAGGAATGGGCGCGCTCGCGGCTGCGCGATTTCGGCGAACGGGTGCAGCGCCGGCTGATGCTCGGCGCGCTCGTCTCGGGCGTCGACTATGTCCAGGCGGTGCGCCGCCGGCGCGAGTTGCGGGCCGAGCTGCAGGCGGCGATGGCCGGGCTTGATGTCGTGCTGACCGCCGCCGCGCCGGAGGAGGCGCCGAAGATCGACGCCGTGGCGAAGTGGGATCTGTTCGAGCGGCCGAGCTTCACGATGCCGTTCAACGTGTCCGGCTACCCGGCGATCTCGGTGTGCTCGGGGTTTGGCGCGGGCGGGCTGCCGGTCGCGATGCAGCTCGTCGGCAAGCCGTTCGCCGAGGCGACCGTGTTCCGGGTCGCCGATGCGTTCGAAAAAGCGACGCCGTTCCGCGACGCGCGGCCCGCCCTCGCCAGCGCTTCCGTCCCGGCCTGAGGCAGCCGCGCGAGCGGCACCCTGATCACGCCGATTGGGCGGAGGTCAATGAGCCCGGCCTCCGACCCGGCGGCGCGCGCCGGCGCCATCCTCGAAATCGATCTCGGCGGGATTGTCGAGAACTGGCGGCTGCTCGCGCGCCAGGCCGCGCCGGCGCGGTGCGCCGCGGCGGTCAAGGCAAACGCCTATGGCCTTGGCGCCGCGCCGGTGGCGCGCGCGCTCGCGGCGGCTGGTTGCCGGATGTTTTTCGTCGCGACCCTCGACGAGGGGATCGCGCTGCGGCAAGCAATCGGCGAGGCGCCCGAGATCGCCATCCTCAACGGACCGTTGCCGGGTACTGCGGCCGAATTTGCGGCGCACACGCTGATCCCGGTGTTGAACAGTCCCGGCCAGATCGCGGAATGGGCGGCAGCGGCACCGTGCGTCCTTCGAGACGCGCCTCCTGGATTAGATCCAGGAGGCGCTCCTCAGGATGAGGACCATCTATATTTGGCATCAAAAACCCACCCTCATCCTGAGGAGGCCGCGGAGCGGCCGTCTCGAAGGACGCACCGCCGATTGTCCGAGCCCGAAGAATCGCTGAGCCGGGCACCAGCCATTCTGCACGTCGACACCGGCATGGCGCGGCTCGGCCTCGACGCAGGCGAATTCGCGGCCGTCGTCGAGATCCCGCCGCCGATCCGCTGGCGCGCGGTGATGAGCCACCTCGCCTGCGCCGACCGCCCCGACCACCCGCTCAACGAGCGCCAGCGCGCCCGATTCGCCGCCGCGGCCGCGCAACTGCCCGGGGTGACAGCGAGCCTTTCTGCCTCCTCGGGGATTTTTCTCGGCTCCCTGTACCATTTCGACCTGGTGCGCCCGGGCGCCGCTCTCTTCGGCGTCAACCCGCTTCCGGGGCACCCCAATCCGCTGCGCCAAATCGTGCGGCTATCAGGAAAAATCGTGCAGATCCGCCAAATTGACAGGGGTGAGTCGGTTGGCTACGGTGCCGCGCATGTCATGCAGGCGCCCGGCCGCGCGGCGATCGTCGCGGTCGGCTATGCTGATGGCTGGCTGCGCTCGCTGAGCCATCGCGGCTGCGGCACTCTCGCCGGCACGCGGGTTCCTCTTCTCGGCCGGGTCTCGATGGATCTTGTCACATTCGATGTCTCGGCGATTCCTCCGGCGCTGGCGCGCCCCGGCGCGATGATCGAGCTGCTTGGCGCCGATTACGGCGTCGACGACGCGGCGGCCGATGCCGGGACGATCGGCTACGAGATCCTCTGCGCGCTCGGCTCGCGCTATCATCGCATCTATCGCGATTCCCCCGAGCTTGATCTAACCGGGACAAATCGGCCGGGATGATCGCCTTTCTCGCGTCGGTCGGCGCGGCCTTCCTCGGCTTTCTCGCGGCGACCGGAAGGCTTGCGATATTCGTCGGGCAGGCGCTCGGCGCCGGGTTCACCCCGCCCTATTATCCCCGCCTCATTCTGCGCCAGATCGTCTATGTCGGCTATTTCTCGCTGCCGGTCGTGGGCCTGACCGCGCTGTTCACCGGCATGGTGCTGGCGCTGCAATCCTATACCGGGTTCAGCCGGTTCAACGCCGAGGGCGCGATCGCCACGGTGGTCGTGCTCTCGGTGACGCGCGAGCTGGGGCCGGTCATTACCGGGTTGATGGTGGCGGGGCGGGTCGGGGCGGCGATGGCGGCCGAGATCGGGACGATGCGCGTCACCGACCAGATCGACGCGCTGACGACGCTGTCGACCGACCCGCTGCGCTATCTGGTGCTGCCACGCTTGCTCGCCGGGCTCGTAACCCTGCCTGCTCTGGTCCTCGTCGCCGACATCGTCGGCGTCTTCGGCGGTTTTCTCGTCGGCACCTACAAGCTCAACTTCAATCCGGTCGCCTATCTGACCCAGACCGAGCAGTATCTCGAAACGATGGACGTCGTCTCCGGCCTCGTCAAAGCGGCCGTGTTCGGCTTCCTCGTCGCGCTGATGGGCTGCTATCACGGCTATCATTCGCGCGGCGGCGCCGAGGGGGTGGGGCAGGCGACAACCTATGCGGTGGTCTCGGCCTCGATTCTGATCCTCTTGTCCAACTACTTCCTGACTCAGGCGTTTTTCGCGCAATGAGCACCGCCCCGGTCCCCAAGATCGCCGTCAGCGGGGTGGAAAAATCCTTCGGCGAGAAGCGCGTGCTCGACGGGGTCGCGATCGACTGCGCCGCCGGCGAGAGCCTCGTCATCATCGGCGGCTCGGGCACCGGGAAATCGGTCCTGATCAAGTGCATCCTCGGGCTGATGCGCCCTGAAGCCGGCTCGATTCGGATTGATGGGGTCGAAACGATCGGCATCGGTCGCGCCGCGCGCGAGACGCTGATGCGCCGCTTTGGCATGCTGTTCCAGGGCAGTGCTCTGTTCGATTCGCTGAGCGTGTGGGAGAATGTCGCGTTCGGGCTGATCCACGGGCGCGGCATGCCGCGGCAACCGGCTCGCGAGATCGCGCTGCAGAAGCTGGCGGCGGTTGGGCTTGGCCCCGAGGTTAGCCTGCTGAGCCCCGCCGAGCTGTCGGGCGGCATGCAGAAACGGGTGGCGCTGGCGCGTGCGATCGCGGCCGAGCCGGAGATCCTGTTTTTCGACGAGCCGACGACCGGTCTCGACCCGATCATGGCCGATGTGATCAACCGCCTCATTGTCGATTGCGTGCGCGGGCTCGGCGCCACTGCGGTCTCGATCACCCATGACATGGTCAGCGCGCGCAAGATTGCCGATAAGATCGCGATGCTGCACAAGGGGCGGATCGTTTGGCAGGGGCCGACGGCCGAAATCGACCGCACGGACAACCCCTTTGTCGACCAGTTCGTCCATGGCCGCGCCGAGGGGCCGATCGAGATGGAGGTCCGCGCCGCATGACCCTAATTCCGTCATCCCGTGGGCCTTCAGCCCACGGACTTGAGCCGTGGGGAAAGCCGGGACCCATCGTGCCACCGTCTCGGGCGCTGATAGGTGGATCCCGGCTTTCGCCGGGAAGACGGAGTTAGAGGAAATCGATGGCCAAGTCGCAAGCCCGGTTCGCCTGTCAGCAATGCGGCGCGGTGGCGCCGAAATGGGCCGGCCGCTGCGAGGCCTGCGGCGCCTGGAACAGCATGGTCGAGGAGCTGCCGCGCGCTGCTCCGCCGAAGGGTCTCGGCCAGGTGGGCGGACGCCGCGGCGGCGGCCTCGACTTTGTCGCGTTGCGCGGCGAGACCGCCGGGCCGCCGCGCCTTCTGACCGGGATCGCCGAACTCGACCGGGTGTGCGGCGGCGGTCTGGTGGCGGGCTCGACGATCCTGGTTGGCGGCGACCCGGGGATCGGCAAATCGACGCTGTTGCTGCAAGCCGCCGCCTCGCTCGCCGCCGGCGGCAGCGATGCCGCCTACATCACCGGCGAGGAGGCGATCGATCAGGTGCGGCTGCGCGCCGAACGGCTCGGGGTCGCCGACACCCCGGTCCGCCTCGCCTCGGCGGCCAGCGTGCGCGACATCATGGCGGCGCTCGACGACAAGGGGGCGCCCGATCTCGTCGTCATCGACTCGATCCAGACGATGTATCTCGACACGCTCGACAGCGCGCCCGGCACGGTCAGCCAGGTGCGCGGCGCGGCCCAGGAGCTGATCGGGCTGGCCAAGCGCCGCGGGTTGATTGTCGTCCTGGTCGGCCATGTCACCAAGGAAGGGGTGATCGCCGGCCCGCGGGTGCTTGAGCACATGGTCGATACGGTGCTCTATTTCGAGGGCGAGCGCGGCCATCAGTTCCGCATCCTTCGCGCGGTCAAGAACCGCTATGGGGCGACCGACGAGATCGGCGTCTTCGAGATGAGCGACCGCGGCCTGGTTGAAGTGCCGAACCCGTCGGCGCTGTTTCTGGCGGACCGCTCGAGCGCCGAAGCGGAGCCGGGCCAGGAGGGCGGTAAGACCGCCGGCGCGGCGGTGTTCGCCGGCATCGAGGGAACCCGCCCGGTGCTGGTCGAGGTACAGGCGCTGGTGGCGCCCTCGCTGCTCGGCACGCCGCGCCGCGCGGTCGTCGGCTGGGATTCGACGCGCCTTGCAATGATCACCGCGGTGCTCGATGCGCGCTGCGGGCTGTCGGTCGGCGCCAACGATATTTATCTCAATATCGCCGGCGGCCTGCGGATCGTCGAGCCGGCCGCCGATTTGGCCGTCGCGGCGGCCCTCGTTTCGGCGTTGACCGAGACGCCGGTCCCGGCCGACACCGTCGTCTTCGGCGAGATCGGGCTGTCCGGCCGGGTGCGCCCGGTCGCCCATGCCGAGGCGCGCCTCAGGGAGGCGGCAAAGCTCGGCTTTGCCGAGGCCTGGGTCCCGGTCCGCCCGGCGGCGCGCGCGACAAGGCCCGGCGCCGAGCGGGGCGGCAACCCCTCGGCCGGCCATCCGCCGGAGCGGGCGTTCCGGGGGAGCGAGGGGCTGACAACGGTTCCGATCGGGCATCTGAGCGAGCTGGTGGCACGGCTCCCTCCGGCGCCGCGGCGCCGGGTCCCCCCGCCCGGCTCGCGCCGATTCGCGGCGGCGCCCTGAGGATTGACGGTGAACCCGCTCGACCTCGGCGTCATCGGGATCGTCGTCCTATCGGCGATCTTCGCCTTCGCCCGCGGCTTTGTCCGCGAGGCGCTGTCGATCGTCGCCTGGGTCGGCGCCGCCGCGATCACGCTCTACGGGTTCAATTGGGTCTACGCGCAGGTCGAGCCGCTTGTGCATGACCGGCTCCTGTCGCAGCTGACCACCGGGCTCGGCCTGTTCGTCATCAGCCTGATTGTGCTGACGATCCTGACCGGCATCGTCGCGCGCTCGGTACGGGCAAGCGGGCTGTCGCCGATCGACCGCACCTTGGGTTTCATCTTCGGCCTGGCGCGCGGCGCGTTTCTTGTCTGTCTCGCCTATCTCTTGCTCGCTGTCAGCGTCCAGCCGAACGACTGGCCGGGATGGATCCGCGACGCGAAGAGCAAGCCCTACCTGCACGAGGGGGCGGATGTGCTGCGCGGCTTTCTGCCCGAATCGCTGAAGGCGAAGAGCGTCACCGCGGCCGAGGAATTGATCCGAACCATTGATCCCAAAGCAGCGGCCGCCGCGGAGGCGCAGCGCGCGATGCGCGCCCTGGCGACGCCCGGCCCGGCGGCCGCGCCGACGCCCGATTCGCCGCCGGCGCCAAGCTACCGGCAGGGGGACAAGCGCGAGCTTGACCGGCTGATGGGCACGCAACGGTAAACGGGGCGTATGAGGACCGCGGCCGTCCCGGCCGCATGCGGGCAAGACGCCCGCGGTCCTATGGTTCGCAGGCGTCGTGCCCTCGCAATAGGCAGCCCAGAGTCATATATTTGTCATGGCCGGAGCGGCCAGGTGAGGGTGGCGGATGGCGACGACCGGCTGCGCTGACGACCATTTCCACGACGAATGCGGCGTTTTCGGGGTCTATGGCCATCCCGGCGCGGCGGCCTTGACCGCGCTCGGCCTGCACGCCCTGCAGCACCGCGGCCAGGAATCCGCCGGCATCGTCGCCTATGATGGCGAGCAGTTCAGCGCGCATCGCGGCCCCGGCCTCGTCAGCGACAATTTCAGCTCGAAGGAGGTCATCGCGCGACTGCCCGGCGCGATGGCGATCGGCCATGTGCGCTATGCGACG
Organism: uncultured Rhizobium sp.; assembly: GCA_964392845.1. Classification (GTDB taxonomy): domain Bacteria; phylum Pseudomonadota; class Alphaproteobacteria; order ATCC43930; family CGMCC-115725; genus DATARH01. The sequence goes on from CAYMRQ010000038.1 coordinate 18,794, forward strand.
ACGGGAGAAGTAGCGCTGCGCAACATCCAGCCGCTGTTTGCCGATTTCGAATTCGGCGGGCTGGCGCTCTGCCACAACGGCAACCTGACCAATTCCTATCAGCTGCGGCGCCAGCTGGTGCGCCGCGGCAGCCTGTTCCAGTCGACCAGCGACACCGAGGTCATCGTTCACCTGATTGCGACGAGCCTCAAAGACACCGTCGTCGAGCGGCTGACCGACGGCTTAAAACAGGTTGAGGGGGCGTATTCGCTGGTCGCGCTGTCGCAGGATTCGGTGATCGGGCTGCGCGATCCGCTCGGCGTGCGGCCGCTCGTGCTCGGCAGGCTCGCCGATGCGTGGATCCTCGCCTCGGAGACCTGCGCCCTCGACATCATCGGGGCGGATTTCGTGCGCGATGTCGAACCCGGCGAGATCGTGATCATCGGCACCGGCGGGGTGAAGAGCGTCAAGCCGTTCGACGATTTGCCAAAGCGGCTCTGCGTCTTCGAGTACATCTATTTTGCCCGGCCCGACAGCGTGCTCGAAGGCAAGAGCGTCTACGAGGCGAGGAAGCGGATCGGCCGCGAGCTGGCGCGCGAAGCCCCGGTCGATGCCGATATCGTCGTTCCGGTGCCCGATTCGGGCGTTCCGGCGGCACTCGGCTATGCCGCCGAATCGGGGCTGCCGTTCGAGCTCGGCATCATCCGCAATCATTATGTCGGACGCACGTTCATCGAGCCGACCGACCAGATCCGCCATTTGGGCGTGCGGCTCAAGCACAACGCCAACCGCGCCGACCTCGTCGGCAAGCGGGTGATCCTGGTCGACGATTCGATCGTGCGCGGCACCACCTCAACCAAGATCGTCGAGATGATCCGCCATGCCGGCGCGCGCGAGGTGCATATGCGGGTGTCGAGCCCGCCGACGCGCTATTCGTGCTTTTACGGGATTGCCACGCCGTCGCGCGACCAGCTGCTCGCGGCCCGCTTCGATGTCGAGCAAATGGCTGAATTCATCGGCGTCGACAGCCTCGCCTTCCTCTCGATCGACGGCCTCTACCGGGCGATGGGCGAAGCCGGCCGCGACCCGCTCGCCCCGCGATTTTGCGACGCGTGCTTCACCGGCGACTACCCGATCCGGCCGGCTGACGCCGACAACGGCAAGGTCTCGGTGCAGCTCTCGCTGCTGACCGAAAACGCCTGACGAGCGATGGTGCGGGCATAACCACACCGCCCGTCCGCCCGATGAGCGGCCGGCTCGCCGGCAAAATCGCGCTGATCACCGGTGCCTCGCGCGGCATCGGCGCCGCGATTGCCCTGCGCTTTGCCGGCGAGGGCGCGCATGTCGTGCTGGCAGCGCGCACCGTCGGCGGCATCGAGGAAGTCGACGACAAGATCCGCGCTTCCGGCGGCAGCGCCACCCTGGTGCCGTTCGATCTGCGCGAGTTCATCAAGATCGACGAGCTGGCGGCGGCGCTTTACGAGCGCTATGGCCGGCTCGACATCCTGGTTGGCAATGCCGCCGAATTTGGTGTTTTTTCGCCAACGGGCCATATCGACCCCAAGCTGTGGAGCGAAATCATCGACCTCAACCTGACCGCCAACTGGCGGCTCATTCGGGCGATGGATCCGCTGTTGCGCGCCGCCCCGGCCGGCCGGGCGATCTTTGTCACCAGCCGCCTGGCGCGCGACGCCCTCCCTTATTACGGCCCTTACGCGGTAGCCAAGGCCGGCCTCGAAACCCTGGTGCGGATCTATGCCGGCGAGGTTGCCCGCACCGCGGTGCGCGCCAATCTGATCGATCCGGGCATCGTGCGCACCCGGCTGCGCGCCCGGATCTTCCCCGGCGAGAACCCGGCAAACCTGCCGCCCCCGGAGAGCGTCGCCGACGCGTTCCTCGAACTGGCCCTGCCGGAATGCACCCGCAACGGCGAGATCGTCACCGTGGCGCCGGCTGCCGGATACAAAAGCTAGACCGCATTCGCGGCGAAAGCCGGGACCCACCTATCCGCGGCAGGAACGGCTGAAAAATGGATCCCGTCTTTCGCCGGGAATGCGGCTATCAGCGTCATGATGCCGGCGCGTAGGGATTTTCGCCCTTGCGCAGCATCATGCGGATCGGGGTGCCGGGCAGCTTAAAATCCTCGCGCAGCGAGTTGACCAGATAGCGCCGATAGCTTTCGGGAAGCTCGCCCGGTTTCGACGCGAACAAGGCAAAGCTCGGCGGCCTGGTATTGACCTGGGTGATGTAGCGCAGGCGCAGGCGGCGGCCACCAGCGAGCGGCGGCGGGTGATGCTCCTGGATCGCGCCCAGCCAGCGGTTGAGCGCAGCGGTCGGCACCCGCCGGTTCCACACCGCATCGGCCGCGAACACCGCCTTCATCAGCGCCTCGATCCCCTGACCGGTGAGCCCGGATACCGCAACGAGCGCGACGCCGCGCAGCTGCGGCAACGACGATTCGACCCGCTCGCGCAACCGCGCCAGCGCCGCTTTCGGGTCGGTCACCAGATCCCATTTATCGGCCGCCAGCACGATCGCCCGCCCTTCGTCGGCAATGAGATTGGCGATCGTCAAATCCTGGCGCTCCAACGGCTGCAGCGCGTCGATGACGAGGATTACGGTTTCGGCAAAGCGCACGGCGCGCCGCGTGTCGGCGACCGACAGCCGCTCTAGCCGGGCTTCGATCCGCGCCCGGCGGCGCATCCCGGCGGTGTCGACGAGCCGGACCGGCCGCCCGGCCCAGGCCCACTCGATCGCAATCGCGTCGCGGGTGATGCCGGGCTCGGGGCCGGTCAGCACCCGGTCCTCGCCGACGAGGCGGTTGACCAGCGTCGACTTGCCGACATTGGGCCGGCCGACGATGGCGAGCTGCAGCGGCTTTTCCGATTGGCCCTCGGGCGCACCTGGCTCTTCGTCGTTCTCCCCGGACGCCGCGAAAGGCAGCAGCCGCTCGTACAATTCGCCGAGCCCCTCGCCGTGCTGGGCCGAGATCGCCACCGGATCGCCGAGCCCGAGGGCATAGGCCTCGCCCAGCCCGCCCTGCGCGGCGCGGCTCTCGGCCTTGTTGGCGACGAGGATGACCGGCTTGCCGGTGCGCTGCAGCCAGCGGGCAAAATGGCGATCGGCCGGGGTCACCCCCTCGCGCGCATCGATGACCAGGAGCGCGACATCGGCCGCATCGAGCGAGCGCTCGGTCTGCGCCCGCATGCGGCCCGGGAGCGTCTCAGGCGGCGCCTCTTCGAGCCCGGCGGTATCGATCAGCTTGCAGGCGAGATCGGCGATATGCCCCGCGCCCTCGCGGCGGTCGCGGGTCACCCCGGGCAGATCGTCGACGAGCGCGAACTGGCGGCCGACGAGCCGGTTGAACAGCGTCGACTTGCCGACATTCGGACGTCCGAGGATCGCGACCGTGAAAGACATCGTGTCGAAACCAGCACCAGAGCTGCTCCGGCGATCCCCGATCGAAAAGTTCGCGGACCAAATGCCCCCTCTATGTCATACCGGCGAAGGCCGGTATCCACGGCAGAAGTGGGTCCCGGCCGGAGTTTATCCTCGGGCCGGCCGGAGGCCGGACCCGTGGGCCGGGACGACGAGTAAAGGGGCAACAGGTCGGCAGGACTTCCGACGCAGGACGCTACCGGTACGCAGAGAGATTTGCGTCGTCGTTCAGCAAGTAAAGGGCATTGTCGGCAATAACCGGCCCGAGAAAGCTGGCAGACATCGTCTGTTGGCCGACCAGTTCGCCGGTATAGGGCGATACCAACACCGCCTCGCCGAGCGAGGAGAGCACGATCAGGCGATTGCCGCCGAGCACCGGGCCGGCCCACTGGATCGGGTCGGACTTCCCCTTCTCGTCCTCGAATCGGCGCAGCGGGCGCACCCAGCGGATCTTGCCCTCGTCGCGCGTCAGACAGACCAGCTCGTTGTCGTTGGCCAGCACGAAAACATAGTCGCCGACGACCCACGGGCCGTGGCTGCTGGCGATCTGCTGCTCCCAGACCCGGTCCCCGGCGCGCAGAGCGACCGCCGCCATGCGCCCGCTATGGCTGATGGCAAACACCCGGCCGCGATCGATGACCGGGCGGCCGCGAATGTTGGCCAGTCCGGCCACCGCATTGACGCTGCGGGTCGCGGCCAGACTGTCCGACCACACCGCACGGCCGTTCTCGACGCGTAGCGCGAACAGCTCGCCCGAACTGTAGGGAGCGAGCACAATTTCGCCCTCGACCGCCGGGCTGGCGCCGCCCAGCAGGCCGGCGGTCTCGGGAATGCCGTTGTGCGACCACAGGTGCTTGCCGTCCTCGGTCGCCAGGGCGTTCAGCTCGTTGTCGACGGTCACGGCGAAGATGCGGCCGTCCGCCACGGTCGGCGCGCTGTGCACCGGCGCGGTGACCTTCTGCCGCCAGATCACCTTGCCGTCGGCCGGATCGAGCGCCAGCACCTCGGCATAGCCGGTCGCCACGTAAAGGCGGTCGTTCCAAAACGCCGGTCCGCCGCCAAAGGCGTTGCCGCGCTCGTCCTCGGGTTTGAGGTCGACCCGCCAGATGCGACGGCCGCTCGCCGCATCGAGGGCGCTGACCTGGACGCCGCCATCCATCGCGAAGATCCGGCCGCCGGCGATGACCGGCTGCGACATCACCTTGGTATAGCGCGCCGAGCCGTCGCCGATGCTGGTCTCCCAGGCGCGCGCAAGCTTTTCCGGCAGCGCGGGGTGGCTCATCGCATGGGCGGGGTTGCCGCCCGGCTCCGGCCAGTCCGGGTTGACGGACGGCGGCGGCAGGGTGACGGTGGTGGCGGCGAGCTTCGGGTCCGGCTCGACCCCGCCGCCGACCCCGAGCACCGAAATCCGCTCGCCGGGCAGCGGCTGTTTCTTGTCCTTGAACAGATCGCATCCGGCCGCGCCAAACGACAGCAGTAGCGCAGCAAAATCGCGTCGGTTCATTGCCAAACGGGGACCGGCTAGGATTTGAGCGCCGCGGCCATCTCGGCGGCGCGGGCGCGCAGGCCCTGCGGCGCCGACAGGTCGTCGGCGAGTTCTTTGTAGATCGCCAGTGCCCCGCCGCGATCGCCCGCCTTGAGCTTTGCCGCAGCGGTCAGGTCGAGGGCGCTGGCGCGCCACGGATTACCGCCCGCGGTCAGCGGCTGAAGACGCCCGATCGCCGCTGTTGCGTCGCCGACCGCAAGCTCTTGCATGACCGACAACAACACCGCCAGGCCGCGGAATTCGGGATCGATGTCGGACATCCCGGCGAGGCGGTCATAGGCCGCGATCGCCGCCTTATGATCGCCGCTCTTGGCCAACAGCTGGGCTTCCTCGAAAGCGGCGAGCAGGCTATAGCCGCCGCCTTCCCGGGCCAGCAGGGCAAACAGCTTGGCCGCATCGGCATCCTTGCCCTCGCGGGCGAGGGTCAGCGCGTTCGAATAGCGCTGGCCCTGGGATCGGCGTTCGGAGGCCTGGTGGTCGCGCCATGCGACGATCCCCCCGGCAATGACGATTACCAGCACTGCGACCGCGATGACGTACCGGCCGTAACGCGACCAGAGCTTCGCGAGGTTATCGCGCCGCAGCTCCTCGTCGATTTCGCGGAAAATATCGCTCACACAAGCTCCAAAGCGGCCCGGGTCAAGGGGACGCCACCATATCCGCTCGGCCGCAGCGAGGCAAATCGCGCCACCGGGAGCCAGCCAGCACCAGGGTGGGGCAACCGGTCGCACCGCCGCCTCGCCGCTGCCGGGGCGCGCGGCCGCGAGACGGCTGGACGCTTCGACAGAAATAGGCAAAATGATGACAGGGCAACGGAAGACGGTCGGCGATGATCGGCAACAATGCGACGGTGCTGCCTCTGCGGGATAATCGCAGCGCGCGCCGCACGCTGTATTTCACGCGCTCCGAGCTGAACCAGCTGCTGGGGCTTTACAGCCGCAACGTCGCCCGCGGGATATGGCGCGATTACGCGATCGACCATCGCGATGGGCAGGCGCTGTTTTCGGTGTTTCGCCACACCCATGAATGCGCCGCCTATACGATCGTCAAATCGGCCGGCCCCGGCGCGGCTCACGGCGCTGGCCCGGGGGCAGTCCAGGCCGAGTTCACGGTGCTGAGCGGCCGCCAGCGCCTGCGCGTGGCGCGCAGCCTAGGCGACGCTCTCGAATACTTCCTCTCCAAGCTGGCGGTGGTCCCGAGCGGACCGCAATGAGCTGACAATCAACAGCTAGCCCGGGCGGCGCAGCGGCAGCATGCGCTCGAGGATGCCGTTGCGGCGCACGATCCGGTGCATCAGCGCGGCGGCGACATGGATTGCGACCAGCGCATAGACCAGGAACTGCCCGGCGAGATGCACCGCGATGGCGGCCTGGGATAGACGCGCGTTCTCGGCCAGCAGCGGCGGGATCGCGACGAGCCCGAAAAAGCTGACCTTGTGGCCGGCCGCCGCCGCGTTCAGGTAGCCGCTCAGCGGCATGACGAGGAGGAGCAGATATAAGAGGGCGTGATTGGCGTGCGCCGCCAGCGCCTCGGTCCGCGGAAAACCCGCCGGCAGCGGCGGCGGCGGATGGCCAAGCCGCCAAAACACGCGAAACACCATCAGCGCCAGAATCAACAGCCCGACCGATCGATGCAGCAGCAGCAGCAGATCGCGCGACTCGGTTTCGCGCGGCGCCCCCGGGATCGCCCAGCCGAGCGAGACGACGATCACCGCGAGCCCCGCGACGAGCCAGTGCACGGCCCGCGCAATCGGATCGTAGCGGGCGATCGCAACGGGATCGGACAGCCGGGGGTCGCCAGACATCGGGACGCTACGCTCAACGGCACTGCAATTATGCGGCGGCGTCGAGCGCGCCGAGAAATTCGAGCGCCGCGGCGACGCCGCCCGCCCGGTGCGGAATGCCGGCGCGGTGCAGGCCCATCTCGATCCCGCACAGCGTGCCGCACAGCATCAGATCGTTGAAATGACCGAGATGGCCGATGCGAAAGATCTTGCCCTTCAGCTTGCCGAGCCCGGTGCCGAGCGACATGTCGAAACCGTCGAGGATGATCTCGCGCACCCGGTCGGCATCAAAGCCGTTGGGCACCAGGACCGCGGTTAGCGAGCTCGAATATTCGCGCGGATCGGCGCACAAGACTTCGAGCCCCCAGCCGATGACGGCGCGCCGCGTCGCCTCGGCATGGCGCGAATGGCGCCGGAACACCGAGGGCAGCCCCTCCTCGTCGAGCAGCATCTTCAAGGCCTCGCGCAGCCCGTAGAGCAGGTTGGTCGCCGGCGTATAGGGGAAGAACCCGGTGTTCCCGGTCTCGCTCATCGCCTGCCAATCCCAGTAGGAGCGGGTCAGCTTTGCCGTCTTTGCGGCGGCCATCGCCTTGTCGGAAATGGCGTTGAAGCCGAGCCCGGGCGGCAGCATCAGCCCTTTCTGCGAGCCCGCCACGGTCACGTCGACCCGCCATTCGTCATGCCGATAGTCGATCGAGGCGAGCGAGGAGATCGTGTCGACCATCAACAGCGCCGGATGGCGCGCCTCGTCGATCGCCGCGCGGATCTCGGGGATGCGGCTGGTGACACCGGTCGAGGTCTCGTTGTGGACGACGCAGACCGCCCGTATCCGATGCTCCCGGTCGGCGGCGAGCTTGTCGGCGAGCCGGGCCGGATCGACACCGTGCCGCCAGTCGCCGGGGACGAACTCGATGTCGAGCCCGAGCCGCGTTGCCATCTGCCGCCACAGCGTGGCGAAATGACCGGTCTCGACCATCAGCACCCGATCGCCCGAAGACAGCGTGTTGACGAGCGCCGCCTCCCACGCCCCGGTGCCGGAGGAGGGGTAGACCACCACGGTGCCCTTGGTCTGCAACACACGCTGCATGCCGGCGACGATTTCCTTGCCGAGTTCGGCGAATTCCGGGCCGCGATGATCGATCGTCGGCATGGCGATCGCCCGCAACACCCGATCGGGCACATTGGTCGGGCCGGGGATCTGCAGGAAATGGCGGCCGGTATGGCCGGGCATCTGGTTTTTCATCGCATGGCTCCGAGCGGACGCCATCGCCACCCTCCCCCTTTCCCGGGGCGGGAGTGGGAGGCTGGGGGCGGGCGGCGCAGTTTGGCGGGGAAATGCCGCGCCGACAAGCCGCCGGGACAGGCTGTGGCTGACTCGTGATGTGTCCGGTTTTTGTAGCGCGTGATCTGTCCGGTTTTAGCCCGGATTTCTCAAACGGGGTAGGTGCATCGGGCTGCTGCATCTGAGAAAATCGTGTTGCAACAGCGGTTTGTCTCAGGTTCAGGGGAAGCCCGGTGCCGACAGAGTGTAGCGCGGATCTGTTTGGTTTCACAGCGGTCGAGGGGCGCGCGGTGGTGGCCGGGTTCGACGGCGGCAAGATCACCTCGCAGGCCGGCGCGATGTTGCTGGGCGCCACCGACCGGGCGATCGGGTTGATCGCGCGGTTTGCCGGCTGCTTCACGGACCACCGCGCGGCCGCTCTGATCGAGCATCGGGTGCCGACCCTGGTTGGGCAGCGGGTATTGGGGATTGCGCTGGGTTACGAGGATCTGATCGACCACGACGAACTGCGTCATGACCTGGTGATGGCGGTCTTGGCCGGCAAGCTCGCAGCCAAGCGCTCGGATTGTGCGCCCTTGGCCGGCAAATCGACGCTCAACCGGCTGGAGCTGAGCCGCGCGGAACCTTCGCGCTATCACAAGATCAGCTATGGCGAGGGGAGGATCGAAGGATTGTTCGTTGCTCTGTTTCTCGACGCGCACGGCGCGCCGCCGCGGCAGATCATCCTCGACCTCGACGCCACCGACGACCCGCTTCGATCGCCTATGTGTTGGTCTGCGCCTTGCGCCGCACCAGCGTGCGCCGCATCAAGCTCGCCATGCCCTCCGCCTTCCCCGATCAGGCCGAGTACCGCGCCGCCCACGCCGCACTTGCCATCGCCGGCCACTGAACCCGGGAAAGCGATTGAAAATAACGACCGACAGCAAACAGCCGAATTACCTCTACCGACACGCGCAAAGCGCGTCACCAAGACCGGCAGACTCGTTCAACGCGAACCGCATCGATTTACCCCGATAAACCGGCGGGCTGTGAGAAATGCGGGCTA
>CAYMRQ010000039.1:0-7749 GCA_964392845.1 uncultured Rhizobium sp.
GCTATTCTCGAAAAAGTGGCCCGTGGGCGACATGCGTTAGAGTCGGTACACTAGCGGACCCTGGACTTTAGGGATTCACCCGTACGTACACCCCGGCAGAACCCGGTGCATGCGTCATGGCCTGCCGCATGCGCGGCGAATTGGGCGAGGAATGTTGCTGTTGCTCCTTCCACTCCGGGCTTTCGGGCACGGCCGTACTGGCAAATTCGTAGACCGTGCTGTAGCCGCTGGTACCATCGAGGACCCGATAGCGACGAGCGTAGATTACTCCCGGCACCTTGCGGTAGCCTGGTACATATTCCCCACTGTACCAGGCGTTCCACTCCGCATCGACCTCGGCGGGGACGGACATGCGGCCAATCTGCAACACCGGCGCCATGCCGCGCTCCGGCATTTCCACGCCGTCCGGGTAAATCTGTTCCCCGACAATGCGTGTCAAATTCTTCCCAATTACGGACGGCGAGACTTTCTGTCCCCACGGCGTCCGCGGCCGGCTGGTAAACGCCGGCGTCTGCATCACCGCCACGCTTTCCAGTTCATAGCATGCCAGGTACTGCGGGCCACCCTTGACCGCCTCGTAGCGGGAAGCTGAGAGAATGCCGGGCACCGACAGCAATTCCGGTAGATGTTCCTTGTTATACCATTCGTTGAATTCCTGCACGTGCTGGGCGTCGATATCAACGTACACCATGAAAATCCCGCGACCTTTTTGTGCCATATGTCCGTCTCCTCTGTGAAGCGTAGCCGCCATCGTTTTGCCTCGTCTCGTTGGCACCCGGTCCTCACGCCTGGAGCCCAGGAGAGACACGAGGCACCAACTGGGGAGCCATCTTAGGCGACATTCCCCAGATTCCGGGGCTGTTGAGCGCGATCTTCCGTCTCATCGAGGCACACCGCAATGAAATTCAGGCGCAACCAGCCTCGTTCGCAGCCAATCGTTCGGGTTGCTCGGCTCGCGGGTCCGGCACTCGTGGCTTTGCTTCATTCCAGGCGCACCTCTGCCTTCGTCGTCTTTCTCATCTGACACCCGCCGCTGTCATGCCGGAGCGGGCGGCACCTGCAGCCGGGCGATGAGCGACAAGATTTCTCCCGGGAATGCGGGCTCAAAAGGCCGACCAACGGCTGGAAGAGGCCCACACCGTCCGGCAGGAAAACAGCGGAAGATGCGCGCCATCTCGACACGTTTGTTTCGTAGAAGATCGGTCGCTGACCTGGACGCGAAAGGACCTCAACTGGCGACGCCAGCCATCGCCTGGTCGAGATCCGCGATCAAATCGCCGACAACCGCCATGCCGCCGATCACATCCGAATGCCCGTTGAGATATTTCGTCGTCGAGTGGATGACGACGCTGAACCCGTGATCGAGCGGCCGCTGGACATAGGGGCTGGCAAAGGTGTTGTCGGCGCCGGTCCAGATGCCATACCGCTGGCCGATCGCCCCAATCGCCGCGAGATCGACCGGTTTCAGCATCGGGTTGGTCGGCGTCTCGACCCAGATGAGGCGCGTTTCCGGACGGATCGCCGCCTCCACCGCTTTCGGGTCCGACATGTCTACCCGGGTCAGCGTGAGCCCGGCGCTGCGTCCCCGCACGCGCTCGAACAGCCGCAAGGTGCCGCCGTAGAGATCGTCGGTAGCGATGACGTGCGACCCTTGGTCGAGGCATTCGAGCATTGTTGCGACGGCGGCCGAGCCTGACGCAAAAGCGAAGCCCGAGGCGCCGTTCTCCAGATCCGCGACACAGCGCTCCAACGCTTCGCGCGTCGGGTTGCGGGTGCGCGCGTACTCGTATCCGCGATGAACCCCCGGGCTTTCCTGGGCATAGGTGGACGTCGCAAAGATCGGCACCGTTACCGCGCCCGTTGATGCTTCCGGCCCGCCGCCGCCATGGACGGCGCGGGTCGCGAACGCTTGTCGATTGCTAGCCGGCATGTGGTCCGTTCCCGATCAGGGTTTCGCCGTGGCCGTCTTCGATCTGGATCGCACGCCGATATCGACCACCGGCAGCGAAGCGCCAGGTCACAACAGCAGGGCCGCTTTTTACGATCGCCGGAATGCCGGCATCACCTCGTGGCCGAAGCGGCGCATCGAGGCAAGGTTCTGCTCGTGGCTCATGTCGCCGAACCCGGTCTGGCACAGCAGGTGCTGAACCCCGACATCGCGCAGCTCGGCCACCTGCTCCTGCACCCGCGCCGGTGAGCCGAACAAGCATCCGGTGGCGAGAACGTATTTGAGCGCGTCGGCGTCGCCGGTCGCCGGATCGGCCCACGGGTTGAGCATCGCCGGGTCGATCGCGAAGTCCGGCGGGTTGTAGGCGGCGCGGACATGCATCATGTGGCCGCGGGTCCGCAGCAGCAGCGCCGAAAGCTCGTCCTCGGCCTGCGCGTCGGATTGGGCGACATAGACGTTGCGCCACAACGCGCTCTGCGCCAGCAGCCGCGCCCGCGTCAGCGCGTCATGCCCGCCGGCTTCGAGCCCGGCCTCGTACGCCGCCCACCGCTCCCTGATCCGGGCGACCGGCAGCCGCGCGGTCAGGATCGGCACGCCGAGCCGGCCGCATTCGCTGAACGAAGCCGGCGAGATGACGCTGCGCCACAACGGCAACCCCGGGCGCTGCACCGGGCGCGGCCGCAATTCCGGCACATGCACCTGGAAATATTTGCCGCTATAGGTCACCGGGCCGCCGTTCCATAGGCGCTCGATGATCTCGATCGCCTCCTCCATGCGCTCGCGGCTGTCGTCGCTGCGCAGCCCATGCCCGACGAATTCGTATTCGTTGTAGATCGTGCCCTTGCCGACCCCGACATCGATGCGGCCCTTGCTGAGGTTGTCGAGCAGGGCCAGCTGGACGGCGAGGCGGACCGGGTGGTGAAACGGCAGCTGGACGACGGCAAAACCGATGCGGATCTGCTCGGTGCGCATCGCGATGGCCGAGGCGAACAGCAGCGCGTCGTTGTAGACGCTCTCGCCGGTGAAATAATGCTCGGTCAGCCACACATCGCTGAACCCGAGCTGTTCGGCGACGCACACCTGCGCGATCTGCTGATCGATGCGCGCGGCATCCTCTTCCGGGGAAGGCGACAGAGATAGGGTGAGCCACCCGAAGCGCATCAACTCCTCCCGGGAAAATGCCAGGGCCTCCGCACGGCCCGCGCGCGACGATAGCCCGATTGACCGCGGGCAGAAAGCGCCGGGCCAGGCCTCGCCCGCCCGCTATCGCGCCGCGCCGCGCCGAAGAGGTCGCAAACCGCGGCGCCGATCGCGAGTAAGCCGGCATCTGCCCCGGCAAACCCCATCAGCTCCAGCCCAAGCGACAGCCCGTCGGACGGCCCTTGCAGCCCGGGATAGCCCGGATCACCGTCCGCCCGGCAATATTGATCGCGAGCCGCTCTGGCGATCATGGCGCAGCCGGGCGTTCGTGGAAGATCAAGCCCGGCACGGGCCCCAAGCCAGCTCTTTCCCTGCCTCAAGAGGAGCGACTGAACGTGCCGATGCCGATGCCGATCATCGTAGCGGCCATCAGAAGCGCTTGATCGACCTGCTCGCCGAGGAACGCGACCGAACTGGCGATGCCAACGACCGGTGTTGCCAAGATGCCGAGAGACGTGGTGGTCGCCGGAATGCTGCGGCCGGCGACCGTCATGGCCCAAAAACCCAGCGCTGTTCCCACCAACCCGCTGTACGCGAACCACATGATCAAGGTGCTGCTCCAGACGATATCGAGTTCGCCTTCGATTAACAGCGCCAGGATTGTCAAAAGGATTGTGGCCAGAAGCGCTTGCCAAAAGACGAGTTGAAATGGCGTCGCTATCCAGTTATGCGCCCGCGTGTAAAGAATGCTCACCGACCAGGCCAGCGCCGACAGGAGCAGGAGCCCATTGCCCAGAACGGCGTCGCGATTGGTCCAATCAAATGCCGACGGGTTGAACATCACCGCGAGGCCGGTGAGCCCGATCATGATCCCAACCAACTGCCGCGCCGACAGATCCTCCTTGAGCAGTAGCCACGCCGCCGGAGCGACCCAGAGTGGCGTCGTGTAGCCGAGGACGATCGAGCGGCCGACCGGGACGTACTTAAGGCCCATCGTTATCAGCGCGGCGAAGGCAACCATGTGGAACAGCGAAATCGCGAGCACGACCGGGACATCGCCCCGTTTGGGAATGCGGAATTGCTTGCTCGCCGCGAGCATCGCGAGCAGCGCCAGGGCCCCGATGCCTGTGCGAATAGCCGTCGTCCAAAGAGGCGTTACCTGCGTGACAATGAGTTTTTTCACCGTCCAGTTGAGCCCCCAGGCGACGATCACGAAAGCGAAAAGGAGCAGCGCCCCAGATTTCGTCGATCGCGAGGAGGTCATGACATCGCCGACATCGAGGGCGCGCTAGCGGCTGTCAGTTCTACGCACGTACCTGACCGCGTGGAGGCAAACCGGTGTATCGGGACGCCGAAAATCCGGCCATGATCATCTCGCTGCCGCGCAGCCGGAGGCGACGACCGGCGAGTGCGATCGGATGAGGGACCGCGGACATGACCTCGGATGCTGTCCACTATCTCAGTCTCATGGAAGTTTCGGGAAGGCTGCGGCGCGGAGAGCTGCAGCCGACTACGCTCAGCGAAACGATCCTGGCGCGCATCGCTCAACACGACGGAGCGCTGCGATCGTACACGACGCTGCTCGCGGATCGCGCAATGGCCAAAGCGCGGCAGGCAGAGGCAGAACTCAACCGCGGCCTTTGGCGTGGACCGCTTCATGGCGTGCCGATCGCGGTGAAGGATTTGTGCTACACGGATTGCGCGCCGACCGCGGCCGGAATGCTCATCCATAAGGACTTCATTCCACCTTATACCTGCACCGTGGTGGAGCGACTCGAACGCGCCGGGGCGATCATTCTTGGCAAGCTGTCGATGACGGAGGGCGCGTTTGCGATCCATCATCCCGGCATGCCGACACCGGTCAATCCCTGGCATGCGGACGTGTGGACAGGCGCGTCGTCGAGCGGGTCGGGAGCAGCGACCGCGGCGGGACTATGCTACGGATCGCTCGGCTCCGACACCGGCGGATCAATCCGGTTTCCGTCAGCGGCGTGCGGGCTGACAGGTCTCAAGCCGACCTGGGGTCGGGTCAGCCGTTACGGCGTCTTCCCGCTGTCGGAATCGCTCGATCACATCGGGCCGATGACACGCACCGCGGCCGATTGCGCGGCCATGCTGGCGGCGATCGCCGGCGCGGACCCGTGCGACCCGACCGCGCTGCTCTCGCCCGTGCCCGACTACGTCGCCGGCCTCACGGCCAGCATTCGCGGGCTGCGTGTTGGGATCGCGCAGGCTTATGCATTCGACGGGCTGGGCGGCGACGTGCTAACCGCGTTGAGCGGCGCGAAGGATGCGCTGGTGGCGTTGGGCGCGAGGCCGGTTCCCGTCGATTTCCCTGCAATCACGGATGCCACGACCGCCTGGCTGCATCTGTGCCTCGCCGAGGCGGCGATCGCGCATGAGGCGACATATCCCGGCCGTGCCGCCGAATACGGACCGGCGCTGGGCCGCGTGCTGGAGGCCGCCCGCAAAGTGAGCGCCGGGGAGCTTGGCAAGGCTCATATCCAGCGCGACAAATTCGTGGGTCAGGTGGCGGCGGCTTTCCGGGATATCGATGTTTTGCTGATCCCGGTGTGGCCCACGCCGATGCCCAGCGCCGCCGAGTGGATAGAGATGGCGCAGGGCGATCTTGCCGAACTGTTGCGCTATGCAGGTCCCTTCAATTTGACCGGGATGCCGGCGCTGACCATGAACGGCGGCTTTGACCAACGTGGCGCGCCGATCGGTTTCCAGCTGGTCGGAAAGCATTTGTCGGAGGATCTCCTGCTTCGAGCCGGCCACGCATTCCAGTCGATCACGGATTGGCACACGCGCCATCCAAAGCTGGATTGACCTCCGCAAATGATGGCTCCCTGGAGGGGCTACCGCCGCCTCGATGCGTGCGGATCGCTCCAAGCGGCCCGACGCTTGCCGGGGCTCACGATTTAGCACTTCTGCCGTCGACCGCGCACAAGGCAAACTGCCCGCGCGCTAATCGAAACGCCCCGATGCGGGTTGCTGTCGACGGGAAAAATCATATGCGTCTCTTGGTTGTCGGAGCCGGGTCGACCGGCGGGTATTTCGGCGGACGCCTGGCCCGGGCCGGACGGGACGTAAGGTTCCTGGTGCGGGCGCGGCGCGCCGCCCAACTCCGGGAAACCGGTTTGCAGATCGTCAGCCCGCATGGCAACGTGACGGTGAGGCCGAACCTCGTCACGGCTGACGACATCGGTGCGTCCTACGATGCCGTGCTGCTGGCGGTGAAAGCCTATTCGCTCGATGCGGCGATCCCCGATTTCGCGACCTCTATTGGTCCGGAGACGGCAATCATCCCGATGCTGAACGGGATGCATCACATCGACATTCTGGAAGATCGCTTCGGAAAGGAGGCGGTCGTCGGCGGCGTCTGCAAGGTCGCAGCCACGATCGATACCGATGGGCGGATCGTGCAACTCGCGCAGTTTCAGGAACTCGCTTACGGCGAGCGGGACGGCTCGGTCTCACCGCGGATGGAGCGGCTTCATGCTTTCATGCAAGGCGCGGGGTTCGATGCCCGGCTGTCGCGTTCGATCGAATACGAGATGTGGGAGAAATGGACGATGCTCGCCACGCTGGGCGGGATCACCTGCCTGATGCGCGGCAATATCGGCGAAGTGGTGGCCGCGCCGGGCGGCGCATCCTTCATCCTGGGCTTTCTCGACGAGGTCGTGAGCGTGGTGAGCGCCGTTGGCGAGGCGCCGAATCCCGCTTTCCTTGAAGCCGCCCGCAAGACGCTGACGACACCGGGTTCGACCCAAAGCCCGTCGATGTTCCGCGACCTGCAGCAAGGCAGCCCGATCGAGGCCGAGCAAATCATCGGCGACCTCCTCGCACGCGGCGCGAGAGCGGGCATCGCGACGCCGCTTCTCGCCTCCGCATACGCGCATTTGTCCGTCTATCAGCAGCGGCTCGCGGCAGTGTGAGCGCCCGGTGAGATAGCGGAAAACCAAAGGTGCACGGGGAGGTAACCACCAAAATGACTGCATGGCGGAAGCTTGTCCGGGCCTCGATCCCATCTTTGATCCGTATCCCTGGGCGGCGCCGCTCGAAGAGGTGCCGCTGAAACGACCCTGACACACCGACGCAGCGGCTGGAGAAAGACGATGGCGAAGGAGATCCTGTGCGGGTTTGGTGTTGATGTTGATGCCGTCGCTGGGTGGCTCGGCTCCTATGGCGGTGAGGACTCCCCCGACGACATTTCGCGCGGCCTGTTCGCCGGCGAGATCGGCGGTCCGCGTCTGCTGAAGCTGTTCGCGCGGCTCGGCATCAAGACGACGTGGTTCATCCCCGGCCACTCGATCGAGACGTTTCCGGGCGAGATGAAGGCCGTCGCGGAGGCTGGGCACGAGATCGGGATTCACGGCTATTCGCACGAGAACCCGATCGCGATGACGCGCGAACAGGAAATGGCGGTACTCGACAAATGCATCGATCTGGTGACGCAGCTTTCAGGCCGGCGGCCGACGGGTTATGTCGCCCCCTGGTGGGAGTTCTCGACCGTAACGAACGAGCTTTTGCTCGAACGTGGCATCAAGTACGACCATTCGCTGATGCATCACGACCACCAGCCGTATTACGTGCGGGTCGGCGACAGCTGGACCAAGATCGACTATTCGAAGCATCCCAAGGAATGGATGGTGCCG